>JAOZRW010000205.1 GCA_029939995.1 Acidimicrobiia bacterium | reverse complement strand
GGGGGCTCAAGAACTCCGACGGGTGGGAGACGTGGTACATCCACATGAACAACGACACGCCCGGCACCGACGATGGGAAGGGCTGGGGTTTCGCTCCCGGCCTGGACGTCGGAACCGAGGTCGTGGCCGGCCAACTGATCGGCTGGGTGGGCGACAGCGGGAACGCCGAATGGGTGAGCCCGCAACTCCACTTCGAACTCCATAAGAACGGTGTCGTCATCAACCCGTACCCGTCCCTCCAGGCGGCGACCAGGATCGACATGCCTCGCATCGCGGGAGCGAACCGGTTCACAACCGCCGTTGAGATTTCCCAGAGTGCCTATCCGGACGGCGCAGACGTCGTCTACCTCGCCACGGCCTACAACTTCCCGGACGCCCTCGCCGGCGGCACGGGAGCTGCCAGGGCGAACGGCCCGATCCTGTTGTCTGAGGTCGAGTCGATTCCTGCGGTGACGGTCGACGAGATTCTCCGTCTGGATCCTTCCCGGGTCGTGATCCTCGGCGGCGAGGCTGCGCTTGCGCCGGCCGTCGAAGAGGGCCTCTCGGAGTTCGGCGTCGATGTCGTGCGCCTCGCCGGCCGGGATCGCTACGACACCGCGGCCCAGATCGCTCGCATGCATTTCGAACCCGGTGTGAGCTACGCATTCGTCACCGGCGGACTCGACTTCGCTGCGGCGGTCGCCGGGGCCCCGGCCGCGGCCCTGAATGCCTCACCGATGCTGCTGACGAGGCCGGACAGCCTGCCCGACTACACACGCGATGAACTGGCTCGCCTCCAGCCGGATGTGATCGTCGTGCTCGGCGACGCGGGAGTCGTCGGAGCGTCTGTTGAAGAAGAGTTGGCCGCCTACGCGATATCAGGAAGGGTGGAACGGCTCGCGGGCGACGATGCGTACGGCACGGCCGTCGCCATCTCCCGGTGGGCACATCCCGACGGTGCGACGACCGCCTATCTCGCCACGAGCGGCACGTACGTCGACGCTCTTGCCGGTCTCGCCGTTGCGAACCGGGACAGAGCTCCGATTCTCCTCGTCG
>JAOZRW010000204.1 GCA_029939995.1 Acidimicrobiia bacterium | reverse complement strand
GTCGTATGATGCGCCGATGGAGCGCTCACGGTCCATCGACGAGGTCCTCGGCGAACTGCGGGAGATCGCCGCTCGGGACGGGGAGTGGGGCTTCGGACGGGCCTTCACCTACGTCTTCGACGGGCCCGACCTGAGCGACCTCACCGTCGAGGCGATGCGGCTGTTCTCCGGATCCAACGGTCTCGACCCCACCGCGTTCCCCAGCTTCCTGCGCTTCGAGAACGACCTGATGGCGTTCGCCCGCTCGATCCTCAACGGCGACGAGCAGGCCGTCGGGTCGGCGACCTCGGGCGGCACCGAGTCGATCATCCTCGCCACCAAGGCCGCCCGCGACTCACTGAGGGCCGGCGGCGTCGAAGGGCGGCTCAACGTCGTGCTGCCCATCACCGGCCATGCCGCCTTCCACAAAGCCGCCGCCTACCTCGACCTCGACATCCGTCCCACCGCCGTCGACGAGGGTTTCCGTGCGATACCGGAGGCGGTCGACGAAGCCATCGACGAACGGACGGCGCTCGTCGTCGCCTCCGCCCCGTCCTACGCCCACGGTGTCGTCGACCCGATCGCGGAGATCGGCCGAGTCGCGAAGAAGACCGGGCGCTGGCTCCACGTCGACGCCTGCGTCGGCGGGATGGTGCTGCCCTTCCTCGACGATGCACCCGACTTCGACTTCTCGATCGAGACGGTGGACTCGATCTCGATGGATCTCCACAAGTACGGGTACACGCCGAAGGGGGCATCGCTCGTCCTCTACCGCGACGCCGAACGCCGATCCCACCAGTTCTTCGCGACCGCGTCGTGGACCGGCTACCCCGTCGCCAACCCCACGATCCAATCCACGCGGTCCGGCGCGTCGCTCGCCGCCGCCTGGGCCGCCGTGCAGCACCTCGGAACCGACGGCTACCGGCGACTCGCGTCGGACTCGTGGCAGGCGACCCGTGAGTTGATCGCCGCTATCGATTCGGCGGAGACGGTCGATCTGGTCGTCGAACCCGACGCCCCGCTGTGCGCCGTGACGTCGGCCGACGTGTTCACCCA
>JAOZRW010000089.1 GCA_029939995.1 Acidimicrobiia bacterium | reverse complement strand
GGGACGATCGTACAGTGCCGTTCGCCTCGGGTGCCTCTGTCAGTGTTCCACGCGATGTAGCGCAGCGTTTTCCGCTCAGGCCGTTGCGCCCGATAGCGACCATTCCCGGCCCCGACCCGCTCGACGCGGCGGACCCTTGACGGGGGTTGACATCGGCGCGACGATGGAAGGTGATCCCGGACTACGGGAGGAGACGACCATCCACCATCTGAGGAGGTGCGTATGGGACGGTTTGACAACACCGTCGCGTTGATCAGCGGCGGGGCGCGGGGCATGGGTGCCTCGCACGTGCGAGGCCTGGTCGGTGAAGGGGCGCGGGTCGTGTTCGGGGACATCCTCGACGACGAGGGACGGGCCCTGCAGGACGAGCTGGGCGACGCGACCCGCTTCGTCCATCTCGACGTCCGGAAGGACGACGACTGGAAGGCCGCGGTGGCGACGGCCGAAGAGGCGTTCGGGCCGGTCGGCCTGCTCGTCAACAACGCCGGCATCCTGGCGGCGGCGCCGATCGAGGAGATGGATCCCGACGAGTTCCGTCGGGTCATCGACATCAACCTGGTCGGCACGTTCCTCGGTATGCACTACACGATCCCGTCGCTCAGGAAGGCCGGGGGAGGCGTGGTCATCAACATCTCGTCGACCGCCGGGCTCGTCGGCTACGCGACCCTCGCCGCATACGGGGCGTCCAAGTGGGCGATCCGGGGCATGACGAAGATCGCGGCCATGGAGCTCGGCGGAGACGGCATCAGGGTCATGTCGATCCACCCCGGGCCCATCCACACGCCGATGACCGAAGGCATGGGCGACGAGGTCGTGATGACACAGCCGCTCAAGCGGTTCGGCGAGCCCGAAGAAGTGACGAAGCTGCTGATGTTCATGGCGGCCGACGCCACCTACAGCACCGGATCGGAGTGGGTCGTCGACGGCGGCGCCGTCCTCGGCCCGGTCATCGACATCCCCGAGCAGTGACGTCCGGCACGGCCGGGTCGCACTCCGGCCCGGCCGTCTCGGTTGGTTCCCGTGGCATCGCGGAGCGGTGATCAGGTGAAGCCGAGTTCCGCTCCGACCTCCTGCGGGCCGACGACGACGAGGTGGAAGCGGGCGCGGCTCATGCCGATGTAGGCGAGGGCGCGGTGACGGTCCTTGTCGATCCGGTCGAGGATCACGATCGCCGCGTCCGCCTCGAGGCCCTTGAACCGGTAGATCGTCTCGACGGCGACCGTGCCGGGCTCCCCGACGGTCCCGAGAGTGAGACCGGCGAGAGTCTCACCGACGAGGCGGTCCTTCCCCTTCCGGCTCTGGGTGAGGATCACGACCCGGTCGGCCGGGATCGCCCCCTCGTTGACGAGACGGTGCAGGATCCCGCGCAGCGCCTTATCGATCCCCTCCGGGGTGGCGACCGGAACGAACTCCGGCTCGGGGCCGTCGGCTCCCATCGACGGAAGGTCGTCGCCGAAGACGCGGGCGACGGCGGCGGCGATCTGGTTCGTGTTCCGGCAGTTCAGGTCGAGCGAGTACTCGACCGTGTCGAACGGCGGCTCCCAGTCGCTGCGATAGATCGCCTGCTGCCGGTCGGCGAAGACGAGGAACAGGCCCTCGTCGGGGTCGGCGAGGGCGGCCTCGAGCGCCACGAACCACGAGTCGTCGAAGTCCTGGCCCTCGTCGATGATCACGGCGTCGGTGCGGAAGCCGCCGACCGTGAACGCCTCGAGGAGGAGCTCGCCGAGCGGATCGTCCCACCACTCCGGAGCCGGGTCGTCGGGGAAGTCGAGGCCGGCATCGGTGATCCACCCGTTCGCGAGGTGGTGGAACCCGCCGGCGGTGACGAGGTCGTTGTCGGCGAACTCGGCGGCAAAGGCGTCACCGAGCGGCCGGTTGAAACAGGTGAGCACGACCCGGAACCCGTCGGCGGACAGGCGTCGTGCCCGCTCGGTGGCGAGGACGGTCTTCCCCGTGCCGGCTCCGCCGAAGACGAGGACCCGCCGCTCCCGGCGCAGACCGGCGAGGGCGAGGCGCTGCGTCTCGGTGAGGAGCAGCTGGCGGGCGTGCACCTCGGCGACATCGTCGGCGAGCGTGTGACGGATCGTGACCGTCGGTGCGAGCAGGCTGGTGATCTTCTCGATGTGCTCGTCGGGAATCGACCCGTGCAAACCCCAGCGGTTCACGAGGTCGTTGACGGCGACGACGGGCTTGTTGAGGTCGCGGCGGTCGAGGACGATCTCGTCGGGGGCGGCGGCCGTCAGATCCCCTTCGACGGTAATCGTCGGGAACCACACGCCGTGCCCGGCCTCGAGCCACGGCAGGTCCGGGATGCGTTCCCGCAGGTATCCGAGGAGTGCGTGCTTGGAGGACGTCGCCTGCTCGAACGGATCGATCGGATGCGCCCCCGACCGGTTCGACGAGAACCAGCGGCCGTCCCTGATCTGGATCGATCCGCCCTTCGCCTCAATCACGACGAGGCCGTGGGCCGGGTGGAGGAGCACGAAGTCGGCCTCACCGTCGCCCTGGCGTCCCTTGCGCTTCGACTGCCAGGCCACCGAGTAGAAGACCCGCCACGGATCGGGAAGACGCTCGAGTGCCGCGTACACCGGCCTCTCCGAAGACGAAGCGTCGGGGGGCAGCCGACCGGGATACATCTGCGCCATGGAGCCATGATGGCATGTCGTAACCCCGTCGTCTGAGCACCTCTCCGCGACATCTTCAGAAACGGCGAAAACCCTTGTCCTGATTGACTTTCCGGCCGTTCTGTGATACCATTCATGTCAATAGACATCGAGAGTGGCTCGAGGGAACTGGCCCTGAGACAGCCCGGCAACCCCTTCCGGAAACGGGAGGAAGGTGCCACCGCCAGCGGATCTTCGGATCCGGACGATGTTGGCGCGTACCGGCTCGAGCTCTCCCCCAATGGGAGGGCTTTCTGTATGCGTCGGTCGCTCTCATGTCCCGCGAAAGGAGAGCGATCGAGATGGAGAAGAAACACGGCACGACGCCGCGCAGCGGCACGACCGCCCGGTACCGGCTGGGCGGGAACGTCCACTGGATCCAGGCACGCAAGGCGTGGGAGGACCCTGAGAGTTGGATGCCCGGTGTCCTTTTGGCGATCGATGGAGACACGGCGACGGTGAGGTTCGTCGACAAGTCCGAGCTCACCGGAGGCATCCCGGACCACATCCGGGTGGGCGGGGCCGACGACGGAGAGATGGCGAGGGGAGCGTTCCAGATCGAGGAGGCGTCGCTCGACGATCTCCCGGTCGGCGGGGTCGTCTGGGTGACGGACCGGTGGGGCGTCCTCGCGTTTCCGGACGACGACGGCAACGCCTTCGCCCTGCGTCCGCTGACCGGCATGGCGGGGACGATCTTCGTGCGGGCCGCCGCCGCACAGCTCAGGTTCCTGGCGGTCCGGTTCATCGACGAAGTCGCCGAACCGGACGACGAACCCGACGACGAACCCTGGGAGTTCGTCTACGGCAGCGTGCGGGGCCACGACGGCGTCGACCGGTTCTTCGTCGTGCCGCGCTTCGTCGCCGAGGACACGGCGCAGGTCGTCGACGTGCTCACCGACTGCTCCACCTGGGGTGAGGTGCGCGAGCGGGCGTCCTCCGACCAGTACGAGGAGCTGCTCGCCGGCGCCGGATTCGACGGCGAAGACCCGCCCGGCGACGACG
>JAOZRW010000046.1:12157-13719 GCA_029939995.1 Acidimicrobiia bacterium | reverse complement strand
TGTGGAGCAGGGGGGTCATGACGACGGACCACCCGACCCGACCGCCCGTCCTCCGACATGGGCAACAGGATCGCCCTGCACCCTCCTAGGCTTGCCGCATGGCGCCACGGACCGAATCTCTCCACGTCGTCGGCGGGACGCGACTCGAGGGGGAGATCGCGGTTCTCGGGGCGAAGAACGCGGCGTTGAAGCACATGGTCGCGACGCTGCTCGCACCCGGCACGCATCACCTCACGAACGTGCCCCGCATCCTCGACGTCGCGATCATGGGCAAGGTGCTCGAACACGTCGGAGCGACGTGCGAGCGGGACGGCACGACGCTGACCATCGTCGTCCCGGAAACGCCGACCCCCGAAGCGCCCCTCGACCTCGTCCGGCAGATGCGGGCATCGATCCTCATCCTCGGCACGCTCCTCGCTCGCACGGGAGAAGCGAGGGTCGCTCTCCCCGGCGGCGACGACTTCGGTTCGCGACCGATCGATCTCCATCTCGGCGGACTCGAAGACCTGGGCGCGGTGTTCGAACTCCGCCACGGGGTCCTGCGTGCCACCGCTCCCGACGGCCTCCACGGCGCCGACATCTTCCTCGACTTCCCGTCGGTCGGAGCGACCGAGAACATCCTCCTCGCATCCGTCCTCTCCGACGGAACGACGACGATCGGCAACGCGGCGAGGGAACCCGAGCTCGCCGACCTCGCGGCGTACCTCACGGCGATGGGCGCCGACATCGAAGGGGCGGGCACCTCCACGATCCACGTCCACGGCGTCGACGAACTGCGGCCGGCCGACCACCACGTCGTCCCCGACCGCCTCGAAGCGGGCACGTACATCGTGGCCGGGGCGATGACGGGAGGACGGGTCACGATCCGCGACTGCATCCCCACCCATCTGCGCATGGAGCTGAGCAAGCTGGCCGACACCGGAGCGACCATCACCACCGGCGACGACTGGATCACCATCGAGGGGCCGGATCGGCCCGAACCGATCGACTTCGCAACGCTGCCGTTCCCCGGATACCACACCGACATGCATCCACAGATGGTCGCGCTCCTCTCGGTCGCTGCGGGCACGTCCATCGCCACCGAGAACGTCTACGACGCCCGCTTCCGGTACATCGGCGAGCTGAACCGGATGGGAGCCGACGTCCACACCGACGGCCAGCACATCATCATCCGGGGCGTCGAGGAGTTGAGCGGCTGCGAGGTGGACGGATGCGACATCCGGGCGGCGGCGGCGCTGACGATCGCCGGTCTGCGAGCGGATGGGACGACCGTCGTGGTGGGAGCGCAGCACGTCGATCGCGGCTACGACGGCTTCGTCGGCAACCTCCGTTCGCTCGGAGCGACGATCGACCGGATCTGACGCTCCGGCACCGCGACAAGCGACTCAATAGGTCACGGTCCGGGGTTAGCTTGTGCCCATGGCGGCCGACCAAGAGAACATCATCGAGATCGCGTCACCGACGGACCGGCCCGACGCCGGATTCGACGGAGCCGGAGAGATCGACCTGTCGCTTCTCGAGAGCACGCTCGAGTACATCCGCCCCGCCCTCCAGGCAGACGG
>JAOZRW010000046.1:0-12057 GCA_029939995.1 Acidimicrobiia bacterium | reverse complement strand
GCGGGGGACCGCCGATCGATCGCCCGGCTCATCAGCCGCGTCGAGGACGACACCGAAGAGGGACGCCGGGCACTGACCGCCGTCTATCCCGCGGGAGGAACCGCATGGGTGACGGGCATCACCGGAGCGCCGGGCGCCGGGAAGTCCACGCTCGTCGACCGGCTGATCACCGCGGCCGCGGCCGAGACCACCGTGGCGGTCGTCGCCGTCGACCCGTCGAGCCCCTTCAGCGGGGGTGCGGTCCTCGGGGATCGGATCCGGATGCAGGAGCACACCGGGGATCCCAACGTGTACATCCGGTCGATGGCGAACCGCGGGCACCTCGGCGGCCTCGCCGACGCCACCCCCCGGGTCGTGGCACTCCTCGACGGCATCGGGTTCGGAGAGATCCTGGTCGAGACGGTCGGCGTCGGACAGGCCGAGATCGACGTCGCCTCGTCGGCGGACACGGTGGTCGTGGTCCTCAACCCGGGATGGGGGGACTCGATCCAGGCCGCCAAGGCGGGCCTCCTCGAGATCGGCGACGTGTTCGTCGTCAACAAGGCGGACCGACCCGGGGCCGACGATGCGGTGACCGACCTCATGCGCATGCTCGACCTCGGTCCGGAGCGGGCATGGAGACCGCCGATCGTGACCGCCGTCGCGACCGACGGGACGGGGACGGAGCGACTGTGGTCGGCGATCACCGATCACCGCAGGCACCTCGAAGAGACCGGGGCGCTGCGGGAACGTCGCCGGGAGCGGGCGGTTCGCGAGATCGAAGCCGCGATCCGGACGAGGCTCCGCAGGAGAGCGTCGCTCGACGGTGCGAGCGACGACGTCCTCGCCCGGGTGACGGCCAGGGTGGTCGATCCGTGGTCGGCGGCCGGGTCCATCGTCGACACCCTGTAGCCTGCGGGGACGCGAGCAATGGAGGGATCGTCGTGGGTCTCGTTGGATATGCCGTCACCGATGGGGTCGCCGTACTCACCTTGAACCGGCCACCGGTCAACGCACTCAACCCGGAACTGATCGCCGACATCGACGCCGCGGTCGCCGAAGCCGAGGCGCCGGCGGTCCGGGCCGTGGTGATCACCGGGGCGCCCCACTTCGCCGCCGGTGCGGACATCACCGGGTTCCAGGCGAGCTTCGAGGGCGAATCGGAGGACGAACTGGCCGGAAACCTGTCGAAGGTCGTGACCCGGCTCGCCGGACTCGACAAGCCGACGATCGCCGCCGTCAACGGATTCGCGCTCGGCGGCGGCCTCGAACTCGCCATGGGGGCCGACTTCCGGTACCTCGCTGAGAGCGCACGGGTCGGACAACCCGAGATCCTCCTCGGCATCATCCCCGGCGCCGGGGGAACGCAGCGGCTGCCGCGTCTCGTCGGGTATCAGCGTGCCCTCGAGATGTGCCTCACCGGGAGGCAGGTCGACGCCGCGGAGGCCCTCGATCTCGGCATCGCCGACAAGGTCGTTCCCGACGACGAGCTCCTCGACGCGGCGATGACGGACGCCGCACGCTACGCCGCGGGTCCGACCGCGGCGTACGCCGCGGTGAAGCGAGCGTTCCGCTCGGGCTACGGAACACCGATCGACGTCGGACTGGGTGTCGAAGCGGCGGAGTTCGCCCGTGTCTTCGCGACGGCCGACGCCCGCATCGGGGTCGCGGCCTTCCTCGCCAAGGAGAAACCGGACTTCACCGGGACGTGATCCGGCCGTGCACCGGTCCACGAGCGGAGGCGAATGATGGCGACGGCGGATAGCCTGCGATGACATGAGCAGTCGACGGCTTCCCAACTGGGTCGGCAGTGCAGCACTCGGCGTCGTCGGCGTGGTGGCGCTGGCACTGTTCGCCGTGGCCTGGCTGTCGTCTAACCAGATCCGCTCCAACGTCCTCCTCCCCGTCGCGGACGACCGGCCGTACGACGTCGAGGTGACGCGTACACCGCCGGCGCGGCTCGTGACGGCGTCGGTCGATGAGCCTCCCCGCGACGGGATCTGGGGATTCGAGAACGAGAGGACCTACGCGCAACTCACCTCCCTTCTCCGGAGGAGCGAAGAAGGCACCGAGTGGGCCGCGACGTCCATGGTCGGGGAGTTCACCGTCGGCTCGGCCGCGCGGGTCGACGTCGATGCGTACCCCGGCAACCCGACCATCGCGTTCGGCCTCGGCTACAACGCCGTGCGGGCACCGGGGGAGTTGGGGCCGCTGCCGGCCTGGCTGATCGACGGACGCCGATCGACCTGGGTGATCGTGGTGCATGGGAAGGGCACCGATCGGCGCACGCAGGCGCTTCGGATGATCCCTGCTCTGGCGGAGGCCGGGTTCCCCGTGCTGGTCGTGACGTACCGGAACGACGACGGCGCTCCGCCGTCCCCAACCGGGCTGCGATCGTGGGGGCTCGAGGAGTGGAGAGACCTCGATGCCGCGGTCGGCCTCGCCGACAGGGAAGGGGCTCAGGGCTACGTCCTCGTCGGCCACGACCTCGGCGCCGAGATCGTCTCGATGTTCCTCCACGAGTCGGATCGTGTCGGGAAGGTACGCGGCGTGATCTTCGATTCCCCCGTTCTCGATCTCGAAGGCACCCTCGACTACGGCGACGGCCCGCTCGAACGGCTCGTCGGGGAGATGGGGCAGCAGTTCGCACGGTTCCGGTTCGACATGGAGTGGAGCGAACTCGACCAGGTGGCGAGAGCCGGCCAGTTCGACGTTCCGATCCTCGCGATGCACGGGGTGCGAGACACGGTGGTTCCCATCTCCATCACGGAAGCGTTCGCGGCCGCCCGACCGGATCTGGTCCGGCTCGTCCGATTCGAGCAGGGCGGTCACGGTGACCTCTGGAACATCGACCGGGCCCGGTACGAACGCGAGCTCGGGGCGTTCCTCGAAGGGGTCCTCGAGGAGAACGGCTGAAGCGTCGTCGCAGCGACGCGAATCGCGCCAAACTTGATACCGATGCCCTACCTCGACCACGCTGCGACCACACCGATGCGAGACGACGTGCGCGCCGCGATGGCCCCCTACCACTCCGAGCGGTTCGGGAACCCGTCGGGAATCCATGCCGCGGCACGCATCGCGAAGAACGCGATCGAGGAAGCACGCGAGAGGATCGCCGCCGCGATCGGGGCGGCACGGCCGCTGGAGATCGTGTTCACCGGTGGGGGAACGGAGTCCGACAATCTGGCGGTCGTCGGAGCGGCCCTCGCGCGCAACGGCGGCGTCGTCACGACCGCCGTGGAGCACGCCGCCGTTCTCGAATCCGCCCGGTTCCTGGGCCGTCTCGGGCACGAGATCGTCATCGTCCCCGTCGATTCCTCCGGAAGGGTCGATCCCGGAGACGTCGTGTCGGCGGTGACGGACCGAACCGCGATCGTGTCGGTGATGACGGCGAACAACGAGACCGGTGTGATCCAGCCGATCGGGGAGGTCACCCGCCGGATCCGATCCGCCGGCTTGCCGGTGACGATCCACACCGATGCCGTGCAAGCCTTCGCGTCGCTCCCCATCCGTGCGTCGGACGACGGCCCCGACCTCATCACGGTCTCCGGTCACAAGATCGGAGGGCCGAAAGGCATCGGGTTCCTGTTCGTCCGCAACGGCACGGAGCTCGAACCGGTGATCCACGGCGGGGGACAGGAGCTCGGGAGACGATCCGGGACGCACGACGTCGCGGGGATCGTCGGGCTCGCCGTCGCCGTGGAAGCAACCGTCGCGGAACGGGACCGGTACGCCGCCCGGGTCGGAGCGGCGAGAGACCGGTTCGAACACGATCTCGGATCCCGGATCCCGATCGAGGTCACAGCGGGTGAAGCCGATCGACTGGTCTCGCACTCGCATGTCCGGTTCCCCGGCATCCGGGCGGAGACGCTGCTCGTCCGCCTCGACCTGGCCGGTGTCGCCGCCGCGGCCGGCGCTGCATGCCACAGCGGCGCCATCGCCACGAGCCACGTTCTCGCCGCGATGGGCGTCGCACCGGATGCCGCCGCAGAATCGGTCCGGTTCAGCTTCGGGAGAGACGACGACGTCGCCTTCGGAGCCGAAGCCGCCCGGATCGTCGCCGATGTCGCCGGGGAGCTGTCGTGAGGGCGCTCGTCGCGATGTCGGGCGGGGTCGACTCCTCGGTGGCGGCGGCACTCATGATCGAACAGGGCTACGACGTGATCGGTGTCACGCTCAAACAGTGGGTGGGGCCGGGCGGAGCGATGCCAACCGCCGGATGCTGCACGGTCTCCGACGCCGAAGACGCCCGGCGGGTCGCCGCCCAACTCGATATCCCGTACTACGTGCTCGACTACGTCGACGAGTTCACCGCCGCCGTCGTCGAACCTTTCGGCGCCGCGTATCTCGCCGGGCGAACCCCGAACCCTTGCATCGAATGCAATCGCAAGGTTCGCTTCACGGCGCTGCTCGAGCGGACGGCCGCGTTCGACGCCGATGTGCTGGTCACCGGCCACCACGCCCGGGTGGAGCGCGACGACACCGGTTGGCACCTGCGCACCGCGGTCGACGGGACGAAGGACCAGTCGTACGTGCTGCACATGCTCGGCCAGGAGGATCTGTCGAAGATCAGGCTCCCCGTCGGGGAGATGACGAAAACCGAAGTCCGGCGCAGAGCCGCAGCGATGGGTCTGCGGACCGCATCGAAGCCGGACAGCCAGGACATCTGTTTCGTGACCTCCGGCGACTACCGCGACTTCCTCGCCGAACGGTTCCCCGAGACGGCGCTTCCCGGTCCCGTCGTCGACTCGGCCGGCGAGGTCCTCGGTGAGCACGGCGGCGTCACCGGCTTCACGATCGGTCAGCGCCGGGGGCTCGGGATCGCCGTTGGTGAGGCCCGATACGTGATCGACATCGACCCCGCGGAACGCAAGGTCGCGGTCGGCACCCGCGAGGAACTCCTCTCCGACGGCTGTCTCGTCGGCGACGTCTCGTTCATCGCCGGTTCGCCGCCACTGCAGCCCGACGTCACTGTCAAGGTTCGCTACCGCTCAACGGCGATCCCGGCGACGCTCCAGCGGGCCGGAGATCGGTGGGAGGTGCGGTTCGCCGATCCCCAGCCGGCACCGGCACCCGGCCAAGCCGCCGTGTTCTACGACAGCGAGCGGGTCCTCGGCGGCGGCACGATCGAGGAGGTGATCCGGTCGTGAGGATCACCGGCATCGGCAGCCTCCCGCACACCGACGCAGCCGACGCGGCCGCCTTCGTCCGTGCCACCACCGACGTGCCGTATCTTCCGCAACTCCCGAACCGGCACCCGTCGGAGGGGATGCTCCGGCAATGGGGCGACGGCCTCTGCGGGGCGGGTGGCGTCGACGACGGCATCGGCCTGCGATGGGGCGCACCGCCGTCGTCGCGCGCCGAGGCGTTCGGCGGGATGGCGGCGATGCTGCAGACGCTCGACGGTGACCTGGTCAAGACACAGTTCACCGGCCCCGTCACGCTCACGCTCGGCCTGCTCGCAGCGGGATGCCCGCCCGAGGGGATCTGGGAGTGCGTCGTCGCCGGCCTCGGCGAACGCCTCCACGCCCACGTCGACGAGATCCGCCGCGTCCGGCCGGGCATCGAGATCATCGCCGTGATGGACGAACCCGCTCTGGTGATGTACGCACCGGGCCGTCCGGCCGGACCGATCCCGATCGAAGCGGCCGCAGAGGCCATGGCGGGTGTGATGGCTGCGGTGCCGATCCCCATCGGGATCCACGTGTGCGCCGACACGGAGTGGGGGATGGTGGCCGAGCTCGAACCGGCGTGGCTCTCCTGGGATCTGACGGCGTTGGGCGACGGGTTCCTCTCCGCTGCCGACGTGATCGCCGAGAAAGTGTCACAGGGGACGGGCATCATGTGGGGCATGGTGCCGACCGACCCGAACCCCATCGACCTCGACCGGGTCCGTTCCCGGTACGGTACGGCCGTGACCCGACTCGTTCTCGAAGGAGCACCGGCAGACATGTTGACGGCCTCGTCGATGGCGACACCGGCCTGCGGGCTCGCCGGCACGACCGTCGGCGGAGCGGAGACCGTCATGGAGCGGCTGCGAGAGGTCGTGGAGGCTCTCGATGGATGATCCCGCCGCCCGCGCCGCCGAGCTTCGATCGCTCCTCCGGCACCACAGCTACCTCTACTACGTCCTCGACACCCCGGAGATCTCCGACGGCGAGTACGACGATCTCCTCAGAGAACTGCAGGCGATCGAGTCCGAGCATCCCGAGCTCGTCACCCCGGACTCCCCGACACAGCAGATCGGCGCGCCGATCTCCGAGGCGTTCGCCCCCGTCACCCATCGTGAACGGATGTTCTCGCTCGACAACGTCGAGAGCTTCGAAGAACTCGAGGCCTGGCGGGACCGCGTCGTCCGGCTCCTCGATCACGACCCGTCCGGGTACGCATGCGAGTTGAAGATCGACGGGCTGGCCATCTCCCTCACCTACGAGGCCGGTCACCTGATCCGCGCAGCGACACGGGGTGACGGCGTCACGGGTGAGGACATCACCGCGAACGTGCGGACGATCCGCGACATCCCCCATGTGCTGCAGGGCGACCCGCCGCCGGTCTTCGAGGTGCGCGGGGAGATCTACATGCCGGTTTCGGCGTTCGAGGAGCTGAACGAGCGGCAGGCCGCCGAGGGGAAGCCACCGTACGTGAATCCGCGCAACACGGCCGCCGGATCCGTCCGGCAGAAGGACCCCGCCGTCACCGCCACGAGGAATCTCTCCCTCTGGGCCTACCAGATCGGCTACATCGAGGGCGGGCCGTCGCTGGAGACGCACACGGAGCGCATGTCGTGGCTCGCCGAGATGGGGCTCCCGGTGAACCCGGAGAACCGCACCGTCGCCACGATCGAGGAGGTCGAAGAGTACGTTCGGGGGGCAGAGGCGTCACGGCACGATCGCGACTACGAGACCGACGGGATCGTGATCAAGGTCGACTCGCTCGCCGATCAGGACGCTCTCGGTTTCACGGCGAAGAGCCCCCGTTGGGCCATCGCCTACAAGCTCCCGCCTGAGGAGAAGACGACCAAGCTCCTCGACATCAAGATCAACGTGGGCCGGACCGGTGCCGTCACGCCGTATGCGGTGCTCGAACCGGTCTTCGTCGGCGGAGCCACGGTCACGCACACGACGCTCCACAACGAGAGCGACCTGCACCGGAGGAACGTCCGCCCGGGGGATACGGTCATCGTCCGTCGCGCCGGCGACGTGATCCCGGAAATCGTCGGCCCGGTCCTGTCGAAGCGGCCTCCCGGTCTGCCCGAGTGGCACATGCCGGAGACGTGCCCGTTCTGCGGAAGCCCGATCGTCGTTCCGGAGGGGGAGACGAAGGCCAAGTGCACGGGCGGCTACGCGTGTCCGAGCCGGCTCCGCGAGTACCTCGCTCACTTCGCCGGGCGGGGAGCGATGGACATCGAAGGCCTCGGATACAAGACCGTCGACCTGCTGCTCTCCGAAGGGCTCATCCACGATCCCGCCGACGTGTTCACGTTGAAACCGGAAGACCTGCTCGGGCGCGAAGGGTGGGGAGAGACATCGGTCTCCAACCTGCTGGCCGCCATCGACGATGCGAAGGACCGCGAGTTGGCCCGGCTGATTACCGGTCTCGGCATCGACCACGTTGGTGGAACGATCGCCCGGACCCTGGCCCGCCGCTTCGGAAGCATCGACGCCCTCATGGAGGCAGACGAAGAGGACATCAGCGCCATCGACGGAATCGGCCCCGAGATCGCCGGCTCGGTCGTGTCGTGGTTCGCCGCAGACGAGAATCGCCGTCTCATCGACAAGCTCCGTGCCGCCGGAGTCCGGATGGCAGACCCCGTCACGCAGGACGAGTCGAGCGACCTCCTCGACGGTGTGTCGGTCGTCATCACGGGCAGTCTCGACGGCTATTCACGGTCCGAGGCGAAGGCGGCGGTCGAGGAACGGGGCGGCAAGGTGACCGGGTCCGTGTCGCGCAAGACCACCGCGGTGATCGCAGGAGCCTCGCCGGGGTCGAAGCTCGCGAAAGCGAGAGAGCTCGGGATCCCGGTTCTCGACGAGGAGGGCTTCGAGCGGCTCCTCTCAGAGGGCCCGTCGTCGATCGAGCGCTGAGCACCGGGCCGGCTGCAGCGAATCACGAGGCCAGGTTCTGCTAGCCGACGTACAGGCCGAAGGCGACGACGACGGCGAGGACGACGGGGATCAACGCCGCCCACGCGGGACCGACGGCGCGGGAGATGACCGGAGTGAGCAGCCCGACGGAGAGGAAGATCACTCCGACCACGAGGCCGGCGTACTGGAACCATCCGCCGCCGGCGAGCCACTCGATGACCGCCAGCGCCGAGAGCACGATCAGCAGACCGCCGCCGATCGACCACGCGAAGATCTTCGACCCGCTGTTCTGGGCCCGCACGTGCCGCCAGAGGACACCCGAGAGCGCACCGATCGCGAGAGCGAGGACCGTGATCGTGATCGGGTTCGCGGCCGTTTCGTTGGGGCTGTCCAGCGGGAGTGCGAGGAGCGCTGCGGCGATCGCCCCGACCGAGCCGGCGGCGAGACCGGCGAGAACGGGCTTCACGGTTCGCGGGTCGTAGACGTAGTCCTCGGCCATGTGATCTCCTTCGCTCTACCGGACCCGGAACGCTCAGGTTAGGGACCAGAGTCCGGAAAGGCCCATCGGCGGTTCTTCGAGCAGGAAGAATCCACGTCGGAACCGGTCGGGGGACTTGCGGACCGATCGGTGACGGTCAAGACTGGCCTCATGCGTCTCAACCCCGTCTTCACCCAGCTCGGCGACTACCCGATCGCCCGGATCCAGATGCGAGCCAGGGACCGGCGCGACGCCGGGCTCCCCGTCGTCGACTTCTCGATCGGCGACCCCCGAGAGCCGACGCCGCCGTTCATCACCGAGGCGCTTCGCTCCTCGGTCCCGGAAGTGTCCCAGTATCCGACCGCTGCCGGCCTTCTCGAACTTCGCGAGGCGATCGCCGCCTACGTCGGCCGCCGGTTCGGCGTGACGGTCAATCCCGCGACACAGGTGATCCCGACGAGCGGTGCGAAGGAAGCCATCTTCAACACGCCCTTCGCGTTCATCGACCGCGAGGCGGGTGACGCCGTCGTCTACCCAACGCCCGGATATCCGGTCTACGAACGAGGATCGCTGTTCGCCGGGGCGGCCGTGTACCCGATCGAGCTCTCCGGGGATTTCGTTCTCCGGGCGGAGCAGATCCCCGCCGAGGCGTGGGATCGCTCCCGTCTCGTGTGGACGTGCTCACCGCACAACCCGGCCGGGTCGGTCGCCACGCTCGAAGACATCGCCGGTCTCTACGTCCGGGCCGTGGATGCCGACGCACTGCTGCTCTCCGACGAGTGCTACTCCGACATCTACGAGGACGAGGTCTACCCGGACGGGCCCATGTCGGCGCTCCAGGTGGCGGGTGAGGGAAGCCCGGGCGTGTTGACGTACCTGAGCCTGTCGAAGCGTTCCGGCATGACCGGCTACCGGTCCGGGGCGATCGTCGGAGACCCGGAGGCGATCGCGGCGTTGAAGGCGTTGCGATCCACGACGGGGACGGCCTCGCCCGAGTTCGTGCAGGGTGCCGCGATCGCGGCGTGGAGCGACGATGCCCACGCCGCGGAGCGTCGAGCCATCTTCTCGGAGAAGCGCCGCATCCTCAAGCGAGCGTTCGACGATCTCGGCTACGAGACGGTCGGCTCCCACGCGGGCCTCTACCTCTGGATCCGCGTCGAAGACGATATGGCGTTCACCGACCGGCTCCTCGAGGAGGGGATCGTCGTGTCGCCCGGCCGCTTCTTCGGCCCCGGCGGCGAGGGGTTCATCCGGTTGGCGCTCGTCCCGACGGTCGAAGAGTGCGCCGTCGCGGCCGACACCCTCCGCACCCTCCTCGCCTAACCCCCCTGCGAACCCAGGGCTCGCAGGCGCAATTGACCGTCAATCTGGCCCACGGTTCGACGGGGCTTTCTGAACTCGGGGCCGGAAACGCGCCTATGTCCGCCTACGAGCCCTGGGTTCGGGAGGTAGTTGCGTAGTATCCGGGGCATGAGTGACCGTGAACTGATCGAAGCCGCATACGCCGACCTCTCCCTGCTCTCCGATGCGGCCGAGGCCGTGCATCGCACGATCGCCGCCCTCGACGCCGGCGAGATCCGGGTCGCCGAGAAGGTCGAAGGGGAGTGGGTCGTCAACGCCTGGATCAAGGAAGCGATCATGCTCTACTTCCGGATCACCGAGGTGCGAACGATGGGCGCCGGGCCCTTCGAGTACCACGACAAGATCCCCACCAAGACCGGTCTGCACGCCGCCGGGATCCGCGTCGTCCCCCCGGGCACCATCCGCTACGGGGCCTTCTGCGAGCCCGGCGTCGTCCTGATGCCCGGCTATGTGAACATCGGTGCGTACGTCGGATCCGGCACGATGGTCGACACCTGGGCGACCGTCGGCTCGTGCGCACAGATCGGCAGAGACGTCCACCTCTCCGGCGGGGTCGGCATCGGCGGGGTCCTCGAACCTGCCGGCGCACGCCCCGTCATCATCGAGGACGGAGCGTTCATCGGAAGCCGATCCATCGTGGTCGAAGGCGTCGTCGTCGAAGCCGGCGCCGTCCTCGGAGCGAACACGACGCTCTCGGCGTCGATCCCGATTATCGACGTGACCGGAGACGAACCGGTCGAGATCCGCGGTCGGGTCCCCGCGAACGCCGTCATCGTCCCCGGCGCACGCGCCAAGGAGTTCCCCGCAGGCGTCTACCACCTCCAGGCCCCGCTCCTCATCGGATACCGGTCCGAATCGACCGACCGCAAGACATCGCTCAACGACGCGCTGAGGACCTTCGGGGTGGAAGTGTGAGCCTCACCGACACGCTCGTCGAACTCATCAACATCCCGTCGGTCATCGGGAACGAGGAAGCGATCACCACGGCGATCGAGTTCCGGCTCGCCGGAACGCGGCCGCAACGACGCCTCGGGAACGCCCTCGTGGTCGGTGAGCCGACCGGCAAGCCGCTGATCGTCCTCTACGGCCACACCGACACCGTGCCCGAGCAGGACAACGGTGCGGCGAGCATCCACGGCGAACGCGTCTATGGGCTCGGCGCCTCCGACATGAAGGCCGGGCTCGCCGTGATGCTGCACCTCCTCGAAGACGAGGCGATCCTCGACGGGCCGTACGACCTGACCGGCGTCTTCTACGACAAGGAAGAAGGGCCGATGGCCGACAACGGCCTCGAAGACGTGCTCGACGCGGTGCCGTGGCTCGCCGACGCAGACTTCTCGATCGTGCTCGAGCCGACCGACCTGAATCTCGAACTCGGCTGCAACGGCGCCATGAACGCGGACATCGTGTTCACCGGGCACGCGGCGCATAGCGCCCGGCCGTGGCTCGGCGAGAACGCCGTCACGAAGGCGGGGGACTGGCTCGCCGCGATGCACGCGCGGCGACCGGAGCCCGTGGCGATCGCCGGCCTCGAGTACCTGGAAGTCTTCTCCGTGACGAGGGCATCAGGCGGCATCGCCAACAACGTGCTGCCGTCGCGATTCACACTGAACCTCAACTACCGGTTCCCGCCGATCTACGACCTCGAGGAAGCCGAAGCACGGCTGCGCGACGTCGCATCAGCCGCCGACGAGGTCGTAATCACCGACGCCGCGGCGGCCGGAACGATCCCCGAAGGAAACGCCCACCTGGCGAGGCTCGAGGATCTCGTCGGCGGAGCGAGGACCGCGAAGCAGGGGTGGACGGACGTCGCCCGGCTCACGGGCCGGGGGATCCCCGCCGTCAACTACGGACCCGGTGAGGTCGCCCAGGCCCATCAGCGATCCGAGTCGGTGCCGATCGAGAACCTCGGTATCGTCTTCTCCATCCTCGAACGCTTCCTGACGGGCGCCCCGGACGTCGAGTAACATCGCGTTGGTCGTCACAGGGAGAGGGGATCGTGGCCGATCCGGTGCTCGAATGCGCCCACCTGCGGAAGGTCTACGGAGATCTCGTAGCCGTGGACGACGTCGGGTTCGCGATCGAGGTCGGCGAGACCTACGGGCTGCTCGGCCCCAATGGAGCGGGGAAGACCACCACGATCTCGATGATCGC
>JAOZRW010000203.1 GCA_029939995.1 Acidimicrobiia bacterium | reverse complement strand
AAGACACGGCTGTGGAAAAGATACTGGAATACCTGTCGGAAAAGAAGATCTTTCCGATTTGATGAAGGTTGTTACGCAGAGCCCCGTAAAGATTTTTCTCAGCGTACCTTAGCGGTTCTCCGCGCACCTTCGCGTAATAGTAAAAAACTAATCATTTCATTACAAATGCACGAAAACGAAATATCAAACATTATTATAGGTAAAGCTATTGAAGTACATAAATCACTAGGTCCGGGCCTTTTGGAATCAGCTTATCAGGAATGTCTGTATTACGAGTTAATTGAAAGCGGATTAAAGGTCGAAAAAGAAAAGCCCATGCCGATCATTTATAAAGAAGTGAAAATGGATCATGGATATCGTATTGATTTACTGGTTGAAGATAAAGTAGTAATAGAAATAAAAACCGTTGATACAATCATCGATGTACATGAAGCACAAATTCTGACATATTTGAAATTAGGTGATTATAAACTCGGTCTGCTTATTAATTTTAATGTGCAATTATTAAAAAAAGGGATTAGAAGATTTGTTCATAATCTATAAAAAAATGTTGTTACGCAAAGCTTCGCAAAGGATACGCAGAGCTCCGCAAAGATTTTTCTCAGCGAACCTCAGCGGTTCTCCGCGCAACTTCGCGTAATAGTTTATAAAGAATTAAAAAACAATAAATAGCTGTTACGCAGAGCTCTGCAAAGATTTTTCTCAGCGAACCTTAGCGGTTCTCCGCGCAACTTCGCGTAATAGCTTCAAAGAATTAAAATAATAATAAATATTGTTACGCAAAGCACCACAGAGGTTTCGCAGAATCCCGCAAAAATATTTCTCTGCGTACCTTCGCGGTTCTTCGCGCAACTCTGCGTAATAGCTTCAAAGAATTAAAATAATAATAAATATTGTTACGCAAAGCACCACAGAGGTTTCGCAGAATCCCGCAAAAATATTTCTCTGCGTACCTTCGCGGTTCTTCGCGCAACTCTGCGTAATAGCTTCAAAATGAAAAACTACAACATAACCATTATCGGCCTGGGCTACGTAGGACTGCCCC
>JAOZRW010000088.1 GCA_029939995.1 Acidimicrobiia bacterium | reverse complement strand
GCGAATCCCGTAGCTCGTGGTCGTCGAACACTGCGCAGCCAGTGCCCGAACCTCGTCGGGGGTGAGGATCTCAACGGGGTAGGTCTTTCCCCGCCGGGATGCGGCACCGAGCCGGAAGTTCGCAACCCAGGCATCGTCGACCATCGCGACACCGTATTGCACCGACACAGTGATGACCAGACCTTCGGCGCACAGCCCCGAGGCCGGCACCCGGCAACCTCACAGGGACAAGAGAGTGAGACGACTCAGCGCCACGACCTATGGGCCGCCGGGCAGGAACTGTGCCCGGAAACACCGACGCATGGCGTCACTGCCCGTCCGACATCCCAGCAACGATGGCGCGAGTACGGGCCTCCAGTTCGGGGAGGTCTCGCACCACGACCTGCCACACGATCGACGGATCCACGTACCGATAGCCGTGGGCGAGCAGATTCCGCATGTCGACGACCTGGCGCCACGGAATCTCGGGATGTCGTTCCCGCGTGTCATTCGAGATGGCGTTGGCCGCTTCACCGATCGTCTGTATCCAATGAATCACGGCGGTCATCAATACCTCGTCTCCGACGAAGGCTTCCTCAGACTCCGGGCGGTGCCGATCGATGGTCTCGATCAACTCGATCATGTCGAGCATGAAGTCTCGATCGCGATTCACAGCAGGACCGCCTCGTCGGAAACCCGGTCGCGGAGTCGGGGCTTCACATCCGTCGCGATCTCGACCGGGAACCCGACGAGATCCTCGAGTTCGAGGTGAAGAGCCGCCAGATCCAGCAGGCTGCTCCCCTCCTCCATGTCGACGAGCAGATCGATGTCGCTCCCGGGTCCCGCCGTCCCGCGAGCGACCGAGCCGTAGACTCTCAGATTCGACGCCCCGTGCCGACGCACGACCTCGAGGATCTCGGACCGGCGTCGACGGAGCATCTCGAGGCTCGGCGTTTCGTCGATCTGTCGAACGGTGGTCATGCGAACGGCTCTCCTGTTCTCCACCATTGTCGCACATCGGTCTGCAACCGAACGGTCGAACGCAGGACTTCTCCGGACCATCACCTGCGCTGGAGTCCTCCGAAGAGAAAACGAGTCCAAACGGATGGATCATCCCGGGATCGATCTGGGAGACAGTGGGGTCGTCGCCGACGCCCGCAATCAGCCGACACTGCTTGCACCGCGTCCTGCACCACAGGTCTAGAACCGGCGGTACCTGTGCCATACGGTGTTGCGATGGCCCGTGTCACGGACCTCGGATACCACCGAGGCAGAACCCCGGCCACCAAAGGCAAGACCTACCCCGTTGAGATCCTCACCCCCGACGAGGTCCGGGCAGTCGCGGCACAGTGCTCGACGACAACGAGCTACGGGATCCGGCACCGCTCTCTCATCGTCCTGCTGTACCGCACCGGACTGCGCATCAGCGAGGCCCTCGCCCTAAGACCCAAGGACATCAACCTCGAGATCGGAGCGGTCACCGTCCTCCACGGCAAGGGTGACCGGCTCCGCACCGTCGGCATCGACCCCGGCGCCAACCCGCACATCGAAGCCTGGATGGAACGACGCCGAACCCTCGACCCGCCTGCGGGCGCTCCCCTGTTCTGCTCGCTGCAGGGGAAGCCGCTGACCGGGAACGCGCTCCGGGAGATGCTGAGCACGCTCGCGCGTCGTGCCGGGATCGACAAGCGTGTGCATCCGCACGGGTTCCGCCATACCCACGCCTACGAGTTGATGATGGAAGGCGTCCCGATGCCGATTATCCAACGGCAGCTCGGCCACGCTTCGTTGGCGACCACCGACACCTACCTCTCCCACATCGCACCCAAGCTCGTCATCGAGACCATGAGACAACGAGAGTGGAGCCCGTGACAGATCGCGATGGGCTCCGCCTGCGACACTGAATAGCGCCGGTTCACACACGGTCGCGAGCGGAGCGCACCAGGATCTCTGCCCTCCGGATCGCCGCTTTCGCTCGCTGCGTCTTCACATGGGACAGCCCGTAGTGGGCCCCGTCCTTGTAGTCGGCCAGATCCCGGAGCGCCCGGCCGAGCTTTCGATCACCGGTGACACTCTCGAGGTACTCGGCTGCCTCCCGATGGTCGGCTCCGCGGTATCGCTTCCCGACCGCAGCGCAACAGATCGCATCGGCGGCGGCGATGCCGGCGAGAACAGCGTTTCCAGTCGCAGCGGTCGCTTCCGAGCCGGTCTCGTCGGCGATCGATCCGCGCTACACCGTCGGGCCCGGACCGGATAAGTCGAGGTCACACTTTCTCGATCACGTCGCCGTAACGTTGTTGGGCTGCCTGGGCCGACGTCCCGAGGATGCGCCCGATCGTACTCCAGGGAATCCCGGATGCGCGGGCCCGAGCGATCGCATCGACGATCTGCCGTTCGCTTCGGGCACGATCCACGGCGGCTCGCTCAAGGAGATACTCCTCGACGGGACGCTCGTCGGCCTCATCGGGTTCATACTCCTCGAATCGTCTCGCCAGGTCATCGCCGTGATCGAGTATGTCTTGGATTGATCTGGGCACAACGCTCACCTCACGAACTTCGATCTCGCACGCATGCATGAATAACGAAGACCACCCCTTCGCCCTCGGCGACACCGATCTCGAGCAACGGTCCGCGCTGATCTGCACCGATGAGCATCACAACGTCGCCGAGGCCGAACACTCGGATCGGATTCCGATACGCATGCAACATGTCCTCGTCTTCGATCCCGTGCTTGCGGGCACTGTCCAGAATCACGGGATCCATACTGTCAAGATAACTTGATGCCTTGGCCGTGTCTAGGGGTATCGGCCTCAGCACCCCGTGAGCTATCTGGCTGTTTCGGCGAGACCGAGACGTAGGTCCTCGCCCGCAAGCGTGCGGGCGTCACTCCGAAGCGACCCGATCAACGGCTGGCCCGACTCGACCGCTTCCGCCAATTCGGACTGTGAAATCTCGAGCAGCTGGACGCGATTGCCGGATCGGCCCTCGACGAAGTCGACCAGACCGGCAAGTTGGGCACGCCACACATCGTCGTGCGGATCCACGTCATCGAGACGAATCACAAGAAGATCGACGTCGCTCTCCCGGGTCGCTTCACGGCGAGCCGCCGATCCGAAGATCGCGACCGTGTCGGGCGGCACATCCCACGCACCGACGAGATCGCCGACCTCGTGTTCGATCCGGGAAGGGGCAGAGAAGACGTCGAGCAAGCCGG
This sequence comes from Acidimicrobiia bacterium, assembly GCA_029939995.1. Lineage (GTDB taxonomy): Bacteria > Actinomycetota > Acidimicrobiia > Spongiisociales > UBA5794 > JAHEEL01. The sequence continues at coordinate 496 of JAOZRW010000088.1, read as the reverse complement.
CCGCCAGAGCATGGTCCCGGTTGAAACGGTATGAGAATGTGCGTCCGTGCTGCTCGACCTGGACGATGCCTTCCTCCGTCTGCCGTCGGACGACGGACGAGACCTGGGCATACGATCGGCCGGCGAGCCGCGCCAACTGGTTCCCGGTGACCGAGGTGTGCGTACCCGCCAGGACCTTGAGCACATCGGCGTCCACCGTCGGGGTGATCGACCGCAGGGGATTCTCCCAGTCCATCACACCTCCTATCGGTTTTCCGATAACAATATCAGTTTTCCGATAACACGTCCAGGAGGCTCCACCGACACGGACCCCACACAACCGAAACCCCAGAGGGCGTCACATGTCGACGACATCAGATCTGCGGATCTGCGCTCCAGCGACCCGGCTACCCCGATACGCAACGAGCCGACCTCGACATCGTCGGTTTCCGTTCGCATCGGACTCGCCGTGCCAGCGATCACGGTTCCCATTCTCGTTTCGCCATGGTCTCGATGC
>JAOZRW010000045.1 GCA_029939995.1 Acidimicrobiia bacterium | reverse complement strand
CCCTGAAGGCGAGCTCGCGGGCGCTGTCGTGACCGAACCGCATCGAGAGCAGAGCCGGCGTGACCTCCGGGTGCGGTTGGATCCCGATCGACGACCCCACGCCGAACGCCTGGATGAATCCACCGCCGGTTGCGAGCAGTTCCGCTCCGGGAGGAAGGTCGAACGTGTCTTGATGGAAGCGGATGACCCTGCGCCCCTCCATCGCCGCAACCACGGGGACGGCCAGGCCGGCTGCGGTCGGCTCCACCGGCTCGAACACGACCTCGGCCGATTCGGCGAGATAGGCACTCCCGCCGAGTGCGTCGGCGAGCAGCTGGCACCCGAGGCAGATCCCGAGTACCGGGATCCCCCGCTCGGTGCACTCTGCGAGGAAGCGCTTCTCGCCCGCGAGGAACGGGAACCCTTCCTCGTCGTAGGCACCCATCGCTCCACCGAGGACGGCCACGCCGGCCACGTCTTCACAGAGCGGCAACGGGTCGCCGGCGTCGAGCCGAACCGTCCGCCGGGCGCACCCCCGTCGGTCCAGCGCGTCGCCGAGGTATCCGGCGGGAGCGTCCGACTCGTTGCGCAACACGACGATCGGTTTCACCGGTACCGCTCCCTCAGGGCACGCCTCATCACCTTCGCCGAAGCCGTGCGCGGAAGTTCCGGGATGGCGATCACGTCGTCGATCCGGAAGAGCGGATTGAGCTCCGATCGGATCGCTTTCTGCATCTCGTCCTTCCACCGCGCCGTATCCGGCAGAACACCGGCGGCGGGAACACAGTACACGACGAGACGGCTCGGGCCTCCACCCGGCGGGGCGACGGCAACGGCCGCCACCTCCGACACACCCTCGACGCCGGCGATCGCACGCTCGAGCTCGGCGGAGGAAACCTTGATCCCGCCGAGGTTCATCGTGTCGTCGACACGGCCGAGCGCCCGATACCGCCCCCCCGGGAGCCGCTCCATGTGATCGCCGTGGCGCCGAAGCGGAACATCGCAGGCGGGAACACCGTCGTAGTAGACGGAATCGTGGTCGCGGTTCAGCAACTCCTTCGAGAGCCCGATCGACGGCGGCACGACGAACACTTCCCCCTCGTCGGCGGCTTCGCCGTCCTCGTCGAGCAGCCGGATGTCCAGCCCGAGCGTCGGCGTGGTGAACGTGGCGGGCACCGCGTCGTCGAGGACCGTCCCGATGATGTAGCCGCCGCCGATCTCGGTTCCCCCGCAGTACTCGATGACGGGAGCGTGCCCGACGGTCCTCATGAGCCAGGCGTAGTCGTCGGGCACCGACGCCTCACCGGAGGACGACATGACCCGGACCTTCGGCCAGTCGGTTTCATCGAGTGCCCCGGTGGATCTCCATGCGGCGACGATCGACGGGACGAACCCGAGGATCGTGACACCGGCGTCGCGCACGAATTCGACGAAGCCTCTCGTCGTCGGGACGTCGTCGTAGAGCGCCATCGCCGCACCGTTGATGAGCGACGTGTAGATGAGCCATGGTCCGAGCATCCACCCGAGATTCGTCGGCCACGCGACGACGTCGTCCGGATGGACGTCGTGGTGAAAGTGCCCGTCCATGGCGCACTTGACCGGTGTCAGATGCGTCCAGGGGATGCCCTTCGGCTCACCGGTCGTTCCGGAGGAGAAGAGGATGTTCATGTGCGCGTCCGGCTCGACGGGAACCGGAGCGAACGGCTCGGCCGCGCCGGAGAAGTCGCCCCAGGCGACATCCGGGCCGCGCAACGGGATCCCGGCTCCCGTCTCCACGACGACGCATCGCCCTGCGCCCGCCTCGACGACCTTCTCGTACATGGGGTGGGTCCGACCCGCTCGACGGAACACGTCCTGGGTCACCACGAGCGCGGGCCCGGTCATCTCGAATCGCCGGGCGATCTCGTGGGGTGCGAAGGAGTCGGCGATCGACACGACGGCCGCCCCGGTTTCCACGATCCCGAGGTAGGCGATCACCGACTCGATGGTCATCGGCATGGCGATCGCCACCCGATCGCCGGGCCCGATCCCCCGGCCTGCGAGGCCGTGAGCGAAGCGGTCGACGTCGCGTCGCAGTTCGCCGTACGTCACGGTCCGGTTCACTCCGTCGCGACGGTGGATGACGGCGACCCGATCCTCCGGAGCGGTGAAACACGACTCGACGATGTTCATCCGTGCACCGGGACACCACGCAGGATCGATCGCGGTCCCGGCGAAAACGGCGGTCGGCTGCTCGGAGAACACGACGCCGAGGCGCGCGCAGACCATCTCCCAGAACTCCGGCCGCGACTCGACCGACCAGCGGAACAGCTCGTCGTACGACGCGAAACCCAGATCGTTCATCACCTCGGTCAGGTTCGCGTGCTCGATCACTTCCTCGTCGGGCCGCCACACGGCCGATTGCGCTCCGGACATGGTCATCGAGATTACTCCCATCCCGCCGGCGCGTTCCGTAGAGTGATAGTGAAGTGATCCCGCTTGAAAGGGGGACTATGTCGAAACGCTTCCGAACGGGCACGGCAACGACGCTCACGGTGCTGATGCTCGGAACGCTGCTGGCGCTCCTTCTGGCCGCACCGGCCGGCGCCGAGGTCACACGGGGCACGTGTGTCGGGTCGGCCGAGTTCCCATCCAAGACGTCGGACACGACGCTCGACGCCGATCGACCCAGGTCGGACGTCTTCCTGGTGCCGAGGAAAGAGACGGTCGCCTATTCAGGGGCTCTCGCCCCCGATGCCCAGCCGTTCGACAGCCCCGTCGTCTTCGAGGGCGGGCTCACGCTACAGCTTCCCCGATCGAGCTGGAAGGTCGCGACCTGGGGCGGTGAGTCGACGCAGGTGATGGCCGACGGTACCTACACGTACGACATCCCGAGCTGGGTTCCCGCGGGAACGGGCGAGTTCCAGCTCACCGGCACGCACCGTCAGGGAGACATCGATTGCGAGGTCATCGTGACCGTCCAACTCGACGGAGAGCCCGGCCCGGCGGCACTCATCGCAGCGGCAGGCACCGTCGTGTTCGGAGCGGGCGTCCTCGCCGCCGGATCGAAGAAGGGGGTGGCATCGTGAAAGGGCATCCGATCCTCGGAGTCACGATGGGTTTCCTCTTCGGGCTCTTCCTCGGAGTCACACTGTTCCTGTACGGAGTCATTCCGCTCAGCAGCGACTGGTTGTGGATCCTTCCCCTCCTCGGAATCCTTCTCGGTCTGATCATGGCCGCGTGGGCGCCCTTCGGGAAGGGACCCGGGCCGGCCCCTGCCCCTGCCGTCCAGACGGCACCCACGGCTCAGGCGGACCCCGCAACCGGTGAGAGCGACGACGCCCCGGACTCTGAGTAGCCGCACACGCACGGGAGCCGGGCACAATGGCCTCGATGCAACGCGCCCGCTCCCGCTGGTGGGGTAACCAGAGCCACGTCGTCTACACGATCGTCGTGTTCGTCGTGCTGGCATCGCTCGACAACGCCGCGCTGGCGATGATCCCCTCGATGGTCCTGCCGATCTCCGACGCACTCGACACGTCGGCGGGAGCGATCGGGGCGCTCACGGGTGCGACGATCTTCGTCACGGCGCTCACCGCCGTCGCATGGGGGTACGCAGGTGACTCCCGGACCCGGAAGCCGCTGCTCTTCTGGGGCACCATCATCTGGGCCGGCGGCTCTTTGATCTCCGCTACCGCGACGAGCTTCTGGGTGCTCGCGGCGTGGCAGATGCTCGTGGCCGTCGGTCTCGGATCGATCGCCTCGGTCGGCTTCTCCGTCATCTCGGACTTCGTCGGCCCCCGCAGACGCGGTCTCGCGATGAGCTTCTGGGGCCTGTCACAGGGCATCGGGGTACTCGTCGGAGGCCTCCTCGCCTCCCAGTTGGGAGCGACCAGCTTCCGTATTCCGCTCGTCGTGATCGCAGTCGCGGGTTTCGCCTTCGCGTTGCTCTACCTCACGACGTACGAGGCTCCGCGCGGCTTCCGCGAGCCGCAACTCGCCGAGCTGTACGCCTCCGGCGGCGACTACGAGTACCGCATCGACCGGTCGCAGCTCCCCGTCCTGTTCCGCAGACGAACCAACCTGTGGCTGATCCTTCAGGGACTGACGGCGCAGGTTGCATACGGGTCGCTCATCTGGGTTCCGCTGCTCTACCAGCAGAAGGTCATCGCCGAGGGTTACAGCGACGCTACGGGGACCCGGGTCGGAGGGCTGTTCGCCGCCATCTTCACCGTCGGAGCGCTGTTCTCGATCCTCTTCGGACACCTCGGGGATCGACTCCAGCGCCGCACGCCGCGGGGCCGGGCGTTGCTCAGTGCCGCCGGCATCCTCGGAGCGATCCCCGTGTTCCTGATCTTCTTCTGGGTGCCCCTGAGGGGTCTCGACGTCACCGACGGAGCGGGTACCGTCGCCCTCGCCGGTGAGGTCCTCCGCAGCGTTGTGACCAATCCGTGGGCGGCGCTCTCGTTCCTCACCGCGATCGTCGCCATCGCCCTCACGTCCGCCGACTCCCCGAACTGGTTCGCCCTGATCTCCGACGTGAATCTCCCCGAACACCGCGGGACGGTGTTCGGCCTCGGCAACTTCGTCAACGGGATCGGACGTTCGACGGGAACGATGCTCACCGCCGCGGCGGCCACCGCGATCGAGCGGTCCGTTCCGCCGCCGTTCAACTGGGCGTTGGGCCTCTCGGTGTTCCAGATCTTCTTCGTGCCGACCGGATGGTGCTACTGGAAGGCATCGACGACGTGTCCCGCCGACATCGCCGAAGTCGCCGGAACGCTCACCGAGCGAGCGAATCGCGCCGTCCCGGAGGAGTGAGCGACGCTTCGCGAAAACAATCGGATCTTCCGCGAAAAGCTCCCACCGATCTGGCTTGTCGTTGCCTCTGAAGTGTTCTAGAACTGCAGAACGGCTCCGAGAGATGGCCTTTCAGACCGGTTTCGCGGCCCTCAGGCATGAAGTTTGACGAACGGCATCGGTGTAATTACACTCATGCAACCGCGCTACATATGGGGGGTGCGACCCTTCCCAGCCCCAATATGTAGTGGGTGTGGACAATTTTGTGGATATCAGTTCCCGGCTGTGACGCCGGTTGAGGAGGAGCAATGACCGAAGGACTCACGATCGATCGGCGGTTCACGACCGCCGGAGTAGATCCGTTCTCCACCGTGGAGTGGGTCCGACGGGATTCGCGCATCATCAACCCGGACGGGTCGATCGTCTTCGAGATGGAGGACGCCGAAGTTCCCGCCTCGTGGTCTCAGGTCGCAGCCGACATCATGGTGTCGAAGTACTTCAGGAAAGCCGGCGTTCCCCAGGTCGACGCCGATGGCCGTCCCCTCCTCGACGAGGATGGTGAGCCCGTCCTCGGAGCCGAGCGTTCGGTCCGCCAGGTCATCGATCGTCTCGCCTCGACGTGGCGGTGGTGGGGAGAGGAGAACGGCTACTTCGCATCATCGGACGACGCGCAAGCGTTCGAGGACGAACTCGTCTACATGCTCCTCCACCAGATGGCCGCACCGAACTCGCCCCAGTGGTTCAACACCGGCCTGAGCCATCGCTACGGCATCAAGGGCGTGGCCCAGGGCTTCTGGTACGTCGACCCCGAGACCGGCGAGAACGTCGAATCACCCGACGCGTACGGCCGGCCCGCACCGCACGCCTGCTTCATCATGAGCGTCGACGACGATCTCGTGAACCCCGGCGGCATCATGGACCTCTGGGTCCGGGAGGCACGCCTCTTCAAGATGGGCGCGGGCGCCGGAGCGAACTACTCGAAGATCCGCGCCGAGGGCGAACCGCTCTCCGGCGGGGGGAAGTCCTCCGGGCTGATGAGCTTCCTCAAAGTAGGCGACCGCGCGGCCGGCGCGATCAAGTCGGGGGGCACGACCCGCCGGGCAGCCAAGATGGTCATCGTCGACATCGACCATCCGGACGTCGAGACGTTCATCGCCTGGAAGGCGAAGGAAGAAGACAAGGTCCGAGCGCTCGTCGCCGCCGGATACTCCTCCGACTTCAACGGCGAGGCTTACGCAACCGTGTCCGGTCAGAACTCGAACAACTCCGTGCGCCTGACCAACGACTTCGTTCAGGCCGTGCTCAGCGACGCCGACTGGGACTTGACGAGCAGAACCGACGGAAGCCCGGTCAAGACGGTCCGCGCGCGTGACCTCTGGCATCAGATCGCCGAGGCGGCGTGGGCGAGCGCCGATCCGGGCGTCCAGTTCCACACCACCGTCAACGAGTGGCACACGTCCCCCGCCGGCGGAGAGATCCGTGCATCGAACCCGTGTTCCGAGTACATGTTCCTGGACAACACGGCATGCAACCTGGCGTCCCTCAACCTCGGGCGTTTCTACGACGACAACCGGGGCGTCTTCGACCTCGACGCATACCGCCACGCCGTCCGCCTCTGGACGATCGTGCTCGAGATCTCCGTGACGATGGCCCAGTTCCCGGCGAAGGAGATCGCCCAGGGTTCCTACGACTACCGGACCCTCGGTCTCGGATACGCGAACCTCGGCTCGCTCTTGATGCGCATCGGGGTCCCCTACGACTCCGCCGAGGGACGGGCGATCGCCGGATCCCTCACCGCGATCCTCACCGGTGACGCATATGCGACCTCGGCGGAGATGGCCGGCGTCCTCGGCCCGTTCCCGAAGTTCGCGGAGAACCGCGATTCGATGCTGCGGGTCATGCGAAACCACCGGCGTGCGGCCTACAACGTGGATCAAGCCGAGTACGAAGGTGTCAGCCACCTCGTCAGCGGCATCGACCCCGAGTTCGGACCGCCGGAGATGGTTGCGGAGGCTCGCGAGGCGTGGGACCGTGCGGTCGAGCTCGGCGAACGGTTCGGCTATCGCAACGCCCAGGCCACCGTGCTCGCGCCCACGGGAACGATCGGCCTCCTGATGGACTGCGACACGACGGGCGTCGAACCCGACTTCGCTCTCGTGAAGTTCAAGAAGCTCGCAGGCGGCGGCTACTTCAAGATCGCCAACGGATCAATCGCCCCGGCGCTGAAGCGACTCGGCTACAGCGAGGACCGGGTCCAGCAGATCATCGACTACGTGATCGGGACGATGAGCATCCAACGGGCCCCGCACATCAATTCTGCGACGCTCATGAGCAAGGGTTTCACCGCCGCCGACATCGACAAGATCGAGGCGGCCCTCCCCGCCGTGTTCGAGATCGGCTTCGCGTTCAATCAGTGGACGCTGGGCGAAGAGACGATGCAGCGACTCGGCTTCACGCCGGATCAGTACAACGGACTCGGATTCTCGATGCTTCACGAGCTGGGATTCACCGACGAGCAGATCCGGGACGCCAACGACTACGTCTGCGGCCGACAGACCATCGAAGGAGCACCCGGTCTCCTCGACGAGCACCTCCCCGTGTTCGACACGGCGAACCGCAACGGGCGCTACGGCCGGCGATTCATCCACCACACCGGCCACATCAAGATGATGGCCGCCGTCCAGCCGTTCATCTCCGGAGCGATCTCCAAGACGATCAACATGCCGGGCGAGGTCGCCGTGGAAGACATCGAGGAGTCGTACCGGTTGTCGTGGGAACTGGGGCTGAAAGCCATGGCTCTGTACCGCGACGGGTCCAAGGCGTCGCAGCCGCTGTCGTCAACGACCGACGACACCGCAACCGGTGAGGACGAGCCGGAAGAAGTGACCGAAGCCATCGCACAGGAAGTCATGATCCACGCTGGCATGTTCCACCCCGGCATGTCCCCGACCGAGGCCTACAAAGATCTGTCGAGGCCGCGGTTCCTCCTGCCGGCACGCCGCATCGGGTTCACCCAGGAGGCCAGGGTCGGCGGCCACAAGGTGTTCCTCCGGACGGGCGAGTACGCCGACGGCACGCTCGGCGAGCTCTTCATCGACCTCGCCAAGGAAGGGGCCACCCTGCGCGGTGTCCTGAGCTGCTTCGCCATCGCCGTGTCGAAGGGGTTGCAGTACGGCGTTCCGCTCGAGGAGTTCGTCGACACGTTCACGTTCCAGACGTTCGAACCGCGCGGCTTCGTCGAAGGCCATCCGAACATCAAGATGTCGAACTCGATCATCGACTACGTGTTCCGCGCCCTGGGCGTGGAGTATCTCAAGCGCGATGAACTGGTACAGGTGCCGCCGGATCGCTCCGGCGAGTTGCCGGAACCGCCGAAAGGCCTCGCCGTCGAGGCGGGGACGCAACTGGATCTCACAGACGCCGCTGCGGAGATGGATGTCGATGCACAGGTTGCCGCGGCGAAGTTCGTCGACAACGACGTGAGTTTCGGACCCGAACCGGCGCCGACCCGGGCGACCGTGGCCGTCTCGGACGGGCCGGGAACCGCTGCGGCGGTCGCCACGTCGGCGGCGGAGGCGTCGCTCGGCGACCTGATGGGCGACGCACCGGTCTGCTCGTCGTGCGGTCACATGACCGTCCGCAGCGGCTCGTGCTACGTCTGCCTCACGTGCGGAGACACGACCGGCTGTAGCTGACCGACCCGGAATCCAGGCTCGTCATCGCAGGCGTTCGCCCGCCCTCACTTCGATCGGGATCGTGTTCTCGATCCGTGCGAGCGGGCACGACCAGCGGGCGTCGTGGACACACGACGGGTGATACGCGAAGTTGAAGTCGAGCACGACACGAACGTCGAGCCGGTAGAGGGCGAGCGTTACGGAGTCTCATCCACACCCGCCTCGCGGGCCCGCCGATACTGTTCGCTCACCCCTCGGCGGTAGTCCCACAGAGACGCCGGATCCTCGATCGTCATGCACAGACCCTGTCCCCGAACGCGAAGAGCCGGCGGTCGAAACCGCCGGCTCTCACGATCTTCGATCGCTCTCGTCCTAGGCGAAGAACTCCTTGGCGTCTTCGGTGCCGTACAGCAGGTACAGCACGCCGAGCGCGACGATGGCCGCTGCAAGGCCCTCGAAGCGTGCCCCGGAGACGGCGATCATGATCCACACGCCGGCCAGGAGACGGATCACCATCACCACGGCCACCACGAGTCGAACGCCGTTGCCGCCGCCGCGCAGTCCGTTGGCGAGCAAGCCGACGATCACACCGATCGCAAGCAGTCCGATTCCGTAGTACAGGATCAAGGACTCGCCGACGTTCGTTGCTTCCGCGAGTGCATTCTTGTCCACGATCATGAAGATGCCGGCGGCGATGTCGAGAATCGCTCCGATGTACATCACGATCGAGATGATCGATACCCCGAGGGGGACTTTCCGGTCAACCATCAGTGGCTCCCTTCCACTCGTCCAACCGTCAGCGTTCTGATCTATCTGACCGGGGAAGGTTACACCGGCACGTCCTCTTTTCGCTTCTCTGTCGAGCGTCGCGAGCGCGACCTGCCGGACGATCGCCGACGCCGGGGCAGCGGTACCATCGGCTCGCATGACGACGCTCCCCGAGATCAACGTTCCCCATCGGGACACGGTCGTCCATTCTCCGACGGACGCCCTCCGGTTCCTCACTGCCGCACTCGTCGCCGTATCCGCGGTGATCTTCGCTCTGGTCTTCCCCGAGGCCTACGGGGGTCTCGGGAGAGACATCGCCTCGGCCCTCGATCAGGGCACCGGAGCGTTCGCCGACGTCGCCGCTCTCGCGATCACCGTCGTCGTTCTCGCGGTCCCGGTCATCCTCCTCGTGTTCTTCGTCCGTCAGCGAAGCCTCCGGCAGGTTCTCATCGTCACCGGGTCGGCGCTCATGGCCGCCGCCGTGACCGCCGGCGCGCTCGCATGGCTCACAACGCTCCTCGCCGATCACATCAGCCCGGCCGGGGCCGATGCCGCGGTCGTCGCCGAAACCGCCTTCTACCCGTACGTGGCCGGCCTGGCGGCCGCGATCTCCGCCGCGTCTCCATGGATGTCGCTTCGCCGAGAACGTATCACCTGGGTCACGCTGGGTCTCCTCATCGTCATTCGCCTGGCATTCGGCTCCAATTTCCCGATCGAGCTCGTTCTCGCCCTGGCGATCGGCGTCGCGTCCGGCGCCGGTGTTCTGTTCTTCGCCGGATCGCCGAACCGGCGCCCGACCGGAGAGGAGATCGTCGAAGCGCTCCGACGGTCTCGCATCCGGCTCGCCGGACTCGACGTTGCGAACGTCGACGCGCGCGGTTCCACGCCGTACTTCGCCGAGACGGTCGACGGGGACCGTCTCTTCGTCAAGACGCTGAGCACCGACGAACGCAGCGCCGCCCTCCTGTTCCGTCTCTACCGGCAGCTCCGGTTCAAGGACATCGGAGATGAGCCGGCTTTCTCCACGCTTCGCAGAGAGGTGGAGCACGAGGCGCTCCTGTCTCTCTCCGCTTCGGCCGCCGGCGTTCGAACGCCCCGGCTCGTCACGGTCGGGGTGATCGGAGAGGACGAATACTCGATGATCCTCGCCTACGAAGCGCTCGACGGCCGATCGCTCGATTCGATCGCAGCCGACGAACTCACCGACGACGTCCTCATCGGGATCTGGCGGCAGGTCTCGATCCTGCGCGACCACGGGATCGCCCATCGCGATCTCCGGCTCGCCAACGTGTTCCTCGACTCCGAAGGGATCCCCTGGATCATCGACTTCGGATTCAGCGAGCTTGCGGCGTCCGATCTCCTCCTGAACAACGACATCGCCGAGTTGATCACGTCGAGCGCCCTCCTCGTGGGGGCGGAACGCGCCGTTCGCTGCGCCCTCGACGCCCTCGGACCGGACGCCGTGGCCGCCGCCACACCGCGCGTTCAGCCGGAGGCGCTCAGTGGGGCGACGCACTCGGCTCTCACCGAACGGTCCGACGGTCTCGATCGGCGCATCCGGGAAGAGATCGCCCGCGCGACGGGGCATCCGATGGCCCCGTTGGATCGCGTGTATCGCCTTCGCCCACTCGCACGTCTCAGGGGGAACCCGTGAGATCCGGCACAGGAAGGGCAGGCAGATGAACGGATGGAAAACGGCGAGGATCGGGGCCGCGACCGCCGCCCTCGCCTGGTCCGCGGCCGTCGCTGCGGACGGCCTCCCCGAATGGGAGCGACGCGTCTACCGGGCGATCAACGACGCACCCGATCAGCTGGCACCCCTCGCCTGGCCGCCGATGCAAGCGGGGAGCCTGTCGGCACCCTTCGCTCTCGCCGGGTGTACCTGGTGGCGAAGACGAACCCCCGATCCCGCGCTCGCCTATGCGGCTGCGGGCTTCACGACCTGGCTGGTCGCAAAAGGGGTGAAGAAGGTCGTCGAACGCGGCCGCCCGTACGACCATGATCCGACGACGAACCTTCGCCTCGCCACACAGACGGACGGCAGCCTGGGATACGTGTCGGGCCACGCCGCGGTGGCGAGCACCCTGGCCACCATCGTCGCACGAGACCGGGGCCCCGTGGACGCGCTCGCCCTCCACTCGTTCGCGCTCCTCGTCGGCGTGACCCGTATCTACGCCGGCGCACACCTCCCCCTCGACGTTGTGGGCGGCGTCGCCCTCGGTGTTCTCGTCGGAGAGACTGCCAACACGATCCGGACCCGCATCGCCGGCTGATCGTCCCTCGTTCCTTCTCACCGTTTTCTCAGGAACTTCGATACCCCCGAAGCGTTGAATGAAGTGACTTGAAGACTTCATCCTCGAAGGAAGTGACGATGAGCCAGCCGCACCAGAACCCCGGCTATCCGACATTCTCTGCAGACACCGCGAGCTCCGGCATCCCGTACCGGACCCCCGAACCGGCGCCGCGCAAGCGATCCATGATCGTTCCGATCCTCCTCGCGATCATCCTCGCCGGCGTCGGCGGCGGCCTCATCGGAGCTGCGACACACCCGGAGACCGGACCGACGATCATCGAACAAGCACGCTCCGACAACGCCATCCCGGCCCGCCCCGTCGTCGCGACGACCACGATCGACGCACAGAGCGTGGGAGAGGCCGTCATCCCGAGCATCGTGACCGTCGAGGTCGGTTCGGGCACGGGTGACGCGTTCCGCAAAGCCGGTTCCGGGTCGGGTGTGGTTCTCGATCGCGCCGGGCACATCGTCACCAACAACCACGTCGTCGAGGCCGGCACGTCGATGCGGGTCGTGCTCTCCGATGGCCGCGTCTACGAGGCCGATCTCGTGGGAACCGATCCGGTGACCGATCTCGCCGTGCTGAAGGTCCCCACCACCGACCTCGATCCGATCACGTTCGGGTCGACCGACGGCCTCGAAGTGGGGAGCCCCGTGGTCGCCGTGGGCAGCCCCCTGGGACTCGAAGGTGGACCGTCGCTCTCGGTCGGAGTCGTCTCCGCCCTCGGCAGAGAGGTCCAGACCGGCCCGGACACCATCCTGTACGGCATGATCCAGACCGACGCGCCCATCACCAGCGGCTCGAGCGGTGGATCACTCGTCGATGCTCGGGGTGCGCTGCTCGGCATCACGACCGCGGTCGGCGTTTCACGAATCGGCGTCGAGGGAATCGGATTCGCCACACCGATCGAGGTCGTCGACCGGGTGGTCAACGAGATCATCGAGACGGGCAAAGCCTCGCATGCGCTGCTCGGCATCACGGGGACGACGGACTACGACGACACCGGTGACGGTGGGTTCGCCCCGATGGGTGTTGCCGTCGGTTCCGTCTCCCCAGGATCTCCTGCAGAGGCCGCGGGGATCGAACCGGGCGACGTGATCACCGCGGTCGATGGCGTGACCGTCCGCACCATGGACGAGCTCATCTCGGTCCTGCGGACGGACAGCGCCGGAGATACCGTCAGAGTGTCTCTGAGCGGAACCAGTCCTGTTTCGGTGACGCTTGCGGACCGTTGAGCGAGCCTGAATCAGAAGACCGTTGACAATCATCGTTGCGTTCGATATATTTCGAATGGAAAGATCTATGTCGAACTGTTAGATGATTGAGAGACGCCATGTCCACGCAACCGCGAGTTCGGGACTTCACGAGTCGGGGAACCTCCGGCCCGGATGTTGAGATCGCGCTCCATGGTGCAGCCGACTTCCTGATCACGCTGTGGCTGCTCGACGGATGCGACCGGACGACCCAGCCTCTCGACGAGTACGGGGTCGGAGCGGACTGGTTCTCCGGGATCTCCGAGGCGCTCTCCGAGGAGACCCGCTCTGCCGTTGAACAGGTCGGCACGGGTGCTGCATGGATCTCCGCCATGTCCATCCTCGATGACGTGGCCGACGGGAGCACGGTCGACGAGTTCATCGATCACGTCGCGACCATGGATCCCGCGGATCTTCGACTCACCCTCCTCACCCCGGAAACGATGGACGATCCCGAGTACGCGCGCCTCGCCCCGGCCGCCGCCGCCGGCGATCGGCGGGCCGCCGACGAACTTCGGGCCCTCCCGATCGTCTCGGGTCACGAGCACTGGGCCGACGGCATCCGGGATCTCCTCGACCTGGAACCATCCGAGACGACGGACCTGATCGTACGGGCCATGAGAGGCGTCCAGGACGAGGCGTTCGCCTCCCACGAACGGGAGTTCCGCCCCATCCTCGAACGGGACGTCGAAGCGAAGCGAACCATGTCCGACCGGATGTCGACCGAACGGTTCGTCGAACTCGCCACCAACGGCATCTCGATCGAGAAACAGGGCTACCGCAGGTCGATCCTCCTCATCCCCTCGATCGTCGGGCGCCCCTGGAACATCTTCACCGAATCGGCCGATCGGTTGATCATCGCCTATCCGGTCGCGGACGAGTACATGCAGGCCGACCCCGACGCGCCGCCGGCATGGCTCATCAAGACCTACAAGGCGCTCGGAGATGAGCGCAGACTGCGCATCCTCCGGCGACTGTCCGGCGGACCGGCGTCGCTGCACGAACTCGCCGACGAACTACAGATCTCCAAATCGACGCTCCACCACCACATGATGCTGCTCCGTTCCGCAGGGCTCGTGAAGGTCCTGATCGGCACGG
>JAOZRW010000202.1 GCA_029939995.1 Acidimicrobiia bacterium | reverse complement strand
CCACAAGCCATGTCCCCCCGCCTTTCGGGCGGGGGGACGCGGAGCGTCAGCGACGCAGGGGGGCCTCCCCTTCCTCCCCCTCAGGGGGAGGTGGCAGCGACGGAGTCGCTGACGGAGGGGGTCAAAGCGCTCCACCACCCGCCCTACGAGTTCCACGCGATCGAAGCCTCCCCGGCGGCCCGCGAGGCCCTCGCCGACCTCCTTGACCCAACCCATATCCACACTTCCCTCGCCGACCTCCCCGAGCACTTCGACGGCGTCATCATCGCCAACGAGCTGCTCGACAACCTCCCCTGCGCGCTGGCGATCCGCTCCGGCGACGGCTGGGTCGAACGCTGGGTCGGCGCCACCGACGACCGCTTCGGCTTCGTCACCGCCCCCGCCCGCTCCGAGGTAGCGGAGTGGTGCGATGCCTATGCAGGCACGGTTCCCGAAGGTGGCATGGTCGAGGTGCAGCTCGCAGCGACCGCGTGGGTGAAGGACGCGCTCGCCAGGATCGATCGTGGAGCTCTGGTCGTCATCGACTACGGCGGCACCGCAGAGGATCTCGAGCCGAGGCGTACTCAGGGAACGTTGCGCACTTACCGCAGCCACCACCTCGGCCCGGACCCGCTCCTCGAACCCGGAGCGACCGACGTCACGGTCGACGTCAACTTCACCGCGATGCTGGCAGCGGCCGAGTCCGCGGGAGCCACGGTGGAACTTGAGCGTCAGGACGACTTCCTCGGGGATCTCGGTCTACGCGACACCGTCCGTGAGCTCCGCCATCGCGAACGAGATCTCGCTCGATCCGGTGACGCGATGCAGCGCCTCGTCGTCCGATCGGAAGCGACCGATGCCGAGACGTTGCTCCATCCGAGAGGCCTCGGTGATTTCCGTGTCATGGTCGCGCACAAGGCTTGAGGAACCGATCCCGACGCCGAAGACGTCCTATCGTTGAGTCGTCGAAAGGACATCATCATGCGCGTTCTGGTCATCGGGTTGGTCGCCATCGTGTTGCTCGCCGCCGCGTGCTCGGGCTCTCGAAGTGAGATCGATCCGGTCGCTCAGCCTGCCGTGA
>JAOZRW010000201.1 GCA_029939995.1 Acidimicrobiia bacterium | reverse complement strand
GTCGCGAACACCACTTGAAACCGCCAACGATATCCCGTCCGTATCAACGCCAGAGTCCTGAGCGGGGGGCGTCAGGTGGTCGGGACGGAACGGGACGCCGAGTAGGCGCCGGCCAGCACGACGACGATGCCGACGATCGCGATGGGGGCCACGACCTCGTCGTGGAACACGACCCCGAGCACCACAGCGACGACGGGGATGAGATAGGTCGTGGTCGACATGCGGGGAGCGCCGACCCGTCCGGCAAGTGTGGCCGACAGCGCCCTGGCGACGCCGGTGCCGACGACTCCGAGGATCAGCACCGCGACGACGGCGGTGGCCGTGAACTCGGACTCCCCGACGCCGAGGAGGGCCAGCGGGGAGAGCAGCACGCTCGAAACGACGAGCGCCCACAGGATGACGGCGGGCCCGCCGTACTTCTGCTGGAGCGGCACGATGAGGTTCGAGTTGAGGGCGTAGCCGACGGTGCCGGTGAACACGAGGGCCACGCCGATCGGGTTCGCATGGACGCCGACCAATGACGGCGACGCCATCAGCATGATGCCGACGAACCCGAGCCCGATGCCGACCGCCTGTGCCCGGCCGGGGAGTCTCCGGAGCATGAGGCCGGCGACGACGAGAGTGATGATCGGAGTGCCGCTCGTGATCATCCCTGCGACGGCCGAGTCGAGCCCGGTCTCGGCGTGGGCGAACAGCAGCGCAGGACCCGCGTTGCCCAGCACGGCGACGGCGACGATCCGCGCCCAGTCCCGGCGGTCGATCGCCCGGCGGGCCCGTGAGAAGGTGGCCAGCGCGACGGCGCCGAGGGCGACGCGGCCGAACGCGACGACCCCCGGAGCGATGGACTCGACGCCGAGCGCGATCCACAGGAACGCCGACCCCCAGATGACGCCGAGCGTGACGACGAGCCCCCACTCGGCCGCTCCGTACGCCGCCGGGCGCGATCCGATGTTCGTGAGCGACGTCCCCATCGGGGGGACACTATCAGCGGCGGAGCGCCCGGAACCGGGTGCCCGCCGGGCTCGTTGATTCGGTAGATTCACAAGTGTGAGACGTTGGTTGTGGCTCGCAG
>JAOZRW010000005.1:2255-100211 GCA_029939995.1 Acidimicrobiia bacterium | reverse complement strand
ACGTGCATGTGTTGTCCGCGGATCTCGATCGCCGCCGCTTGCTCCCCGTCGATCAGCACGAGGTTGGCCCAGTGATACGGCCTCGACAGCACCGCGTCGCCGATCGCCGGGATCGCCGTCGCGACACTGGTGCTCTCTCTCAACGCGATCTCGACGAGGTCGTCGTAGTTCGCGTATCCGTCCACCGTCCGCACGTTGGCGTCGCAGCACAGCAACCCGGAGGCGTTCGCGCCGATGGAGAACCCGGAGAACTCGTCTTCATCCGGGTCGTTTCTCGCGAACGTGGACAGACCGGCGACGCCGAACACGTCGCGTTCGATCAGGATCCGATCGTCGAACCGGAGCCGGCTGAAGTCCTTGTTCTTGAAGAGCGCATAGGTTCCGTCGGTGAAACGGAGCACGCCGATGGTGCACATTGGTCCCTCAGTCGGACGAGTCTACGCCGCGACCCTGTGGCTCCGGTCTCCCGACTGTCGGTATTGCGACGTTCGCGGGATGAACGGGTGACCGGGACGCGTTGGTCCTTCCATGACAACGGATATCGTGAACCGGGCCGGAATGCGAGGTGCTCTCGCGTGGGGCGGCTTCCTCTCGGTCCTCTGGATCGGCGTTGCGGTCCTGCGTCCGGGAACGACCTTCCACCTCGCACCGCTGCTCGTCGCGGCCGCACCGCCGCTCCTTCTCACGCTGAACGAGCGCATCACCGTCGACGCTCGCACCGTGACGGTCGTCGGTGCGAGCAGCGCTGCGATGGCGATCGGAACGGCGCTCGTCGTCGCCGGTGTCGGAGCGATGGAGGGACCCGCGTACGGGCCGTTCTCGACGCCGATGATCGAGGCCCTCGTGCTCACGGCGGTCGGTGCCGTCGTCGGGATCGGGATCGGCCGGTTCAGATCGCGTCGATCAGCGGCCGGCAGCGTGTGACAACGCGTCGCGGTCGCCGAGAGCGATCACCCGGTATCCGGTGCTGACTGCCCCCTCGTCGTGAAGTTCTGACAGCGCCTGGTTCACCGACTGCCTGCTCGCTCCGAGCAACGCGGCGAGGCTGGCCTGGGAGAGGCGGAGCTCGCCGTAGCGGTCCGCCTCGTCGAGCACCATCTCCGCGACTTGCTCCTTGACGGTGCCGCGCATCAGCCGCAGCACCCGCCGCTGGGTTGCTTCCAGCTGGTTCAGGCCGGCGACGAGCCACCGGATGGCGATCATGGGGTGATCGAGCAGGATGGGCAGGAGCCGGGAGCGGTCGATCCGGAACGCGTTCACCGGGGTGAGGGCACGGGCGCTCGATATGTACGGCTGGGACCGGAGCATGGAGATGTCGCCGATCACCGCACCTGCACCGACACGGCCGACGACGAAACGGCCGGCCTTGCGCTCGCGGAAGAGCTCGACCTCTCCCCGTCTGATGACGTACGCGGCAGCCGAGTCGGTGCCCTCTTTGAACAGGTGGGTCCCCGGGTACTTGTCGACGTACGCACCGGCCCCGGCGAGCGCATCGAGATCTGCAACGGTGAGCGGGAGATAGTCGGTTCGTCCGAACGAGCGGGCGAGCCAGGCCAGGTGTTGTTCCTCTGCTGGGTCCATGGTCACTCCAACCCGGAGAACCTTCCGCGTATTCTGCGAACTCCGGTCTGCGAGCCCCCGCACCTAGGCTCGCGTCATGACGCGCACGGTTCGTTCCTCCCTCGGCTTCCTTTCGGCCGAGCGGCTGGTGATGAACACGGCATTCCGTTTCGTGTACCCGTTCCTCCCCGCGATCGCCCGCGGCCTCGGCATCCCGCTCGCCCAGGCCGGCCTCCTCGTCAGCGCCCGCCATTTCGCAGGGCTCGCCACCCCGGCCGTGGTCCGCACGGCGGGGAGAGGGGAGTTGCGCCGGCGGCTCATCGTGCTCGGCATGGGGCTGTTCATCGTCGGATCCGCCGTGACCGTGCTCACCAGCGCCTACGTCGGCGCACTGATCGGCTTCGCTCTCATCGGTCTCGCCAAACCGATCTTCGACGTCTCGTCGCAGGCGTACATCGCCGACCGTGTCCCGTACGACCGCCGGGCCAGGTACCTGTCGGTGT
The DNA here is from genome assembly GCA_029939995.1 of Acidimicrobiia bacterium. Lineage (GTDB taxonomy): Bacteria > Actinomycetota > Acidimicrobiia > Spongiisociales > UBA5794 > JAHEEL01. The sequence goes on along the minus strand of JAOZRW010000005.1, from coordinate 98,148 downwards.
TCGAGTTCACCTGGTCGGGGGCGTTGCTGATCGGTGCACCCGCTGCCGGATGGCTGATCTCCAAAGGCGACTGGACGACGCCGTTCTGGGCATTCGGGGCGTTGACCGTCGGCGCAGTGCTGCTCATCACGACGTTCGTCGATCCCGACCATCATCACCGCATGGCCCGGATGGAACGGGTCCGGTTCGATCGATCGGGATACGCGTTCCTCGCCGTCGCCGGGTTCTTCTCACTCTCATCCGAGATGATCATGGTCGTGTTCGGGGCATGGTTGGAAGACGCGTTCGGGCTGTCGCTCGTCGCACTCGGTGGGGCGGCCGTCCTGGTGGGCGTGGCGGAACTGTCGGGGGAGGGAGCCACGTTCGCGTTCACCGACCGGCTCGGAAAGCGACGGGCGGTGCTGGTCGGATTGGGAATCTCCGCGCTCGGCTTCGCGATGCTCGTTCCGGCCCGGGGAGAGATGGGGATCGGGCTCGCCATCCTGGCGATCGCCCTGTTCGGCTTCGAGTTCACGATCGTGTCCGCCATTCCGTTCGCCAGTGAGATCCAGCCGTCATCGAGGGCGCGCTATCTGGCGTGGATGATCGTCGCGATGAGCCTGGCGAGAGCGATCGGTGCAGCGGTCGGACCGGCGCTCTTCGTGTCGTTCGGACTCGCCGGTCCCGCGATCGCGGCCGTCGTCGGCGATATCGCCGCCGCGGTGATGCTGGTCGTGTGGGTTCGGGAAGGCGGAGCCGGGCAGACGTCGCGAAGCACAGGCCGATCGGGGGCACCCGGCGTCTGAGGCCGGGCGATCTACCGGTTCCGCGCCGGTTCGTGGGAACGAACCCAGCGCCGGATCGCTCGTTGTGCGGCGACGTCGTCCTCGTTGTACTCGAGGAGGCGTGAACGCTGGGAGAGGTCGCCTGCGAGCAGATCGAGGTACCAGAGCTCGGATTGGGCGCCGCCCGGGTCGTCGTCGCGCCAGTTGAAGCCGCAGAGGGGGGCGATCACCTTCAGCGAGTAGCCGTTGGGTGAGACGAACCGCCGCTTGATCCACGCCCACAGATCGCAGGCGTGTCGATCGAACCAGGCGTCTACCGTCGGCGCGGATCGCAGCGTCACGCCGTGTCTCGCCGATGCCTCCTTCAGGATCGTCCGCTCGTATCCGGTCCAGTGGTACACGACGAAGTCTTCCCGCTCGGCGAGCTCGTCGAAGTACTCGAAGAGCGAGGTGATGACTTCCGCCTCCCCCTCCGGAGATCCCGTCCAGTTGCTGATCGGCCGGTATTCGGCCGTGTGCTCCGCTCCGACGAGAAGCCCCGCGAGGTAGAGGGCCCCTCGATAGGTCTCGACGTCGAAATCGATCTCGATCCGACGATCCGGGAGGGCCATGTCGACACCGGAGCGCGGCAGCAGGCCTCCGGCCCCACGAGCCCTGGCCTGGAGGATGGCCTCGGCGGCGTTGTCCATCTCGGGCGGTGTGTCGTCCCGGGTCAGTCGAGCCACGTCCGCCGTCGTCGTGATGCCTGCGGCGAGGAGCCGCTCGGTGTCGTGGGCGGGAACGGCGGGGAGCAGCGACACGTGGTCGATGGATTCGAGCTCCGCCCGGCACACGTCGGCCCACGGACAGCCCCGGCATTCGCCGCGCCACACGGCGGGGACGAGGGGTCGGTCGGGTCGGGTGCCGCCGGCCTCGACGACGTCGACGGCGATCGCGAACGCGATCTGATACCGGTCGAGGATCGAGGGTCGGCCTTCGGCGAGGTCGACCCACGAGCAGGTGGTTCCGGGATCGGCGCCGATGACTCCGGCGAGGTGCTGCGGATTGGCCCAGCCGAACCGATCGAGCAGAACCCAGTAGTGGGCGACCTGGAGCAGATCGGTCGCGCGAGCGCTCCTGAACGGACGCCGAACGCCTCCGGTGTCCACGAGGCGGTCGATCGGGGTGACCCGTGCCGGTATGCCCGAGCGTCCGATCACCCGGTGGTGTTTCACGTCGACCGGTGCGTAGCCCCCGCCGAGCTCGACGAGGAGATCCGGGGCCCCGACGGCCCCCAGGTCGGTGGACACGAGGCGCCCTCCGACGACGAGTGGGACCCCTGCGTCGAGCAGCCGGGCGGTGATCGTCTCCCGATCCTCCGGCTCGACCTCGGGCGCGATCACCACCGGCGCTGTGCGGTCGAACGGGTCGGCCGGAGCCGCCACCGTCACCGCATCCGATCCGTCGAGGAGCAGCGCCACCACGTCGGCCTCCCACCGGCGCCCTTCGGCGATCCGTCGCTCGATCACCGGATCCGGATCGCGGGCACCGGTGAAGAACCGGTGGTAGTGGATCCGTGTCGGGCACCGGCCCACTTCTCCGCCACCGATCAGGATCGGCTCGACATCCAGGCTCTCGTTACTCATCGGGGACATGTTCGCAGGTGTGTGTGACGGAACCGGGTCGGGGGTTCGGTGCTCCCCTCCCCGCAGGCTGCTACCGGCGCCACGTCTCGCGGTTGAACAGGATGACGATCGGAAGGATCTCGAGGCGGCCGACGATCATCAGCGAGGCCAGGAGCCACTTGCCGAGGAGGGGCACACCGGCGTAGTTGCCGGCCGGACCGACCGAGTCGAGCCCCGGCCCGACGTTTCCGAGCGACGAGGCGACGGCCGACGTGGTCGCGACGATGTCGAGCTCCGGTCCCCACACAGCGCTGATGACGGCCAGAGCGAACGTCCCCGTCATGAACGCGAACATGTAGAGCAGGAAGAACGTCTGGACGGCTTCGACGAGCGAGTCCTCGACCGGGGTCTTCCCGATGCGTGTGACGAACACGCCGCGGGGGTGGATCAGCCGCCGGACGTCGACGCGAGATGCCTCGAAGAGGATCTCGTGTCGGTAGATCTTGACCGAGCCGGCCGTCGATCCGGCCATCCCGCCGATGAACATCAGCCCGACGATCATGATCTGCAGGGCCGGAGACCACAGACCGAAGTTCGCGGTGGCGAAACCGCTCGTCGTGACGATCGAAGACGCTGTGAACAGAGCGTCCCGGATCACGTCGTGCACCGGACCTCCCCAGGTCCCTATCACCATCGCGGTGGCGGCGACGAGGATGACGCCGATGTAGACGCGAACCTCGGTCGTCTTCCAGTAGACGCCGGGTGAGCGGACGGCCCGGTAGTGCAAGGAGAACGACATCCCGGCGAGGACCATGAAAGCGATGACGACCCACTGCGAGTAGGCGGTGAAGGCGTTCATCGATCCCGCGTCGGTTCCGAACCCTCCGGTTGAGAGCGTCGTGAACGTGTGGTTCACCGCTTCGAAGAGGTTCATGTCCCCCAGCCACAGGAACACGGTCTGTGCGACGGTCATGATGAGGTAGACGACCCACAGACGCTTCGCCGTCTCCTTGAAACGCGGGGTGAGACGGTCCGGTGTGGGACCCGGCGACTCGGCGCGGGCCAGCTGGACGGCGCCCATCCCGAGCAGGGGGAGGATCGCGATGGAGAGGACGATGATTCCCATTCCCCCGACCCACTGGGTGAAGGACCGCCAGAAGAGGATGCCGTGAGGGAGCAGCCCGGGGTCGGGGACCACGGAGGCACCCGTCGTCGTGAAGCCCGATGCCGTTTCGAAGACGGCGTCGGTGATGCTCGTGATCGAACCGGTGAAGAGGTACGGGAGTGCACCGAGAAGCCCGATGGCGATCCACGACAGACCGACCGCGGCGAATCCCTCGCGGGTGCTCAGCTCACCGGGGCGATCGAATACCTTCCACAGCGCAGCTCCGATCGCGGTCGTCACGGCGGCGGCCCCGGCGATCTGCCCCGCCGTCGACCACTCGGCGTAGAGGATCGAGACGAGTGCAGGGAAGAGCATCGAAACGCCGATCGCTCCGACGACGGCGCCGACGATGTGGAGCAGGTGGCGCCAGGACATCGCCGGTCAGCCCGAGAGGCTCTCGGCCGCGGCGATCGCGTCCGGCTGGGCGATCACGATCAGATGGTCGCCCTCCTCGATCACCGTGTTGCCGCGGGGCACGAAGGCCTCGTCGCCTCGCTGGATGCCGCCGATGATCATCGTCGGGGGCGGATTCAGCTCGATGAGCGTCTTGCCGATCGCGGGGCTCTTCGGTCCGACGGCGAGTTCGATCGCCTCGGCGTCGGAGTCGGTGAACGTCGCAACGGAGTAGATCACGCCACGGCGTACGAACCTGAGGATCTCGTTCGCGGCGGAGAGCCGGGCGCTCACCGTCGCGTCGAGCCCGGCGCCTCCGAGGATCCCGACGAAGTCGGTGTTCATGAATCGGGCGATCGCCTCCCCGGCGCCGAGCTCCTTGGCCACGAGCGAACCGAGGAGGTTGTCGCCGTCCCATCCGCTCAGGGCCAGGACCGAGTCGGTCGAGCGCACACCTTCGGACAGCAGGACCTTCGGATCGGTAGGGTCCCCGCAGACGGTGACGACGTTGGGGATCTCCTCGGCGATGAGGCGACACCGGTCCCGGTCACCGTCGATGATCGTCGTGGAGATCTTGTTGTCGGCGAGCAGCGCGGCCGTGATCCTCGCGAGGCGTGTGCCGCCGAGGATGAGGACCTTCTGCGCCGCCCTGTCCCGGATCCCGAGCAGCTCGTAGGCCTCCGAGATCCGGTTCGCTCTGGCCATCATGACGACGTGGTCGTGGAGCTCGATCGTCGTCGCTCCCCGCGGGATCAGCGTGTTCCCGTGCCGGATCACCGCAACGACGAGCCAGTTCCGCTCGTCCTCCGACGAGCCGACGTCCGCGAGCCTCTTGCCCACGAGCGGGGAGGCCGGGCTCACGTACGCTCCCACGAGGAGGAGACGCCCGTCGGCGAACTCGACGAGCTCGGCCACCGCTCCGCTCTTGACGAGGGTGAGCAGCTCCCTGGCGGCGGCCTCACCGGGATCGATGATGAGGTCGACACCCAGGTTCGCGACCTCGGCCTTCAGCTCGGCGTCTTCGATACGCGCCACCTTGCGCGGGATCCCGAGCGTGTTGGCCGCGTGGCAGGCCAGGACGTTGATGGCATCCGCCGACGTCACGGCGATGAGGAGGTCGACGTCGGTGAGTCCCGCCTCCCGGAGCACCGTGGCCGAGGCGCCGTTGCCCGTCACGACCATGCAATCGATCTCGGCCTGCGCCTCTGCCGCGCGAGCGGGATTCGAGTCGACGAGGACGACGTCCTGGCCTTCGAGCGCCAGACGGCTCGCGAGGTACGACCCGACGGCACCGGCTCCAACGACGACGATTCTCATGTCACGGCAGGATAGAGATGCAACCCCGGCGGTACGAACCGGCCCGGCCCGGCCGCCCGGCGCTCGACCCGACGAATCCGGGCCTCGCGGAGCGTCTCCATTGATGGAACACGTCACGAAAGGAGATCCGAGCGAAACGAGTGGCGTTCCTCACAGTCCTCTTCATGGTGCTCTCGCTGTTGCCGATTGCCGCCGCGCTCAGACCGCGTCGCTCGACGTGCTCCAGATGTTCACGCCGCCTTCGACGGCATGCCGGTCGATGGCGGACAGCTCGTCGTCCGTGAACTCGAGGTTGTCGAGGGCTCCGAGGCTGTTCTCGATCTGTGACCAGCGGCTCGCTCCGATGAGCGCGGTCGTCACCCGCCGGTCGCGCAGCACCCACGCGATCGCCATCTGGGCGAGGGTCTGGCCGCGCTCGCGCGCGATCCCGTTCAACGCTCGGATCCTCGCGAGGTTGTCTTCGCCCAGGAACGACGTGCTCAGCGATGCGTTCTCTGCCGCCCGCGAGTCGGACGGAACACCGTCGAGGTACCGGTCGGTGAGCATGCCCTGGGCGAGCGGGGAGAATGCGATCACGCCGATGCCCTCGTCCTCGACGACGTCGAGAAGGTCATCTTCGATCCACCGGTTGATCATCGAGTACGACGGCTGGTGGATGAGACACGGCGTGCCCGCTGCGCGCAGGATGGCCGCCGCCTCCCGTGTCTGGCGCGGTCCGTACGACGAGATGCCGACGTAGAGGGCCTTCCCCTGCCGGACGGCGGTCGTGAGCGCACCCATGGTCTCTTCGAGCGGTGTCGTCGGGTCGAACCGGTGCGAGTAGAAGATGTCGACGTACTCGAGTCCCATGCGAGCGAGGCTCTGATCCAGGCTCGCGAGGAGATACTTGCGGCTTCCACCGCCCTGACCGTACGGGCCGGGCCACATGTCGTAGCCTGCTTTGGTCGAGACGATCAGCTCGTCCCGGTACGGGGCCAGATCCGAAGCCATGACCCGGCCGAAGCTCTCCTCCGCGGTGCCGTACTCGGGCCCGTAGTTGTTGGCCAGGTCGAAGTGTGTGATCCCCCGGTCGAACGAGCGCAGCAGCATCTCGCGGGCGGACTCGAGCGGCGCCCTGCTCCCGAAGTTCTGCCACAGGCCGAGCGCGATCCTCGGTAGATCGAGGCCGCTGCGGCCGCATCGCTCGTACGGCATGTTCTCGTATCGATCCGCTGCTGCGACGTGCATGAGTCTCTCCGATCGGATGGTGTCCCGGGGGTTGCCAGTATGGCGGATCGATCCGGCGGTCAGCGGTCCTTCTTCGACTGGCCCTTGCCGCTTCGCCTGTGGATAGAGGATGGTGAGTCCGAAGTGTCGTGTCTGTTCTCTTCGGCCCGGTCGGAGCGCGGCGGTCCGTCGTCCTGCACGTTCGGTCTCGCGATCGTTCTCACCAACGCACCCGGCGGTCCGTCCGTGCCCTCCCGGAAACCGATGTGCGCGGCGAATGCCGAGACGACCCGTCCGTGGTTCTCCCGGGCCGACGGTGGGCCCGGTTCGTTCCGACGGTGGTCCCGGGCGGGTTCCCGTATGGCCTCCCGCTCCGTCGAGTCGGGCATGGGTGTTGCGATCGCGGGATCGGTCCCGGCGGTCGTCGCGATCGGGATCTCGGTGAAGGCGCGTTGATGCTGGCGTGCGGCGACGGTGCGCACGCCGGCGAACACGCTCGCGGCAACGGCGATGGTGGCGAACATCACCGCTCCGATGATGATCAACTGGTGGCGCATCTTCATGCGCATCGGTCCGATCTGCTTCGGCCGCTCACCGTGTGGGCGGCTCTGCGTTCTCTATCGGCAGGAGGGAGTCGACCACTGAGGGTGGTTTCCGAAATAGCACGTTCGTGCGTGACGCGACCGGTTGGGCGCCGCGCGCCGTCGCCCGTCACCGTCGCGTGCCCGGCGGCACGCGACGGTCGAGTCAGGCCTTTCTCGAACGGAGCCTCAGCCGGATGAGACGTCGAACGTTGCGAGGATCGTGTCCAGGGCCTCGAAGTCGGCCTCGGTGACGATCTGGATCTGGACGAACACGACGAACTCCTCGTTCGGCGGGTACGCCTCGAGTTCCACGAACGCCGTGTCGGTGCCGCCGCAGTTCAACCAGAGATCGTACGCTCCCGTGTACACCGGGTCCTCGTAGTCGTAGCGGTCGTCGTACGTGCATTCGTCTGCGAATCCGGTCGGGTCGAGGAGATCCCCAGGATCGGTGATGTCGAGCAGGACCTCGGAGGCGCCGAAGAAGACACCGGGCGTGTCCCAACTGTTGTAGAAGTCGTCGATGTTCGGGGCGGCGATGATCGTGTTACCGACCGTTTCGTCGTTGACGATCCATGCTCCGCCGGAGACGTCGGACCACGACGTCGGTATCTGCATGACGAGGAGCCCGTCTTCGTCGGTGACCTGCGTGTACTCGTAAGCGGGTCCGGTGTCGGCGGCGACCTCGTCGGCGAACTCGTCGGCGAACGAGAACGCGAGCTGGAGCTCCTCGTCGCTGTTCAACGTCCCCTTGAGAACTTCCTGGGTGTCGAACCGGAGGACCTCGACGCTGAGCGGGTCGCCGGGGTTGTGGCTGCGGAGGATGTCGCAGTAGTCGGCCATCGTCCCGTCGGCGGCCAGCACCAGGCCTTCCATCTTCGTGATGACGTCACCCCCGGTGATGCCCACGTTCGCGACGGGCGAGCCGGACGCCACACCGGATACCCAGATGCCGGAGAGATCTTCGGTGGCGAACGCCTCGCCGTTGACGCCGATCGAAGCGACGTCGTTGCCTGCGATGAGATCGTCGATGACCTTGGCCGCTTCTTCGCGGCTGATGGCGTACTGGATGTCGAGATCTTCGACACCCGCGTAGTTGATGCCGACGACGCGGCCGCTCGGCGTGACGAGTGGCCCGCCGGAGTTGCCGCGCAGGATCTGTGCGGTGTGCTCGATGACCGAGTCGACCGAGGCCCACGACGATTCGCCGTCGGCCTTCTCCTTGGAGATGATGCCCTCGGTGAGGGTGTACTCGGGATCTCCCAGCGGGAACCCGGCCGCGTAGACGTCCGTGCCCGGGGTCAGGTCCCCATCGTCCCATTCGAGATACGGGAACCCGGCGCCGTCGATGTCGATCACAGCGAGATCGGAGCACTCCGAGACGCCGAGGATCTTCGCGTTGCGAGGCTCGTCCTCGCCGGCCACGTAGACCTGGAGGAAGGCGGCGCCGGTGACGACGTGATTGTTCGTGACGGCGATGCCGGATGGATCGATGATGAAGCCCGATCCGGAGCCGGCTGCGTTGTAGACCATTCCCTCTTCGGGGTCCACGAAGCTGCCCTCGGCCACGATCCTGACCACGGCGCCTTTGACCGCTTTCAAACCGTCGACGGCTCCCGATGCCTCCGTGGTTGTGCTGCCGGCGGTCGTGGTCGTGCTCTCAGCGACGGTCGTCGTGCTCTCGGCGGGAGCAGCCGTCGTCGTGGAGTCGTCGGCGCCGGAGCTGCAGGCTGCGGCGACGAGGATCAGTGAGAGGACGAGGGCGGTCCGGCGCTTCCTGGCAAACGGCATTCTCTACTCCCTTTGGGGTCCGTGGCTCGGGATGTTAGAGCCACGATTCACAGGCTCAGTGCATCGGTCGCAGGACTGCGGTACTTGAGCAACGAATGGCGAATCCGGCCGGCGTTCTAAGGGAGTTCTCACCCGGGTCCGGCCGTGACAAATCCGATCGGTCCCTAGCCTCATGCGCATCGCCTTCCCGAAGAGGATCTCAATGAAACGCCTGCTTGTTCTGATCGCCGCCCTCGCCCTCGGCCTTGCCGCCTGCGGAGGCTCATCCGCCCCGGCCGCCACGGTCAACGGCACCGAGATCACGGTCGACGACGTCAACGGCCTGTTCTACACGGTCGAAGAGGAGTTCACCCCCGCACAGTTCGCCACGTATCTGGGCACGCTCGTGCAGTGGACGGCCGTCGAGCAGCATGCCGAGACCGATCTCGGATTCGTTCCGACCGACGAGGCGCTCGACGCCGAGGTCGACTCGATCCTGCTCGACTCGGGCTTCACCGGCGACCTCGAGACGTTCCTCGAGGAGCAGAACGTGTCTGAAGAGGGACTGAGGAGCTACGCGGCGCAGCTCCTCATCGAAGACGCAGCATCCGAGTCGCTGGCCGACACGGTTCCGAAACCGACCGAAGCCGACGCTCAGGCTGCGATCGACGCCGACCCGCTGCAGTACGCGCAGGTGTGTGCGTCGCACATTCTCGTTGAGACCGAGGAGGAAGCGCAGGCGGTCCAGGCCCGGCTGGACGCCGGTGAGGACTTCGCCGCCGTCGCCGCCGAGGTGTCGACCGACACCGGAAGCGGAGCCAACGGCGGATCGCTCGGGTGCACTACTCCGGCCCAGTGGGTTCCGGAGTTCGCCCAGGCAGCGATGGATGCCGAGATCGGCGTCGTGACGGAACCCGTCGAAACCCAGTTCGGATTCCACCTGATTCGTGTGGACGATCGCACGATCGCGACCGTGGACGAGGTCCGGTCGATCATGGAGCAACAGGCGGTCTTTGCCGCCGTCGATGCATGGCTGCTCGACGGTATCACGAGCGCCGACGTCGTCGTCGACGAGCAGTACGGAACCTGGCAGACCGACCCGACGCCGCAGCTCCTTCCGCCTGCCTGATCCGACGCCGTCTCCGACCCCGGGATAGCCGATGCGTGACGTTGTGAACCGGCGCAACCGCCTGTTCGCTGTGATGGCGTCGAGCTTCGTCGTTCTCGGCATGCCCATGGCGGCGATGGGGGTGGCGTGGCCGTCCGCTGCCGATGATCTCGGCCGATCGCTCGGTGAACTCGGACTCGTCACGCTGGCGTACGGTGCCGGGTACACGGCGTCGACGCTGGCGAGCGGAGAGCTCACACATCGGTTCGGAACCGGACCGCTGCTCAAGCTGGCGGCGGTGGCCGCCGCGGCGAGTCTCGCCGTGCTGGCCGTCACGTCGCAGTGGCCGGTGTTCCTGGTCTCGGTGCTGGCGCTCGGCGTGGCCGGCGGGATGCTGGACTCCGGCGTGAACGCCTACGTCGCGGTGTACCGCGGGACCCGCTCGATGGGCATCATCCACACCGGGTTCGGCATCGGTTCGGCGGTCGGACCGTTGCTCATCACGGCCCTCCTCGCCTTCGGCGCGTCGTGGAGACTCGCTTTCGGGGCTCTCGCGATCGCCGATCTGGTTCTCGCCGCCGGGTTCATGGCGACCGTCGGAGTGCTCGCCCGTTCCGAAGGGCGTGCCGTTCGCCGACCGTCGATCGGATCGAACGGGCAGATCATGGCGCTGTCGGTCGCCGTCTTCTTCTTCTACGCGGGGGTTGCAGCGGGAACGGGCGTCTGGGCATTCAGCTTCCTCACCGAGGCCCGGGGGATCGACCCGACGATCGCCGGAGTCACGGTGGCCGCCTACTGGGCTCTCCTGACGGCGGCGCGTGTCGGCCTGGGAGTTCTCGGTGACCGGGTCGACGCGGAGCACGTGTTGACGGTGTCGGGCGTCGCGACCGCGGCGACCCTCGCCGTCGCCTGGCTCGTTCCCGTGCCGTGGATCGCCGTGCTTGCGCTTGCGATCTCGGGCTTCGCCCACGGATCCGTCTTCCCCCTCGAGATGACTCTGACCGCGCGCCGCTTCGGTGACGAGTACACGCCCTGGGCGGTGGGGTACGAGATCGCAGGTGCGAACGTCGGTGTCGCCCTGCTCACCGGCGGTATCGGATTGCTGGTGGCACGGTGGGGAGCCGGGGCCATCGCACCCGGGCTGTTCGTGATCGCCCTACTGCTGCTGGTCGCTCTCGAGGCGCTCCGGGTCCGTTCGGCTGAGGGGTTGGTCCGCTTCGTGTGAGGGGCCATCGGCCGACGGCCGTGCGGTGGCGACGGTCAGTCGCCCCGTCCGATGCCGGCGCGGAACTCGGCGAAGATGTCCCGGCACTCCTCGTCGGCGGCGATGAAGTCGGGATCGGTCGGATCGAACGGGAGTTCACCGCCCTGCATGAGTGTCGCGAAGTCCAGCCGGTCGGGCATGTCGCTGAATCCGTGGTCCCTCATGCAGGTGGCGTACTCGAGGAACGTGTCGTTGAACTCGGCCGTGTTGAAGTCCGGGAGACCGAGCACGACACCTTCGAGGAGATCGCGACATGCCTCCCCGGCTTCGAAAAGGGCGTCGCGGTCGATGGATTCAGGATCTGCGAACTCGAATCTCGGGTACCCGTCCTCGTCGACGACGGGGTCGGGGAAGTCGACTCCTTGATCTCGCATGCACCGGCTGAACTCGATGAGCGCCTGCTCGTCGCTTGTGGACGAGGTGGTAGACGTCGTCGATTCTTGCCCGACGGTCGTCAGTGACGCCACACCGGTGTCATCGGAGCTGCTGCAGGCCGCGGCGACGACGGCCAATGCGAATACGATGATGGTGAGGCGACGCATGTGTCTGCTCCGGGTTGCTGCTCTTCACGGTATCGCGCCGAGCGGATACTGGGTACGGTCGCGGCGCAGCAAAGCCCCTGGCGGGCGCATGGTTCAGGTCACCTCGATGGGTGCGGGTCTATGGACCCGGTGCTTCACGCCGCAGGGGCTCTGCTGTCAACGACCTAATCGTCGCGCATCGGAATCGGAGTGTCCAGGACCATTGGTCCTTTGACGCGATCGATCGCGCCGGGAGCCGCGGTGCTGCCCCGCGTTCGGAGGGGACGCAGCCGGTGGGTAGGCTCCGGACGACCGGCGAGGGGACGGGATCGGTGGACGACTGGATCGCGAAAGAGGGCTACCCGGGTCGTGGAGGGGCCACGCACCTCGAGGGGCTCGACGCCGTCAACTTCGCCATCTACTCCAAGCACGCCACCTCGGTCCGCCTCAACCTCTACCGGCAGGATGACGTCGCGGTGCCGTACTTCACCTACGACTTCGATCCGATCTCGAACAAGACCGGACGGATCTGGCACTGTGTTGTTCCGATCGAGATCGTGGAGCGGGGCGCGTACTACTCGTACACGATCGACGGTCCGTTCGACCCGTTCCGGGGTCTGCGCTTCGATCACGACAAGGTGCTCCTCGATCCCTACGCGAAGGCCGTCTACTTTCCCCCCGATTTCGATCGGGACGCGGCTCGCACCGCCGGTTCGAACGCGGGGCGGGCTCCGCTCGGGGTGTTGTGCTGCACCCGTCCGCAGTACCGGTGGACGGGTGATCGGCGGCCGAGGATGCACGGACACGACCTCGTCATCTACGAGGCCCACGTTCGCCACTTCACGCGGGATCCTTCATCCGGCGTTTCCGAAGGCCGTCGGGGCACGTACGCCGGTCTCGTCGACAAGATCCCCTATCTCCGGGAACTCGGGGTGACGGCCGTCGAGCTGATGCCCGTGTTCCAGGCCGATCCGCAGGAGGGGTCGACGTGGGGGTACATGACGCTCGCGTTCTTCGCGCTGCACGGGCAATACGCACAATCGGCCGACGTCGGCGAGCAGCTCGACGAGTTCCGGGATCTCGTGAAGGCGCTGCACGCCGCCGACATCGAGGTGCTGCTCGACGTCGTCTACAACCACACCACCGAGGGCGATCACACGGGACCGACGTATTCGCAACGCGGCATCGACAACACGACCTACTACCTGCTGGAGGAAGATCGCCGCTACTACCGCAACGACACCGGCACCGGCAACATGATCAGGACCGACAACTGGTTCGTCCGAACGTTCATCCTGGACAGTCTCCGCTACTGGGTTTCGGAGATGCACGTCGACGGCTTCCGCTTCGACCTCGCCTCGATCTTCACCAGGAGAGGGGACGGTTCGATCAACCTCGACGATCCACCCATCATCTCCGCGATCCGGGCCGATCCCACGCTGCGGGACGTACGACTGATCGCCGAGGCCTGGGACCTCGGGACCTACCAGTTGGGGAAAGCGTTCCCCGGCGTCTACTGGACGCAGTGGAACGGCAAGTTCCGCGACGACGTGCGGAGCTTCGTCCGGGGAGACGAAGCGACCGTGCCGGCGCTGATGCGCAGGATCTACGGCAGCGACGACCTGTTCCCCGACACGCTTCCCGACTCATATCGCCCCTATCAGGGGGTGAACTTCGTCACGGCGCACGACGGTTTCACGCTCTACGACCTCGTCTCCTACAACGAGAAGCACAACGAGGCCAACGGGCACGACAACACCGACGGTACGGATGACAACCGGTCGTGGAACTGCGGGTGGGAGGGCGACGTCGACGTGCCCGACGAGGTGATGGCCCTCCGGCGTCGGCAGGCGAAGAACTTCGCGGCGATTCTGATGCTCTCGAACGGCATCCCGATGTTCCGGATGGGCGACGAGTTCCTCCACACGCAGGGCGGCAACAACAACCCGTACAACCAGGACAACGAGACCACATGGCTCGACTGGTCGCGCGCCGACGAGTTCTCCGACGTACACCGGTTCTTCCGGAAGATGATCGCGTTCCGCCGGGCGCATCCGTCGATCGGCCGCAGCACGTTCTGGCGTGACGACGTCACCTGGTTCGGCGCCGACGGATCGCCGGATCTGTCCGTCGCGTCGCACAGTGTCGCCTATCTGCTGAGCGGCGCATCGGAAGGTGATGATGACCTCTACGTCATGATCAACGCATGGTCGGAGTCGATCCGATTCACGATCCAGTCGCCGGGTGAGTGGCGGCGGATCGTCGACACGGCACTGGAGCCGCCGGACGACGCGGCCGGAGACCTCGTCGGGCATCCGGTGAACACGTCGACGTACACGGTCGCCGCCCGGTCGGTCGTCGTCCTCGTCCGCGCATCGAACTGACGACGATCCGGCGCCCGTCCTACGAGTCGCCCTGGATCTGACGGAGGAAGTCATCCACCGCCCGGTTGCCGATCGTCTCGCCGTACCGCTTGTCGAGCAGTTCGCGAAGGTGTTGGATGACCATCTCGCGCTCCTCGCTCTCGGTCTTCGTCGATACGGGGAGAACCTTCGTCCCATCGATCCACGGTTTCGACTCGGATCCCCAGGGGACGAGAACCAGCCAGGACCACACGGTGTTCCGTCCGGAGACCGCCGTCTTTCGGACGAGGCCGACACAGGAGTAGGGGAGGGGCGTCCACCCCATCGTGCGGATGAGATCGCGGCCGTCGGGCATGGCTGCAGCGTCGTCCATCGCTCCTCATTTCACTCGAGAGGTGGACACGCTAACGCCGGCGGAGATCAACGGAACGAACACAACCGGCACGCGGAAGACGGGGCGGCAGATGTCGCCCCGTCTAGAGCGGAGAGTTGGCACCGTTCGGAATCAGACTCGCCGTCCGCTCCCCCCGTCCCGGATGATGACTCCGGGTCGCCGCGGCTTCGAGTTCGATCCAGTTGGTCAGATCTCTCGACAAGGGCATCATGCGGTATCCGGGCGGGTTCCGCTATCAGGGTTAACCCCGATGCGGCGTGCGGTTCCGGGGCTCGATGATCCGCACGGCTGCGCTTCCCCATGGGGTTCGCAGGTCGTGCGACGGTCAATCCGCCGCGTCGCGTCGGCCGGCGTCTTCGGGGCGCACGAAACCGGTGTCGTAGGCGAGCGTCGAAAGTTCGTGGCGGCTGGCGACGCCGAGCTTGTCGAAGATGTGACGCATGTGCGTCTCGAGCGTCTTCACCGAGATCTCCATGCGCGAGGCCGTCTCCCGGTACGTGTATCCGCGAGCGATGAGGCTCACGACCTCCCGCTCCCTCGGAGTGAGCTTCTCGATCCCGGCCGCTTCGGCGATCCCCTCATCGATGTCGAGAAGGTACCCGGCGACGTCGGGGGACACGGGCCGCTGACCGGCCGCCGCCGCCGCAACGAGGTTCGGGAGGTCGGGGCCGAAGGTGGCTTTCGTGACGTAGCCGTCGACGCCGGCCCGGAGCAGTCGCACGACGTCCTCGCGTTCGGCGGAGACGGTGAACGCCAGGAACCGGATCGATGGATCGTAGCGACGCACCCCTTCGACGACCGAGGCGCCGCCACCCCCCGGAAGACGCACGTCGAGCAGCACCACGTCGGGGGCGCGGTCGCAGATCATCTCGATCGCATCCATGGCGTTGTCGGCCTCGCCGACGATCTCGAAACGATCCTCGAGGTAGTGACGGGCGCCGGCCCGGGCGACGTCGTGGTCGTCGACGAGGAAGACGCGAAGTGAATCGGTCATGGAATGCTCCCCGAGCAGATCTCGACCTCGGTCCCTTCCCCGGGTGTGCTCTCGATGCTGACGGACCCGCCGACGGCTTCCATGCGGGACCGGAGGGAGTGACGCAATCCGCGGCCCTCCTCGATGGATTCCGGGTCGAATCCGATCCCCCGATCCCGGATGTAGATGTGGATCCGCCCGTCCTTCACTTCGGAGTAGAGGTTGATCACCGGAGCCCCGGAGTGGCGCGCTGCATTGGCCAGTGCCTCGCGGGTCGCGTCCACTGCGGCGGCGACCGGCGGTGTCATCGGCGCGTCCTCACGGATGACCACCCGGACTTCGATCCCGTACAGCTCCTCGACCTCGTCCCGGACGGCGAGCACGGCGGCTTCGAAGCCCCCGGTGTCCGAATTCCTGAACCGGTTGATCAGCCGATCGACCGATCGCTCCTCGCTTCGAACGAGGAAGCGGACGCGCTCGGGATCGTCCGCCTCGGTTCGGATCACTTGAAGCGTCTGGAGAACGGAGTCGTGCAGCTCGTTGGCCAGGGCCAACCGTTCATCCTGCCGGGCGCGTTCAAACCGCTCCTCCTCGAGAGCCGCCTCGGCTTCTCTCCGTCGGGCATCGTTGCGTCTGAGCGTGTCGATCGTCCATCCGAATATGACCGCATAGACGATGAACACGAACGCCCCGGTCGTCGCGACGAGCGATCGGCCGGTGAGCAGGAATCCGACGATCTGCTGGACGGCCAGGACGACGGCGGCGGCGACGGCCAGCCGCATCCCGCCTGCGAAGGCTGCGACGGCGAGCCATGAGATCGGGTATCCGCCGTGGAACAGCTCGCCGGCTCCGGAGACGAACGAGGCGCTTGCGACGAGCAGCGCGACGACGCCGTCCACGGCGGCGAACCTCCACGAGCGCATGGTCAGAGGGTTCCGAGCCGAACGGATCGTCACGAACGTCCACACGCCCGCGAGGATCTCTGCGGCCGCCACGATCGCCAGGTTGGCCTCCGCGTCGGTGAGCCAGGTGACGACGACGAGCAGGGTCATCCAGACGAACCCGAGCACGCGGACGTAGAGGACGAGCTTGACGAGCGTGGTCTCGATCTGAGGGACCTGCGTTGACGCGCGTTCGCTCCCGGTCACGGTGCACCCGTACCGTGGCGATCGATCACGGGTGTCCGTTGCTCAGACGTCGCGCAACTCCTCGACGAGGGGGGCGTACCCGTCCAGTCTCGCCAGGACCTCGTCCGGCGAGCGAGACGGGACGGGGAGAACAGCCCGCTCGACCCCGAGATCGGCGAGGCCGCGGAGCGTTTCGGCGTCGGCGCGTGCCCCGAAGACCCCGATGGTGACCGAGTCCGGGTCGCGGCCGGCTGCCACCATCGCCGCGCGAAGATCATCGAGCTTCGTCGCGAACTCGTGACGGCCGGCGATGGGCATCCAGCCGTCACAGAACTCGGCGATGTCTCCGAAGGTCTTCGGTCCGGCACCGCCGCCGAGCACGATCGGTGGATGGGGCTTCTGCACGGGTTTCGGCCACGACCACGACGGGTCGAAGTCGACGTAGTCGCCGTGGTACTCGGCGACGTCGTTCGTCCAGATCTCCTTCATCGCCAGGACTCTCTCGCGCAGGACGGCTCGCCGTTCGAGATACGCCACGCCGTGGTCTCTCAGTTCCTCTTTGTTCCATCCGTAGCCGATTCCGAAGATGACCCGCCCGTTGGAGATGACGTCGAGCGATGCGACCTCCTTCGCGAGCCAGATCGGGTCACGCTGGGCGACGAGCGTGATGCCTGTGCCGAGGATCAGGCGTTCGGTCGTCGCTGCGATGGCGGCGAGGGCTACGAACTGGTCGTGGGTACGCCAGTACATCTCGGGAAGGGGCGGAGCCCCCGGGGTCCCGCCCCACGGCGTGGTACGCGATGTCGGGATGTGGCTGTGCTCCGGGAGCCAGAGGGATTCGAACCCTCGCTCCTCGACCGCCCGTCCGAGATCGACCGGCTGGATCGTCGTGTCCGTCGCGAAGATGGAGATACCGATGTGCATGCCCCCGAGGCTAGCGCCCACCCCCGCCCCGAACCCAGGGTTCTCTGCGCCCTATGTGACGTCTCCAGCCCGCGGAATGGGAGCTGTCGGCGTGGCCCGGCGAACCGCGGGCTGGAGACGGCATATGCAGGGTCAGGAACCCAGGGTTCGGGACGTTCTACGATGAGGGGATGGAGAACAACGGACGACCGCTCGCCGTCGGAGTGCAGCTTCCCGAGATCGAACGACCGGTTCGGTGGCCGGAGTTACGGGACATGGCGCTGGCGATCGAAGACCTCGGATTCGACTCGATCTGGATCGGGGATCACCTGCTGTATCACACGCCGGATGGGCCGACCGGACCGTGGGAGGCCTGGTCGATGCTTGCAGCGCTCGGCGCCGTCACCGATCGGGTGCTCCTCGGTCCGCTCGTCGCGGCCACGAGTTTCCACAGCCCGGCGATGCTGGCGAAGAAGGCGACGACCGTGGACGAGATCTCCGGCGGCCGGCTCATCCTCGGGCTCGGCGCCGGATGGAACGAAGTGGAGTACCGGGCCTACGGCTACCCGTTCGACCATCGAGCCTCCCGGTTCGAGGAGGCGTTCACGATCATCCGCACGCTGTTGAGAGACGGGGAGATCGACTTCGATGGGCGCTACTACACGGCCCGCGACTGTCAGCTCGTTCCCCGCAGCCGACCGGACGGGCCGCCGATCATGATCGGTTCGATCGGGCCGCGGGTCCTCGAGGCGACGCTTCCGTACGTCGACCTCTGGAACACCTGGCACGCCTGGCACGGCAACACTCCCGAAGGGTTCGCCGAGCTGAACGGGACGATCGACGACGCTGCACGCGCCGTCGGCAGGGACCCGTCGGAGATCGGGAGAACGACCGCGCTGTACTGGCAATTCGAAGGAGGCCGGGGCCGGCGACAGGGGGACGAAGCGCGGCACTCGGCGGAACCGAGGACCGGCTCTCCCGAGGAGCTGGCGGATGTCCTGCGCTCATATGCTGCGTTCGGCGCATCCCACGTCCAGCTGGTTCTCGACCCGATCACGACCGCATCGGTCGTCCAAGCCTCCCGGGCGCTCGAACTCCTCGACTGAGATTCGACCTTTGACCCTGGTCGGTCATCTCCGTAATCGGCAGACTGAAAGTCGGCGAATCGGAGTGGCGCCATGTGTTTCTCACCGGAAGTCGATCTCGCTGCCGGTCTCGTCATCGGAGCGATCGGGATCGATGCGCTGCGACATGTCGAGGACCGCAGGGACGTGGCGATCGCCACCGTTCCCGTAGTACTCGGTGCTCATCAGCTGATCGAGTCGGTCGTCTGGCGAGGGCTGGAAGGACGGGTGCCGACCGCCGCGACCGAGGTTGCGATCGCCGCCTACCTCGTCATCGCGCTGGGCGTCGTGCCCGTGCTGGTTCCGTGGGCGGTGAAGCGGACCGAACGGGACTCGCGGCGAAGATCGATGATGGCGCCGTTCGTCGTTCTCGGCGTCGTCGTGGCGGCCGTTCTCGTGTTCTCTCTCGCCGACGCCCCGTACGGAGCGAGCATCGGAGGGCGCTACATCGCCTACCACGCTCGTGTGATCGGCGGTGGCGTCACGGCGGGCGCGTACGCCGTCGCGGTGTGCGCACCGTTGCTGCTGTCGTCGTCGAGCCTGCTCAGAGTGTTCGGCGCCTTCAACGTGATCGCCTTCTTCGCCCTGTCCACGCTCCTCGTTGCCGGGTTGATCTCTCTCTGGTGCGTCTGGGCTGCCGTTTCGAGCATCGTGATCGTCCGGTACCTCCACGGGGTAGCGACTGCCGGAGAGCCGTCGGGGACGGGAGTGAGGCTCCCCGATCGGCTCGACGGCAAACGCGTGTAGCGTTTCCCGGATGCACGCCAGGGTCCTCACAGCGCTCATCGCCGCGTCCGCCGGCTGGGGCATGGCGGGCGTCGGAACCCGGTTCGTCTTCTCAGAAGGGGTATCGACGTTCACGGTCGTCATCGTGAGAAGCGTCACGGCGACGGTTGCCGTCCTCGCGATCGTGCTCGTTCATCGCGAGAGGATCTCGCGGGGAGCATGGTTGGACGGATCGATCATCGGAGTGCTCCGGGTCGGGCTCGTCCCGGCGATGTTCATCTCGTCGCTGCAGTACATCTCTGCCGGTGTCGAAGGGATATTCATCACGCTCATTCCGGCCACGACGGCTGCGATGGCGGCGGTGATGCTCCACGAGAAGCTCGATCGCCGGCAGGTTGCCGGCCTCGCGATCGGCCTTCTCGGAACACTCCTGATCGTCTCGTCGGGTAACTCGGGGATCGCCGGGGATGCAGGCGATGTTCGACTCGGTGCGTTGTTCGCCCTCGGAGGAGTCATGGCGGGCGCCGTGAGCGGCGTGCTCAGCCGCAGGTACGCACCCCGACATCAGACGACGGAGCTCGCGGTCCCGATGTTCGTCGTCGGGTCGGTCGTCGCCGTCGTCCTCGGATACCTGCTTCGAGATGTCGACTTCGCCTCCGTCGCCACCGTGTCGTGGGTGGTTCTGATCGCCCTCGGCCTCGGGAGCACGTTCCTCCCCTTCTTCGCGACGCTCTTCGCCTCTCGCCACACGTCGGCCGCACGAGTTGCCCTCACCGGCTACGTCGCACCGGTGATCGGTGTGATCGCCGGCGTGGTTCTGCTCGGAGAGGTGCTGACCGGGACCATCATCATCGGCGCCGGCCTCGCGTTGACCGGTGTGGTTGTCGTCGGAAGAGTGCGGCGTCCGGACCTCGTCACGACGACGTAGCCGTTCTGCAGTCAGGCGGTCCCGGTCCTGGATGCCGCTCTCAGCATGCGCACGTTGTCCGTCGTGTAGATGGCGAGAGCGATCCACACGAGCACGAACCCGAGCCACTCGCCGGGTGCCACGACTTCGCCGTAGATGACCACACCGACGAGGAGTTGGAGGGTCGGGGCGAGATACTGGAGGATGCCGAGGGTCGACAGGGGGATCCGCTTGGCCGCCGCGCCGAAGAGAAGGAGTGGGAAGATCGTGACGGCACCTGCGGTGATCAACATCGCCGTCGTCGATGGTGATGTGCCGAGGTACCCCGTTCCGTCACGCGCGAGAACGACGAGATAGACGACCGCGGGAGCCGCTACGAACGCCGTCTCCATGAACAAGCCTTCGAACGTCGGCGCAGCCGAAGCTCGCTTCTTGAGGAGCCCGTATGTGCCGAACGAGAACGCGAGTACGAGGGAGATCCACGGCAGGGCGCCGACGAGAACGGTCATCGTCGCCACCCCGGCCGTCGCGATGGCGATGGCGACGCGCTGCGGACCGCTCAGGTGCTCACGGAGGATGATGACCCCCATCGCAACGGACACGAGCGGGTTGATGAAGTAGCCGAGGGAGGCGGCGACGATGTGCCCCGCGGTGATCGCCCACACGAACACGCCCCAATTGACCGCGAGCAGGATGCCGGCGACCAGCGCCGTGAGAGCGGTGTCGCGTGAGCGGTAGGCGTCACGAAGGACGGTGAGACGACCGCGGCCGACGATGATCAGGAACAGCAGCGGCACGGACCAGACGATCCGATGGGTCAGCAGTTCGATGGCCGGTACGAAGTCGAGGGACTTCCAGAAGATCGGGATGATGCCCCAGAAGGCGTAGGCCGCGACGGCCAGCCAGATTCCCTTCCGTTGTTCCAAGACGGCCTCTCTTCGTAGCCCACCAGTGTCGCAGACCCCGTGTCCTTGCTCTCCGGGTCGGCGGACGAGCCGAAGGTCGTGCGGTGAGTCGCGATCGCCGACAACGGCGGTGCCGGGGACGCGGAAGCCCTATCGTCGTGTCATGACTCAACTGATCGACACCTTGTTGCTCCTTGCACTCCCCGCGTCGGGGAAGTCGGAGATTCGCCGATACCTCGAGCATCTCGATCCGCGGATCGCCGCCGAGGAGCTTCACCTCGGACCGACGACCCAACTCGACGACTATCCCTACGTGCATCTGATGCGCCGGATCGACGAGGAGTTGGAGTCGATGGGTGACCCGCCGATCTTCTGCGCCGACGCCGCCACACCGTTCCTCGAGCCGCTGGACTGGGGGACGCTCATCCACCTGCTGAACGAGGACTACCGGCTGCTGGGTACGGAGGTGCAGCGGCCTGCGTCGGCGGCGTCGTGGCTCTTCAATCGTGTGGACGATGCCCGGCGCGAGGTCGGTGCCGAGGCGAGATTGGAGAAGCTGCCGATCCGCACGCGGCAAGCCCTGGGCGAGATCCTCGAAGAAGAAGCCGAGGCGGTCTGGGAGGACCTCTCACAGGCCGCGTCCGGTTGGCGCCCCGGAAACACCGTCGTGATCGAGTTCGCCCGCGGCGGACCCTCCGGGGCGTCGCTGCCGCTCTCCGCCCCGTATGGATACCAGTACTCGCTCGGGCAACTGTCGGAGGAGATCCGGTCTCGCTCCTCGATCCTGTTCGTGTGGGTCACTCCGGAGGAGAGCCGGAGGCGGAACCAGGCGCGGGCGCGGCCGGGACGCGAGGGCGACGCGTCGATTCTGCATCACGGCGTTCCCGAAGCGGTGATGATGGGGGACTACGGGACGGACGATCTTCCGTGGCTCATCGAACAGGGGGGAGGGAGTGTGGTGCGCGTCGGGGAAGGTGCGGACATCAGCGAGATTCCGGTCGCGGTGTTCGACAACCGGTTGGACCACACGTCGTTCCTCCGGGCCGACCCGGAGGAGTGGCCGGAATCGGCTGTGGCGGCGCTGCATGCGGAGCTCAAGTCGGCGTTCGATCGACTCGTTCGGTGATCCGCGGCGATCATCGGTCGTTCCGCGGGCTGGAGACGGCATATGGGGCGCAGAGAA
The DNA here is from genome assembly GCA_029939995.1 of Acidimicrobiia bacterium. GTDB lineage: Bacteria > Actinomycetota > Acidimicrobiia > Spongiisociales > UBA5794 > JAHEEL01. The sequence continues at coordinate 75,850 of JAOZRW010000005.1, read as the reverse complement.
CCCTGGGTTCGTATCGTGGTAGGGTGGCGAACATATGTTCGATGTTTCCCGATCTGAGAATCCTCTCTGGCTCGAGGGGCTGAACGAACGCCAGCGAGATGCGGTCCTCCACGGCGATGGGCCGCTGCTCGTCATCGCCGGGGCGGGATCCGGGAAGACCCGCACGCTGGCCGCCCGGGTCGCCCGACTCGTCGATGAGGGCGTTCCCGCCGATCGCATCCTGTTGCTCACGTTCACACGCCGGGCGGCCGCCGAGATGCTCCGCCGATCGAGTGCTCTCATCTCGGACCGGTCGGTCGGCAGGGTATGGGGCGGCACCTTCCACGCCGTCGCGAATCGGCTGCTCCGGCAGTACGGCGCCGCAGTCGGCCTGCAGGACGGGTTCACGGTGATCGATCAGTCCGACGCCGCTTCCCTATTCGGCATGATCCGGACGGATCTCGGTTACTCCGGGGCGAGGCGACGGTTCCCGAAGAAGGAGACGATCGCCGCCGTCTACTCGCGAACGGTCAACGCCCGAACCCCGCTGACGGAGACGGTCGAAGAGCGGTTCCCCTGGGTGATCGACCACGTCGACGCGCTCCGCGAGATCTTCCGCGGCTACACGGCGCGGAAGAAGGATCACAACGTCGTCGACTACGACGACCTCCTCCTGTATTGGAATGCGTTGCTCGGCTCTCCATCGGGTGGAACGGTTCGAGGGCTCTTCGACCATGTGCTGGTCGACGAGTACCAGGACACGAACCGCAGCCAGGCGGAGATCCTGCGGTCGCTCTGTGGCCCCGACGGCAACCTCACCGTCGTCGGCGACGACGCCCAGGCGATCTACTCGTTCCGGGGGGCGACCGTCGAGAACATCCTCGGGTTCCCCGACGCCTACGAGCACGCAACGGTCGTCACGCTCGAACAGAACTACCGGTCGACGCCGCAGATTCTCGCAACCGCCAACGCCGTCATGGAGGCCTCCACGGAGATGTTCCCGAAGGCGTTGTGGACCGAGCGCTCCGCGGGTCGCATGCCGGAACTCGTCACCTGCTACGACGAGGCAAGCCAGGCGACGTTCGTTGCCGACCGGGTCCTCGAGCACTTCGAGGCGGGCACACCGCTGCGTGAGCAGGCGGTGCTCTTCCGCACCGGGCACCACTCGGCCGGCCTGGAGATCGAACTCTCGAGGCGCAACATCCCGTTCGTCAAGTACGGCGGGCTCCGCTTCCTCGAAGCTGCCCACATCAAGGACCTGCTCGCGATGCTGCGCATCCTCGACAACCCCAGAGACGAGCTGGCATGGAACCGGGTGATCCAGATGATCCCCGGCATCGGTCCGGTCACGACGAAGAAGCTGCTCGATCATCTCGACGACGAAGCGACGGCCGCCGGCTCGGATCGTCTCGCGACGTTCATCACCGGACGGTTCCCGGTGGTCGCGGAGGCTCGCCGACCGATGGAGGAGCTGCAGGCCGCTCTGGGCGACTGCCGGGGGTCGAACGCTGAGGAGCCGGGCCCGGCGGAGCAGATCGAGCGGCTCATCCCGTTCTGCGCGCTCACGTTCGAACGCGCCTACGACGACTCGACGGCTCGCCTGGCCGATCTCGGGCAGCTGGCGGCGCTCGCTTCGGAGTACCGGACGCGCAGCCGGTTCCTCACCGAGATCACCCTCGACCCGCCGGCGAGCACGAGCGATCTCGCCGGCCCGCCGCACCTCGACGACGACTACCTGATCCTGTCGACGATCCACTCGGCGAAGGGTGGGGAGTGGAGTTCGGTGGTCGTCATCCACGCTGCCGATGGGAACATCCCATCGGACATGGCGCTCACCGACGCCGCGGGACTCGAAGAAGAACGACGCCTCCTCTACGTCGCACTCACCCGGGCAAAGAACCACCTCGCCGTGACGGTTCCCCAGCGGTTCTACCACAAGCGCTTCTCTGCCAGCCCGCAGCACAGCTATGCGCTGCCCAGCCGTTTCCTGGACGCGGCGATGGAGCACTTCGAAGCGGTCAGCGCCGACATCCCCCAACACGACGAAGGGGAGAGAGCCGACACCGTCGGGGACGATCCCGTCGCCGAGGCACTCGAGGACCTCTGGCGCTGACCGTCAGTTCCCGGGCGTGGGGACCGTGGGGAGCTGGGCGGCTTGGGGATACCCCGCCTGCGCCTCGGCGGCGGCGGTGTGTGCATCCCCGGACAGGATGAAGGAGACCATGGCGGTCCAGAAGGTGCCGGATCCGACGCTCGGCACCATCTGATCCGATGCGTCGAACCGGACGACGTCGGCTTCGGCGATCGTCTCGCCCATCCGACGGTCGAGCTCATCGCCGTAGAGGCTCGTGTCGAACGACTTGTGAGGAGACACGAACCCGCCCAGCTCCGCCCATGCGATGCCCGACTCGGGTGTGGCGAGATACCGGAGAAGCGCCCGGACCTCGGGCCGATCGTTGAAGGCGGCGGCGAACTCACCCGCCGCGAGGATCGGAGCCTCGTCACCTTGCATCGGAGGCAGAACGAAGACATCGGTTCCGTTCCCGACCGAAACCGAGCCGGGGAGATGGGCCTGCTGGACCGACCCTTGGCGGTTGAGCAGACAGCGCGGCGGGTCTTCGAACATCGGATCCTGCGCCTCGGTCCACGGTGTACCGAGGATCCGTTGCGTCCCGCCGTACACGTTCCCCGGTGTCCGGACGATCTCACCGAACGTATCGAACGCGTCGAGGATCGGTTCGTCTTCGAAGGTGACTTCCCCGTCGACCCAGGCGTCGTAGACGTCCGGTCCGCTCTGGCGCAGCACGATGTCCTCGATCCAATCCGTCGCCACCCAGCCGGTCGCCCCGAAGCTCTCGATCGCGACGCACCAGGGCGCATAGCCGTCGGACTTCATCTCCTCGGTGAGGTCCATCAACTCGGACCAGGTCGTGGGAACCCGGTACCCGCGCTCGGCGAAGACCTGTGGTTCGTACCACACGAGGCTCTTGACCGATGACCGATACCAGACGCCGTACAACTCGTCCTTGAAGCCGGGGAGCACCGTATCCGGATCCCGGAGCACCGTCGCACGCGTGTCGTCGTCCAACGGCTCGAGGATCCCTTGCGCTGCGAGCTGCCGGATGATCCCCGGCTGTGGAAACATGGCGACGTCCGGATAGTCGGCGTTCGCGATGCGTTCCTCGATCGCCTTGGCGAACGAGCCGGTCCCTACGTAGCGAACGTCGATCCCCGTCTCTTCCTCGAACGGGACGAGCGACGCGGCGAAGCGTTGCGCCTCGACGCCCCGGTAGCCGCCGAAGACGGTGACGATGGGGCCGGTCGGCGCGCTGTCGCTCTTCGCGCACGCAGCCGCCAGGATCGACACGACGATGGCGATGATGGCGCTAGCTCGTCGAAGACGCATCGGTGATTTCCCGCTGGTAGTTGATGTTCAGATCGATGTTGACGTCGTGCTGCATCGTGATCGCTTGCGCGAGCTTCCAGGCCGGTTGATGCTCGGCGGTGGTAGCGACGGTCATCGAGACCGTTCCGCGATCACCGTTGCGCTCGGCGTCGATGCTGATGAGCGACGCCTGGGGATCCCACTCCTCGACCGCGTCGGTGACGTTGCGTACGAACCTCTCGTTGATGAGGGCGTCGCGCGTGTGAGCGGCGAGGGGCATGGCGATCAGGATGAGCGCGATGCCCCAGGGGAGGAGGCGCAGGCCGATCTGACCCTTGGCGAGCTGGCGGATGTAGTCCGGGACGAACCCGGACACGAGCATGACGATCGATGCAGAGAGGACGATCGCGATCAAGTTGGTTCCGTACAGCAGCAGCGCTCCACCCGCAGCGGTGCGATCCCCGACTTCGAGGGCGACGCCGACGGTGGCGAGGGGCGGGACGAGTGCCACGGCGATCGCGACCCCGGGAAGCGATGAGCTCGAACCCTTGTGCGTGAGGACGTAGCCACCGGCGAGACCGGCGGCGACCGCGATCCCGAGATCGAGCAGGCTCGGGGCCGTTCTCGACGCGAGCTGCGGCGTCAGATGCGACGTCAGTGACCCTCCGGCGATCTTGGCGACCAGCCAACCGGTCGCGATCGCTCCTGCCGTACCGACGACGATGAGGACGAGCGATCCGGCGAATCGCTTCATCTGCGCGTACATGAGCGACGCGGCCAGCGCGAGCATCGGGGTCATCAACGGCGCAACCAGCATCGCTCCGATCACGACGGCGGCGGAGTTCGAGATCAGGCCGAACGCGGCGATGGTCGTCGAGAGGATGAGCAGCGTTGCGAAACGCTTCGTATACGGGATGATCCGGTGATCGGCGGGGTACAACTCGTCGAGAACTTCTTCTCGCTCCTCGTCGGTCCAATCCTCGCGTTCACGGATCTTTCCCCAGATCGTCGCGATCGGAGTTGTGGCGATGTGCGTCGGATCTGCGGTGGACGGTTCGTTGCTATTCTCCATGGCTCCTCGCTCGTCAGGGCCGCACTGTAGGGATCAGGTGTCGATCAGGCCGGACGTGTCTCCGCCAGAGAGATGCGAAGGAACGCATCGACGTCGTCGAAGTACGGTTCGAACCGGTCGAGATCCGAGTGCGTCCCGTCCGGAACGACGATGAGACGGCTCCCCGGCAGGCGTTCGTGAAGTTCGATCGAGTCCGTCACCGGGATCACAACGTCATCCTCGCCGTGCATGAACAGGACGGGAACGGTGATGTCTCCGACGCGGTTCCGGGGAGCGATCTCATCGTACCGATGTCCGATCATCCGTTCGACGACCTGGAGTATGAGCCATGTGATGGGCGCCGGGAACGGGAAGTTCTCCTTCATCATCTCGCCCGGGTGGGCGAATGAGGCGACGGCGACGACGGCGTCCGGCGTCGCCGAGACGGCGGCCGTGTACAGCGACGCCGACGCGCCGACCGAGTGTCCGATCACACCGATGCCGGTCACGTCGTCGCGAGACCGGAGCGCGGCGATCGCGGCGTCGAGGTCCTCTGCGAAGCGAGGCATCGACATGAAGTCCTCGTTGTCGGAGCGCCCGTGCTTGCGAGCATCGACGAACAGAGCGTGGAACCCGGACCGGTGCAAGCCAGGTCCGATCGGCAGCATGTCGGCGGCCGTGCCGCCCCACCCGTGGAGGACGATGACTGCCGGAGCGGTCCCTTCGACGGGGATCCACCATGCGTGCAGACGCTTCCGGTTCGGCCCGTCGATCCACATCGTCGTTGCATCCAGGCCGAAGTCGTCGGGCGTCTGGCCGACGTCGCGCTTCGGCGGGGTGAAGGCGCGCTTCAACAGGCGGGGCGCGGCTACTGCTGCGACACCGAGGAGGATCAGGGGGATGAGGAGCTTTCGCATTCGAGAGATGGTACGTCGATTCCGGGGTTCTCTGTCCCCTACGCCACGGCCTGGAGGAACCAGACGACCGACATGCCGGCGACGATGACGAGTGCGGTGTTCTTCGTCTTCCACGCGATCAGGATCGCGATCAAGGCGGCCAGGGCGCGGGGGTTCGTCGATGGGGCGAGATCGAACCCTCCGTTGTGGAGGAGCACGGCCGGGGCGACGAGGGCGGCGAGGACCGCAGGCGCCACGAACCGGAGGGGCACGAGCGCCCATTCGGGCATCGTCTTTCGGCCGACGGCGGCCACGAACGACAGGCGGATCAGGTAGGTCCCGATTCCGACGATGAAGACGATGGCGACGTTCGTCATCGCATCGTCCGATGGGCCACGACGCCGGCGATGATCCCGCACACCGCTCCGATCATGAGACCGAGGCCGTACGGTGCACCGGCCGCCGCGACCGCGATGCCGCCGCCGATGATCGCTGCGACGAGTTCGGGGCGACTCTTCACGGCGGGCACGAGCAGTACGAGGAAGACGAGGGGGATCGCGAAGTCGAGCGACCAGGAGTCCGGGACCTGTGCCCCGACGACGATGCCGGCGATCGTCGAGAGCTGCCAGACGATCCACAGCGTCACCGCCGCCCCGGTGAAGTACCACCGCTTGTACACCGGGTCGTCGACGTCGCTGTAGCGAATGATCGACACGGCGAACGCCTGGTCGGTCATGACGTACGGGAGGGCGAAACGGGCCGGTGTCGGGAAGTCCCGGAAGTGGGGGGCGAGCGCCGCGCTGTACATGACGTGCCGGGCGTTGATGATCAGCGCGGTCGCGATCACGACGACGGCCGCCGCCCCGGAGTCGATGAGGTCGACCATCGCGAGCTGTGCCGCGCCGGCGAAGATGATGACGGAGGTGGCTCCGCCGAGGAGCGGCCCGAGAGCCGAACCGGCGGCGACGATCCCGAAGACGAGACCGAACGGGATCACACCGATGAGCATCGGGGCGACGGCCCCGGCGCCGTCCAGAGTGCCGCTCCGGCGCTGATTGTGATTGTCGCTCACGGTCCTCCGCCTTGAGGCGTCGACCCTAGACAGCCGGATCGAACAAGATCGTTCGCTCCGGGCGCTCTCAGAGCTTCTTCCGTCGTTTGCGTTCGCCCTCGGTCAGGTAGCGCTTCCGCACGCGGATAGCCTTCGGCGTGATCTCGACGAGTTCGTCACCGGAGATCCATTCGATCGCGAGTTCGAGGGTCATCTCCCGCGGTGGCTTCAGCTTGATGGCCTCGTCGGTGGAGTGTGTCCGGATGTTCGTGAGTTGCTTGGTCTTGGTCGGATTGACCTGCATGTCCTCGGGACGGGACGCTTCGCCGATGATCATCCCCTCATAGACGTCGGTGTTGGGGCCGATGAACAGCTCGCCGCGTTTCTGGAGGTTGTCGAGGGCGAACCCCGTCGACGTCCCGATCCGGTCGGCGACCATGGCTCCGCCCTGGCGATGGGGCAACTCTCCCGCCCAGGGCATCCAGCCGGCGTGATGCTGATGGATGAGGGCGGTGCCGCGGGTGGCGGTCATGAGGAGCGAGCGGAAACCGAGGAGTCCGCGTGCCGGGGCGGTCAGCGTCACGATGGTCCGACCGGTGTCACCCGGGCGGAGATCCGTGATCTGCCCCTTGCGCGGCGCCGCCGCCTGGGTGACGGTGCCGACGTGCTCGTTCGGCACGTCGACGACGGCCCGCTCGACCGGTTCGTGAGGACGTCCGTCGACCTCGCGGATGATCACCTCGGGTCGGGAGACCTGGAGCTCGTAGCCTTCCCGGCGCATGGATTCGATCAAGACGGCGAGCTGAAGCTCGCCCCGCCCGGCGACCTCGATGATCTCCGGGGAGGAGGTTGCCCCGATACGGATCGAGACGTTGCCCAGCACTTCGCGATCGAGACGCTCCTTGATCTGGCGGGACGTCACGAAGCGGCCGTCTCTTCCGGAGAGAGGTGATGTGTTCACGCCGAACGTCATGCGCAGCACCGGCTCGTCGACCTGAAGCCGCGGAAGCGGCTGCGGGTCCATCGCGTCGGCGATCGTGTCTCCGATCTCGACCTCGGGGAAACCGGCGACGACGAAGAGGTCCCCCGCGACGCGGTCGTCGACCTCGACCCGGCCGAGATTTTCGAAACCCATCAGTTGGCTGAGCCGCCGCTTGATCGGGGGCTCTTCGTCATTCGCATGGCACAACGCGACCTGGGTTCCGGCTTTCAACGTCCCCTGCACGACCCTCCCGATGGCGAGCCGACCCAGATACTCGGAGGCGTCGAGGTTGGTCACGAGCGCCTGGAGCGGGGCCGTGGGGTCGCCCGACGGTTCGGGGATCGTCTCGACGATCGCGTCGAGGAGCGGGGCGAGATCCGTGTCCTCTCCCGGGATCCCGGTGCCGACCATCGAGCGCCCGAAGCGGGCGATCGAGGAGATGATGGGGAACTCGATGTGCCGGTCCTCGGCGTCCAGATCGAAGAACAGCTGGTAGATCTCGTCGACGACCTCGTCGATGCGAGCGTCCGATCGATCGACCTTGTTGATCACGACGACCGCGGGGAGACCCTGGTCGAGCGCCTTCGACAGGACGTATCGCGTCTGCGGCATCGGGCCTTCCGCCGCGTCGACGAGGAGGAGGACACCGTCGACGAGCGTGAGGGCGCGTTCGACCTCACCGCCGAAGTCGGCGTGCCCCGGAGTGTCCACGAGATTGATCTTCGTGCCCCTCCAGGTCACCGACGCCGCCTTGGCGAGGATGGTGATACCGCGTTCGCGCTCCTGATCGCTCGAATCCATGACCCGATCGACGCGGGTCTCGTGCGAACCGAACACACCGGTGGCGCCGAGCATGGCATCGACGAGGGTGGTTTTGCCGTGATCGACGTGCGCGATCAGCGCGACGTTCCGAAAGGAGGGGGAGGACATGCGGCAAGCGTATCCCCCCGATCGCCATACCCAGGGTTCGTGACCCCGTATGTGCCGTCTCCGGCCCGCGGTTCAACGCGCCCGGCGAACCGCGGGCCGGAGACGGCACATAGGACGCAGAGAACCCAGGGTTCGTGTCGGGTAGAGCGGAACTAGAGCGGGTCTTCAGGCTTCCTTGAGGACGGTACGCGATGTTCGGGGCAGACCGCCGGAGCAATCGGAAGGAGGCGGACGTGAGAACACTCCAACATCAGATCGGAGACACGGCGATTACGCGCCCGGCACGGAGACTCAGCACGGGTCGACGCGTCGCGAGCGTGTTGGGAGCCGTCGTCATCGGTGTCGTCGCCGGATGGATCGCCTATCTCGTGTTGAACCCGAATGAAACAGCCAACACGTTGAGTGCGTCGGACATCGCTTCGATCCGGGCGGCCGACATGGTGGCCTACGAGGAATCCCGCTGGCTCGCCGATCCGGCCAACGTGGCCGCACTGCGAGCCGCGGAACTGCCGGGTCTCTACGAGACCGGGTTCGCCTCCACACCGGAAGGCGTCGCCGTCATGCGGGCCGCCGAGCTGCCGGCTCTCCACGAGGCCGGCTGGCTTTCGTCCCCTGAAGGTATCGCCTACATGAGGGCCGAAGCCATGGTCGACCACTTCCGAGCCGAGTGGCTCGCGACACCGGAGGGCATCGCAGGCGCACGGGCTGCGGAGTTGCCGGCGTTGCATGCCGCGGCGTACGAACCGTCCGCCGTGGACATCGCCCAGTTGCGGTTCGCCGAACTGCCGGCCTTGTACGCAGCGCAGTTCGCAGGGACGCCCGAGGGAATCGCGGCCCTGCGCGGCGCGGAGTTGCCGGCGTTGCATGAAGCAGCATGGGCGGACTCGCCCGAGCAGATCGCTGCGCGAAGGGCGGCCGCGATGGTCGACCACTACGAGGGTCTCTACCGGGAGAGCCTCGGCGGTTGACGGGCGAACACGGAGGGGCCCGTTCCGGCGGGCCTCTCCGTCGCGTCCGGGCGACGTGACCGACGAACGCGAATAGGTCCTGGAGACGTGTGGCAGGGCGCGTAGGGTTGGAACCACCGATACCGGAGAGATCGAGGGGACACCACATGGAGTTCCGGATCCTCGGTCCGATCGAGGTCATGGACGACGGGGTTCCGATCGAGCTCGGAGCCCCCAAGCAGCGAGCGCTCCTGGCCGTCCTGATCCTCCACGCGAACGAAGTCATCTCCACCGATCGCCTGATTGAACTCATCTGGGGAGAGAGTCCGCCCCGCACGGCGGGACACTCCGTCCAGATCTACGTCTCCGAACTGCGAAAAGCGCTCGACGATGACGGCGAAGTCATACTCACTCGCCGCCCCGGATACGAGCTTCGGGTCGACTCCGAGGAGGTTGATGCCCGCAGGTTCGAGCGTCTCGTCGGTGACGCAGCCGATGCGCAGCGCGGCGGCGATCGAGAGACGGCTGCGTCCCTGGCGGCCGAGGCGATCGCGTTGTGGCGGGGTCCACCCCTCGCGGACTTCGCTTACGACGAGTTCGCCCAGCGTGAGATCCGGCGTCTCGAGGAGATGCGACAGCGGGCGGTGGCGATCCTGTGCGAATCGCAGGTTCAGGCGGGGACACCGCTCGAGGCGGTAGCCATGCTGCGCGATGCGGTGGCTCGCGACCCCTTGAGTGAAGAACCGAGACGACTGCTGATGCTCGCGCTGTTCGCAGGTGGTCGGCAGGCCGAGTCGTTGCGCGTCTTCCGGGACTATCGAGACACGCTCGCCGAGGAGACGGGCCTCGAGCCGTCCCCGGAGTTGCTGCGTCTCGAAGAGCAGATCCTGCTCAGAGACCCTTCACTGGCCACGCCGACGGCGACGACATCGGCCCGACGGGGTGCAGAACGGAATCCTTACAAGGGCCTGCGAGCGTTCGGTGAAGCCGATGCGACCGACTTCTTCGGCCGTGACCGGCTCATCCGGAGACTTCTCGACGCGACGACCGCGCCCTTCACCGCGGTTGTGGGGCCGAGCGGATCGGGGAAATCGAGCGCCGTGCGCGCCGGTCTCATCCCGGCTCTGCGTGCGGGGGAGCGCAGCGGGTCACATGATTGGACGATCGCGGTGCTCATGCCGGGCCGGTACCCGTTCGCCGCGTTCGACGCCGCGATGCGGGATGCGGCCGGGTCGGCGACATCAGCGAGCGATCCGACCGACGACGCTTCGATCACGCGATCGATCCTGCGATCGATCCGGACCGACACCGGGCTGATGCTGCTCGTCGTCGACCAGTTCGAGGAGCTCTTCACGCTCACCGATGAAGCGTCCCGTCGGGCGTTCCTGAGGAATCTGATTACCGCCGCTGAAGAGCCACGGGGACGTATCAGGGTCCTGGTGACGGTCCGCGCCGACTTCTACGACCGGCCCTTGCTCTACCCGGAGTTCGCAAAGCTGTTCGCCGAGAACGTGGTCAACGTGCTCCCTCTGACCGCCGCCGGAATCGAAGCCGCCGCCGTGGAACCGGCCCAGCGAGTCGGGGTTGGATTCGCTCCCGACCTACTCGCTCAACTGGTTTCAGACATGACGGACCAACCCGGTGCGCTGCCGCTCTTCCAGTACACGCTGACCGAACTCTTCGACGGACGCGACAACTCGGTGATGACGCTCGACGGATACCGCCACGTCGGGGGCCTCGCCGGTGCACTCGGTCGACGAGCGGACGCGGTGTACGAATCGCTCGATCCGGACGAGCAAGAGACCGCTCGTGACGTGTTCCTCCGTCTCGTGAAACCCGCCGGTGGTCGACATACGCGCCGTCCGGTGCCGGTGCTCGAACTCGAATCCATGGGAGAGGCCGTGCGGGTGTCGACCATCCTCACGCGGTTCGGAGCGGAGAGGCTCCTCACCTTCGACCGGGACTCGCAGACCGGTGCGGCGACCGTCGAGGTGTCCCACGAGGCGCTGCTCTCCGCGTGGAGCCGTCTCGCGGGCTGGCTCGAAGAAGCACGGTTCGACCTTGTGCAACTCGACGGACTGCTAGCGAGTGCCATGGAATGGGAGACGGCCGGACGCGCCCCCGGCTACCTCCTCACCGGAGCACGATTGGCGGACTACGAGGCGTGGCACGAATCGTCTTCGATCGCCCTGCCTCCGAGCGCTTCTACATACCTGGCGACGAGCACGGCGGCCCGAATCGAAGCTGATCGAGCAGAAGCTCAGCGCCGAGAACGGGAGTCGAAGGCCGCACGGCGCGCGCGGGTGAGGCTCTGGGGCATGCTCGCTGCCGTCGTTGCTCTCGCTGCGGTCATCACGTTCGTTGTCGTCACGGCGATCGCGAACCGTCCTCCGTCCGTCATGTTCGGCTACGAGGGGAAGGGTGGCGCTTGGGATGTCCAGATGCTCTCCGGCGTCGAGCGTGCAGCAGCGGACTTCGGCATCGAGCACGGAGTCGTGGCGGCCGCGGATATCGGACTCGGACTGAACGAGATCGTCGAAAGCAGCCCGGATCTCGCACTGCTCGGATGGGGAGGACTTCTCACCGACAGTTCGATGCAAACGGCCCTCGATCATCCGGAGATCGACTTCGTCGTACTCGACATCGAACCCGACCAGGAGTTGATCGACGCGCGACCGAACGTGTCGTTCGCCGTCTTCGCGGCCAACGAGGGTTCGTTCCTCGTCGGAGCGATCGCCGCGTTGAAGACCGAGACGGGCAAGATCGGGTTCATCGGCGGGGTCGATATGCCGCCGATCTGGGATTTCCGGGCGGGCTTCGAAGCGGGCGCCAGATACGTCGATCCGACGATCGAGATCACGTCGATCTACCTCACCCAGTGGCCGGACATATCCGGTTACCAGTCTCCGGCGCTTGCGGCGATCCACGCCCGGGAACTCTACGAGAGCGGAGTCGACGTGATCTACCCGGCAGCGGGGGATTCGGGCATCGGCGTCGCATACACGGCGAAAGACGTGACCGATGAGACCGGAGTTCACCGGTGGATGATCGGGGTCGACGCCGACTCGTATCTGAACTGGAGCGACCCGGGGGTGATGTGGCTCACCGACGTGCTGCCGCCCTATGAACCCAAGAGGCTCGTGGAGCTGCAGCCACATGTGTTGTCCTCGATGCTGAAGCGAACCGACACGGCGATGTATGTGGCGCTCGAGGACTACGCGAATGGAACGTTCACACCCGGCAAGCGAATCTTCAACCTGGCGAACGACGGCGTCGGCTACTCAACGAGCGGCGGCTACATCGACGACATCGTTGCCGATCTCGAGACGATGAAGGCACGGATCATCGCCGGGGAGATTCACGTTCCGACATGGCAGGAGTTGGTGCCGCCGGGAGCCGGCGGATGAACCTCGAGCCGACGGACGCCGCTACTGCCTCCTCGCTCGCCACACTTCTTCGGCGGGCCGGCGCCGCGCCCGATCTGTTGTGACGAACGGGTAACCGGTCTCGGTTCCTTCAGGCGGGCGGTCGTCAACTGCGCAGGCGAGTTGTCGAGGCCGACCGGCCGTCCACCGGTGGGCTCCGGCATCGGCGTACCGATCAGCCTGGACGTCCCAGGCGGCGCGGTTCGTTTCGACGTAGTCGCGGGCACCGACCCCGTCAGGGCGTGCCGCCGCTCAACCAGCGGACGAACCCTTCGACGTGCTCGATCGTCATCGCGACGTCGTGATCCCCGGCGTCGGCGAGGATCCGCTGATACGCGGCCACTTCTTCCTCGAGTTGCTCGAGGGACCACGGGCCGAGATCTTTCGCCGCGCCCTTCATCAGAGCCTGAGCGTCCTCCACGGTGAAGCGGCCGGACGTGACCTCGCGCCCGACGATCAGCCCGGCGACCCGCTTGTCGTGCTCCTTGATCTTCAGCAGTTCGCGAATGTCATCGAGGTCGCGCACACCGCCGGCGGCGACGACGTCCTCGTCGACGAGCGACGTTGCGATGCGAAGCGCTTCGAAGTTGGGGGACTCGGCGAGCGCATCGCGACCGACCTCGGCGATGAGATAGGCCGCGGCTCCGGCCGAAGCGAGTTCGATCAGCGTTTCCTCGAGGTAGCGTCCCGATCCGTGCTGCCATCCCTGCGTCACCAGTTCGAGCTCTTCGTTGACGTCCAGGCTGACGGCGATCCTTCCCGGATGTGCCCGACAGATCTCCCAGAAGAGCACCTGGTCGGTGACGGCCACGGTTCCCATGACGACCCGCCAGGCCCCGGCATCGAGGAGGCGATCGACCTCGAGGTGGGAGCGAACGCCTCCGCCGACCTGCACGGGAACTCCGATCTCGGCGATGATCTCGCGGATGAGCGGCCGGTTCTTGTAGTCGCCGTTGATGGCGGCGTCGAGGTCCACGATGTGGAGGCGATCGGCGCCCTGAGCGATCCACCCGAGCGACCGGGCGACCGGGTCGGCGTCGAGGTAGATGACCTCGTCGAGGGTTCCGTGCGGAAGGCGGACGGCTTTGCCGTCGAGGATATTGACGCGTGCATAGAGTTCCATACCGCCACGCTACCAACTCTCACGGCCCCAGAATCCGGCAATAGGCTCGTCGGTGTGAAAATCCTTCGAATGTTCATCGTCGCTTTCGGCGGACTTGCCGCCGCGGCGGCCGTCGGCGCCGGCTCCGTCGTCTTCGGCGCGGGCGTGTTCTGGCTGTACGTGTTCGGCGACGACCCGTGGCCGGGCTACGCCGAACCGGGGCTGCTGATCGCGTCGGCCGTTCTCGCCGTCGTCGCTGGAATCGCCACCGGATTGGGGCTGTGGAAGTTGACCGGGAAGATCGGGTTCGGGCGGAGCGTGCGGTAGCGTTGCACCCATGCGGTACGGAGCTTTCATTCCCCAGGGCTGGCGTCTCGACCTCGTCGGGATCGACCGGGCGGACCAGTGGCCGACGATGCTCGGCGTCGCGCGAACGATCGAATCCCTCGGCTACGAGTCGGCGTGGGTCTTCGATCACTTCCACACCGTTCCCGTTCCTACCCAGGAGTCCAGCTACGAGGCGTGGACGCTGATGGCGGCGCTGGCGCCGACGACCGACACGATCCGGCTGGGTCAGATGTGCACGTCGAACGGGTACCGGAACCCGGCCTACCTCGCCAAGGTCGCCGCCGACATCGACGTGATCTCGAACGGTCGTCTCGAGATGGGGATCGGAGCGGGATGGTACGAGCACGAGTATCTCGGCTACGGCTACGAGTTCCCGAAGCCGTCGGTGCGGATCGGACAGCTCGAAGAAGGCGTCGAGATCATGCGGCGGATGTGGTCCGAGGACGAGGTGCACTACGACGGGCGCTACTACCACCTGCAAGGAGCGATCAGTCGCCCGAAACCGGTTCAGCAGACCATCCCCCTGTGGATCGCGGGCGGTGGAGAGAAGCTGACGCTTCGCGTTGCCGCCCGGTTCGCCGACTACACGAACTTCGGGTCCTCGGTCGAGGAGTTCGCCCACAAGAGCGAGGTTCTCGCCGGGCACATGGGCGTCGTCGGCCGGGAGTTCGACGAGATCGTCCGTTCGTCGCTGTTCACGATCATCATCGGCGACACCGAGGCGGGTGTTGCCGAGAAGGTCGACGAGTACGTGGCCAGGATCAGCGCCGTCGCGGGAGAAGACAAGGGTGAGGCGGCGCGTGCGAGCCTCGACAAGATCGGACTCGTCGGAACACCGGACCAGATCGTCGAACAGCTTCGCCCATGGGTGTCGGCCGGCATGACGTACTCGATCGGCTACTTCCCGGATGCGGCCTACGACACGACGAGCCTGGAGCTGTTCTCGAGGGAAGTCGTCCCCGCGCTTCCGTGAGCGAAGCGTGTGGCCGTGTGCGTCGGGACTGGGTATCGTCGACAAGGACCACGATTCCGGGAGGCAGATGATGGGACGTCAGACATCGGTGGGGTTCTCGCGGATTCGGACCCGTTCGGCCTTGATCCTCGGCGGTGTCGTCATCGCCCTGGTGGCCGCTGCATGTGGCGGTGGATCCACCTCCGAGACGGTGCCTGAGAGCTCCGATCCGGCGGTCAACCACGGCAAGCAGCTCGTCGTCGAGTCGTGCGCTGCCTGTCACGGCACCGACTTCAACGGTGTGAGCGGTCTCGGCCCATCGTTCTTCGACAGCGAATTCATCCAGAGCGAGAGCGACGCCGACCTGGTCGAGTTCATCAAGGA
The DNA here is from genome assembly GCA_029939995.1 of Acidimicrobiia bacterium. Classification (GTDB taxonomy): domain Bacteria; phylum Actinomycetota; class Acidimicrobiia; order Spongiisociales; family UBA5794; genus JAHEEL01. Next base: position 60,418 of record JAOZRW010000005.1, on the reverse strand, counting down.
AGGCCGGGCGAACAACGATCCGGACAACGAGACGGGTGTGGCCATGCCGCGGTACGGGGGCAACCCGAGGCTCACCGACGACGATCTGAACGACATCGTGGCCTTCCTCCGAACCCTCCAATAGCTCCCGTCACGAACCCAGGGTTCTCTGCGCCCTATTTGACGTCCTGAGCCCGCGGTATGGAGCGGCCTCGCGAACCGCGGGCCGGAGACGGCATATACAACGCAGAGAACCCTGGGTTCGTGACGGGTTAGGTGAGGGCCGGTTCGGGGGTTTCCGACCAGACGCCCGTCTCGAGGTACTCGTTGATCGACGCCGCGGCGACCCGGCCGGCGCCCATCGCCAGGATCACGGTCGCTCCACCCGTCGTGATGTCTCCACCGGCGAACACGCCCCGCATCGTCGTACGGCCGGTCGTCTCGTCGACCTCGAGCGTGCCCCACCGCGTCTGCTTGAGATGCGGCTCGGTTGCGGGCAGCAGGGGGTTCGGGGAGTTGCCGATCGCGACGATCGCCACATCCGCATCGAGGTCGAAGACGTCGCCTTCGATCGGGATCGGTCGGCGGCGGCCCGAGTCGTCGGGCTCACCGAGTTCCATGCGCTGGAACCGCACACCGGTCAGCCATCCCTCGTCGTTGCCGAGCAGCTCGAGCGGCGAGACGAGGAAGTCGAACACGATCCCCTCCTCCTTCGCATGGTGGATCTCCTCGACCCTGGCGGGCATCTCGGCCTCGGTGCGGCGGTAGGCCACGCGAACCTCTCCTGCTCCGAGACGGAGCGGCGTCCGGGCGCTGTCCATGGCCGTGTTTCCACCGCCGAACACGACGACCCGCTTGCCGGTGAGGTCGAGGATCGGCGTCTCCGTGTTCTCGTGGAACGCCCCCATCAGGTTGACGCGTGTGAGGAACTCGTTCGCCGAGTAGACACCGATCAGGTTCTCTCCTTCGATGTTGAGGAACCGGGGCAGCCCCGCGCCGACTCCCACGAAGACGGCGTCGAATCCCTCCTCGGTGAGGAGCTCTTCCATGGTGATCGTCCGGCCGATGATCGCGTTCATCTCGAACTCGACGCCGAGTTCCTTGAGCCCGTCGATCTCGGACTGGACGATGCTCTTCGGCAAGCGGAACTCGGGGATGCCGTAGATGAGCACGCCGCCCGGCTTGTGGAGTGCCTCGAAGACGCGCACCCGGTGGCCACTCTTGGCGAGGTCGGCGGCGCACGCGAGACCCGCCGGTCCGCTCCCGACGATCGCGACGCTCTTGCCGCTCGGCTCGACCGGCTCGACCGGCGGTTCGAGCCCGTAGTTGCGGATCGTGTCGGCAACGTAGCGCTCGAGATGCCCGATGGCGATCGGCTTGTGCTTCTTGTCGAGGACGCAGGCACCTTCGCACTGCGCCTCCTGCGGGCACACCCGTCCACAGATCGCCGGGAGGAGGCTGTCCATCCGGATGACGTCGGCGGCCCCCCGGATGTCACCCACGGCGACGCGATCGATGAACTGATCGATCTGGATGTTCACCGGGCAGCCGTCGATGCATGTCGGCGTCTTGCACTGCAGACACCGCATCGCTTCGACGGTCGCTTCTTCCGGGGTGAGCCCGATGTTGACCTCATCGAAGCAGGTGGCCCGCTCGAGCGGATCACGAGCCGGCATGTCGATGCGATCGAGCTTCAGCAGTGCGCGTCGGGAAACCTTGATCATGACATCGCCCTTCTCGCGCACGCACCTCGGACCGGTGCGAGCAGCTGCTCGTGATGCTCGTGATCGAGGGACTCGAGGCTGCTCAGCTGACGGGACTCGAAGGCCCGATACGACGTGTTGCGCCGCTGGAGGAGTCGGAAGTTGACTTCATGAGCGTCGAACTCGGGGCCGTCGACGCAAGCGAACTTCGTCTCGCCCCCCACTTCGACGCGGCAGCCGCCGCACATTCCGGTGCCGTCGACCATGATCGGATTCAGGGACGCGATCGTTTCGATCTCACCCGGCCTGGTGACGTCGGCGACCGCGCTCATCATCGGAACGGGGCCGATCGTGAACACGACGCCGACCTCCTCGTCGGCGACCACGTCGGCGAGCGCCTCGGTGACGAAGCCTTTCCTGCCGTAGGAGCCGTCGTCGGTGCACGGGATCACTTCGATGCCGTGGTCCCGCAACTCGTTCTCCAGGAGGACGTACTCCCTGGTGCGGCCGCCGATGATGGCGACGACGCGATTCCCCTTGGCCGCGAGGGCGCATGCGATCGGATAGGCGATGGCGGTTCCCACGCCGCCCCCGACGACCACGGCGGCTCCGTCGTAGCGGTTGATCTCCGAAGCCCGGCCGAGCGGTCCTGCGACGTCGACGAGGCAATCCTCGGCTTCCAGCTCGCTCATCAGCCGGGTCGTGCGGCCGATCGCCTGCACGAACAAGGTGATCGACCCGGCCTCCGCGTCGGACTCGGCGATCGTCAGCGGGATCCGTTCCCCCTCGGGAGTGACCCGGACGATGACGAACTGACCCGCCCGGTGCTTCTTCGCGATCTTCGGCGCCTCGATGACGATGCGGCGAACGTCCGGGGCAATGGATTCCGCTTCCAGGATGGGATACATCGCTTCCTCCGAAACGACGCCTCGCTCGTCCGAGCGTGTCGGAGATGAGGCTGGTATTGGCTGCAGTGCACGCGAGAACCGATGACTCCGTCCCCGGAGCCCGAACGGTAGAACAATGCTCGCGGTAGCCACAGATTCACGGGCCTTCGCCCCTTCACGGATCGCCGTGCTTCCGATAGGCTCGGGGAAGAGCATGAGGAGGTGGCGATGTGAGCTTGTGGGAACCGAAAACCGTCGTCGTGGGCGTCGACGGATCGCCTGAGTCGATCGATGCAACGAAGGTGGCCGTCGATCTGGCTCGCTCCCAGTCGGCGAAGCTGATCATCGTGACGGTCGTCCGGCCGCCGGAAGGGTGGTGGGGCATCGTCGGTTCGCCGCCGACGGCAGAGGCGCTGGGCGATTCGCTGACCCAGGCGCAACGCGACATCCTCGACCTCGTGCTCCGATCGGCGGACCTCACCGATGTCGAGTACGAGACGCAGGAGGAGATCGGCGAGCCGGCATCGCGTCTCGTGAGCGTGTGCAGCGAGACGGGAGCCGACCTGCTCGTCGTCGGTCGACGCGGAGCGGGCCTGCTCCGTCGTCTCGTCGTCGGGTCCGTGGCGAACCACGTCGTTCAGGAGGCTCCGTGCCCCGTGCTGGTCGTGCCGTGATCCGGCCGGGACCGGGCGGTTGAATCTCTAGCTTCGCGCCTTGCCGAGCAGCCGCAGGATCTCCATGTAGAGCCAGATGATCGTGATCATGAGGCCGAACGCGCCGTACCAGTTCATGTACTTCGGCGCACCCATCGCGACACCCCGCTCGATCGAGTCGAAGTCGAGAAGGAGATTCAGCGCCGCTATCCCGACGACGAACACGCTGAAGAGGATGCCGCCGATCCCCCCCTCCCACACGAAGGGCATCTGGACCCCGAAGAGCGCGAGGAGGAACGAGGCGAAGTAGAACAGCGCGATTCCCAACGTGGCGCCGATGATCACGGAACGGAGCTTGTTCGTCACGGCGATCGTCCGGGTGACGAACAGGACGAGCATCACGACGAACACGGCGACGGTGGCCAGAACGGCGGTGATGACGATCCCGCCCCAGGCGTTCTCGTACGCCTTGCTCATCGCTCCGAGGAACACCCCCTGGGCAGCGGTGTAGATCGGGGTCGTGATGATCGCGATCTTCGGATTGAAGATCGTCACGATGGCGAGCACGAACGCGACGAGGAGCACCCCGATGCTCCAGAGGGGGAGGGCGCCCGTCGGTGAGGAAACGGCCCATCCCCAGGCGCCGGCGATGACGAGCAGCACGAGCATCAGCCCCGTATCCGCAGCGGTGCCGCCGATCGTCATCCGGTCTTCGCCGAAACCGGCCGGTATCGCACGCGCCGATGATGCAGCATCGATCGTGGCAGCGGAGCCGGTGCTTCCGAACTGCCGCCCGAGCGCGGGGTTCGCCATCGGCCCTCCTTGGGTCGGGGCGTGAGAGATTAGGGCCGACGGTTCGCAAGATTCGCCCGGCGTGGCAACAGAGGCTCGCTGCTCACAGGGGTATCCTCATCTTCTCGCCATCCAAGGAGACCTCGAAATGGGTCGCTCTGAATCCCTCGAAGCGTTCGCCAGCGCCTATCTGCACCGGGTTCCGGACGACGAGGAACCGACGATCGGACCCGATCAGCTCTCGGCGGAGATCAGCTGCGCGTACGGCTTCCTCGACGGCCGCGGGGCATCGACCCTCGCCGTACGAGTCTTCGACCCGACCCCCGAGACCTGCGGCTACTCGACGCCCGGATCCGTCATCGAGATCGTCACCGACGACATGCCGTTCCTCGTCGACTCCGTCATGTCCCGGCTCGCGAGGCTCGGCTACACGACCGTCCGGCACTTCCACCCGGTCGTGGGGACCGTCCGCGGCGAGAACGGGGCGCTGATCGAGGTCGCTGCGGGCAAGGGAGCGAGCCGGCGCGAGTCGGTGCAGCACTACGAGCTCGTCGAGACGCTCTCTTCCGAGGAAGCGTCGACGCTCGAGACCGAGCTGCTTGCGACGCTCGCCGACGTGCGGGCCGCCGTCAAGGATTTCGAACCGATGCGTTTCGCCGTGCGACGCATGGTGCACTACGCGTTCGAAGACGGCTCGGCCTTCGATCCGGACGATGTCGAAGAAGCGGTCGCGTTCCTCGAGTGGCTTCTCGATGACAACTTCATCCTGCTGGGCTACCGCGAGTACGACATCGCCGACACCGGTGACGGACCGGCAATCGCCGTGAAAGAGGGCAGCGGTCTGGGGATCCTCGAGGATGCCGATGCGAGCCGGTTCGCCGAGCCGGTTCCGCTCGCCTCGCTCGAACCGGATCTCCGGGATCGATACGAGCACGGCCGCCAACTCGTCATCGCGAAGACCAACCGCCGATCCACCGTGCACCGGGACGCACGCATGGACTACATCGGTCTCCGTCGCGTCCACGCCGACGGAACGCCGAAAGGTGAGGCACGGCTGGTCGGTCTCTTCACGTCCAAGGCGTACATGGCGGTGACCGCCACCATCCCGATCCTCCGACGGAAGCTGGCGAACGTGCTGTCGGCGGAAGATCTGATCGAGGGATCCCACGACTACAAGGTCATCAGCCAGATCTTCGAATCGTTCCCCAAGGACGAACTGTTCAGCATCAGCCAGGACGACTTGCGGACGAGCCTCGTCGGTCTTCTCGAAGCGGAGGAGCATCAGCACGTCCGGTTGTTCGTGCGGCGCGACGTCCTGCACCGCAACGTCTCCATCCTCGTCGTGATCCCGCGGGATCGATTCGACACGAACCTTCGCAAGAACCTCCAGGATCTCTTCCTCGAGAGGTACGGCGGCGCGTCGATCGACTACCAGCTGACGCTCGGCGAGACGGGGGATGCGCGGATCCATTTCACGGTCTGGCTCGAGGGTGCGATTCCTACCGTCTCTCTCGACGATCTCGAGCGGGACGTCTACTCGCTGACACGAACGTGGGAGGATCGGGTCTGCCGGTTGCTGGCGCAGACGATGGGCCAACCGGCGGCGCGGGCGCTGATCGACACGCACGCTCACCGCTACCCGGCGTACTTCAAGTCGTCGACTTCCCTCGAGGGCGCAGCGAGCTCCGTCCTCGACGTGGACGCCATCCTGTCGAGCCGCGATCCCATCCGGATCGGGATCCGCAACGAGACGGAGTCGGAGGAGCGCCTCACCCGGATCATGATCTACAGCAGGGAGGGGAAGCGGGACCTCTCCGAGATGCTGCCGCTCGTCGAGAACATGGGGCTGCGTGTCGTCGAGGAGATTCCCACGCGCCTGTCGGGCGACGGTGACGACGAGATGTACCTGCACGACTTCGGCGTTCTCGGATCCGACGGGAATCAGGTCGACGTCGACGCCTGCGGGGTCCGGGTCGCCGCGGCGCTCACCGCGGCGCTCCTGGGTGAAACCGAGTCGGATGGTCTCAGCAGGCTGCTGATACTGACCGATCTCGACCACCGTCAGATCAACATCCTGCGGGCGTACCGTTCGTACTGGCACCTGGTGAACCCGGCGTTCTCGAAGCCCTACGTCGCTGCGGCGTTCGCGGCGCATCCCGACATCACCGGTGATCTCGTCCGGCTGTTCGAGTTGAGGTTCGGTCCCGATGCGGACGAGACGGAGGAGGAGGAGCTCAGAGGCTCGTTGATCGAACGTCTCGATGCGGTCGCTTCGCTCGATGAAGACCGGATCCTCCGGGCGTTCCTCGGTTTGATCAATGCCACGGTCCGAACGACCGCGTTCATCGGCAACGGAGCGATCGCGTTCAAGTTCCTGTCGGACCGGGTCCCGGACATCCCGGACCCGCGGCCGATGTACGAGATCTTCGTCTTCGCTCCCGCCGTCGCCGGCGTCCATCTCCGCGGCGGACCGGTAGCCCGCGGAGGGATCCGCTGGTCGGTGAGACGGGAGGACTATCGCACCGAAGTGCTGGGCCTCATGAAGGCGCAGATGACGAAGAACGCCGTGATCGTCCCAACGGGGGCGAAGGGCGGGTTCGTGATACGCACCGTGGCCGACCCTTCGACCGGTCCGACGTTCGACGAAGTGAAGAGCGGATACCGGACGTTCATCCGGTCGCTGCTCGACATCACCGACAATCTCGACGGCGGCAACGTCGTGCACCCCACGGGCGTCCGGGTGCTCGACGGTGACGACCCCTACTTCGTCGTAGCGGCGGACCGGGGGACGGCCACGTTCTCGGACATGGCGAACGCGATCGCCGCCGACGTCGACTTCTGGCTCGACGACGCGTTCGCGTCGGGCGGGTCATCCGGGTACGACCACAAGGCGCTCGGCATCACGGCGCGCGGAGCATGGGAATCCGTTCGCCGGCACTTCATGGATCTGGACCTCGACATCGAGACGGATCCGTTCACGGTCGTCGGCGTCGGGGACATGTCGGGCGACGTCTTCGGCAACGGGATGCTCCTGTCCCGCACGATCAAGCTGATCGCCGCGTTCGATCACCGGCACATCTTCATCGATCCCGACCCCGATCCCGAGCGTTCGTTCGCCGAGCGCGAGCGGCTCGCCGCGCTCGGACGTTCCTCATGGGACGACTACGACCGGAGCGTGATCTCCCCGGGTGGAGGCGTGTTCCCCCGGTCGCTGAAGCGGATCGATCTCACCGACGAGATGAAATCCGCTCTGGGCACCACCGACGACGCGATGACACCGACCGAACTCATCTCCGCGATCCTGCTCGCACCCGTCGATCTGCTCTGGAACGGCGGTATCGGAACCTACGTCAAGGCGTCGACGGAGACGAACGAAGACGCGCAAGACCGGTCGAACGACGCCGTTCGCGTCAACGGCCGCGAGCTCCGGTGCCGGGTCGTCGGCGAGGGAGGGAACCTCGGATTCACCCAGGCGGGTCGCATCGAGTACGACCGGGCCGGCGGGCGGATCTTCACCGATTTCATCGACAACAGCGGAGGCGTGCACTGTTCGGATCGGGAGGTCAATCTGAAGATCCTGCTCCGGATGGCCGAGCGATCCGGGGAGTTGACGCGCGAGGAGCGCAACACGCTCATCGGATCGGTATCGGACGACGTGGTCGCGGCGATCGTGTACGACAACTTCCAACAGGCGCAGATCCTCTCGCAGGAAGCGGCCGTGTCGAGCGGGCGCATGGAAGCGTACGAAGACCTCATGGCACGTCTCGAGGCGGAAGCGGGGCTCGACCGGGAGATCGAGGTGCTTCCCTCGACCGAGGTGATCTTCGATCGCATGCGCGCCGGGCGGGGGATGGCGCGACCGGAGCTGGCCGTTCTGCTCGCGTACGCGAAACGGCACCTCGTCGACGAGCTCGTCGATTCGGAGCTGCCGGAGATGGCCTTCTTCGAGGACCTCCTGACCGGGTACTTCCCGGAGGAGATCGCGAACCGGTTCCAGGCCCAGATTCTCGAGCACCCGCTGCGACGGCAACTCATCGCCACGATCGTGGCGAACGAGATGCTGAACTCCCAGGGGATCACGTTCGTGTCGCGCGTGCAGGCGGAGACGGGCGCGGGCGCGGCCGAGATCGTCAGCGCGTACCGGGCGGCACGGGGCGTTGCCGGTGCGTCGCGGCGCTGGCGCGAGATCGAGGCGCTCGCCGGCTCGGTCGCGGCCGACGTGGTCATCGATCTCCTCGCCGGCGTCGACCAACTCGTCGAGACGCTCACCCGCTGGTTCATCGCCCGGGGCGAGACCGGCGGGATCATCGCTCTGATCGATCGGTACGGGACGGGCTTCGAGGAGATCTCGCAGGAGATCCGGACGATGGGGCCGAAGCAGTGGAAGAACCGTCTCGAGCGCAAGGTGCGGCGGCTCACCGACAAGGGTGTCCCCGAACGGATCGCCGTGGATCACATCTACCAGGTCGAGCTCGTGCACGCACCGGACATCATCGACGTGGCGGCGAACACCGGACGGTCGCTTCTCGAAGCAGGAACGGCCTTCTACCGGGTCGGCCACGTGTTCCACATCGACTGGCTGGAGCGCCAGATCGAGAGCCTCCCATCGCAGACCCGGTGGCAACGGTGGGCGACGCTCAGCCTCGAGCAGGAGTTGATGAGCCTCCGCCGCGCGATCGTCGAGCGGGTGCTCGAAGCAGCCGGTGACGGTGACGTCGAGCACGGCTTCACCGTGTTCGTGGCCGACACGTCCGTCGCTCAGGAACGGCTCTCACGGCTCATGAGCCTTCTCAGGAAGGACGGCGTGTCGGACACCGCGGCGATGGTCGTGGCCATACGGCAGGTGGGCAGCCTTCTGTCATGAAGCGGCGTCGGGCGGGGGACACCGATTCCCGCGTCCGGCTACTCCTTGGATCGGAGCGAGTCGAGCGAGCCGATCACCGATGACGCGTCGTCCCCGAGCCGCGGCAGATTCGCCGACCGCGACTTGTACCGGGACGTTCTCGTAGCCCGTCCGGCAGGTTCCGGCGTTCGAGATCGCTTCTCCTCCCGCAGATCAACGGTCAGCTCTTCGGCATCGTCGCTCCCGGCTTTCTCCGCGGCCGGCTCGTCGGGCTTCGACTCAGCTTCTCCCCGGGCCACCCGGGCTTCCAGAGACGACATCGGGGCTTCGGAAACCGACTCGCTCCACTTGCGTTCCGCCGCCGCCACGATCTCAGATGAGCGCTTCTCGGCCATCAGGATCATCGCTTCGGCTTCGGCCTCGGCTTCGCTGCGGATCTCACGTGCTCGCATCGCTCCGTGCGCTCGTGCGCTCTCGGCCTCTTCCCTGGCTGCGGCTCTGATCGCTTCCGCTTCCGCCTCAGCCGCTGCGAGGAGCGCGAGCCGTTCCGCTTCGACCGACCCCAGCAGCTCGTCTCGATCTTCGTTGATCTTCGACGACGTGGAGAGCGCTCCCTGCAAGACGGCCTCGGCTTCGGCCTGGATCGCTGCAGCATGGCGCGTTGCTTGTTCGATGATCTGCTGGGCTTCGATGGTCGAGAGCTCCACCGATGGGGCCTGCGCGACCCCACCGCCGGTCGAAGGGGAGCCTTCTGCGGCAGCCTTGATGAGCTCGGCGCGAGCGAGGACGGTTTCCTGGATGGTCGATTCCGCCCGGGTTCGCACGTCGCGAAGTTCCCGGTCGAGATGCTCGGAACGCACCTCGGCGATCTTGATTCGATCTTCGAGACGGGCCATCGCGTCGCCGACCTTCTTCAGGAACTCGGCCACCTGCATCTGGTCGTAACCGCGGCGAACGACGTCGAACGTCTTCTCTTCCACATCGATCGCCTCGAGGTTCATGGATCTTCCTTCCCATCATTCGTTGCCCATGGCGATCGTACCGGTACGTCGGCGCTGCGTACAGGGTCAACCTGGGAACAAGAAACGGGCTAGTCACTGTTCCCCCTACAGAACGAGAGAAGACACGACCGCACCGGAGTTGAATCGCACCGGCAGCCGGGTCGGTGCTTCCGCCGCATGGGACGAAGGGATGGGAACATGTTCGAAGCAACCGACTGGGCGATGGCCTTGCTACGCGCTGTAGCGGGAGCCGTGATCCTGGTGCACGGGATCAAGCACGCGCGGGGTCGCGCGAAGACGAGCAACTGGTTCGGAAGCATCGGATTCCGCGCACCGCAGCTGCAGTGGTTCGCATCGACGGCAACCGAGATCGGCGTCGGAGTGCTCCTCATCGTCGGTCTCGGAACGTCGCTCGCCGCGGCCGGTCTCGTAGCGGTGATGTTCGTGGCGTTCTGGACCGTTCACCGGGCTGTGGGGTTCTGGGTCACGGCACGTCCCGACGAAGGGTGGGAGTACGTTCTCGTGCTCGGCAGCGTCGGCGCGGCGATCGCGATCGGCGGCCCGGGGGCCTTCTCCCTCGACGCCGTGATCGGAATCGATACGGCGCTCAACGGTGCGGTCGGGGCTGCGATCGTTGCAGGCGGGCTCGTCGCCGCGGCAGCGCAGATCGCCGCCTTCTTCCACCCGCGTGAAAGCGCCGGATCCTGAGCGGACCGGCGCATCGGTGACTACCGGCGGCTGGTTCCGTAGACCATGTTCCTGAGGCGGGCTTCGACCTCTTTCGGGTCCTGATCCGAGAAGTCGTACTCGCGGGAGAGAACGCCCTTCAACCGCGTTGCCGTTGCCTCTTGATGGCGTGCTAGGTCGGCTCGTGTTTGACCCTCGTCGCGCCGTCTCTTCCACAACATGGGTTGAGTATCGGCATCGCGGGACCGAATCTTGAGCGCCGTCACCATCGCCGCTTACGGAGACGGTGTCACCCGGCGTAGTACGACGAGCCCCGCCTCCGCCGATGCGGCGAGCGCGAACGGGAAGCGATCCGTCTCGAGGCATCGGTCCAGATCGCCGGGATCGATCCACGCCGTCGTTCGCAGCCGGTCGGCCCCGCTTCCTGCCCGGATCCGGTCGATCACGTGCGGATCATCCGCATGTCCGACGATGCGTCCGGCGATGAGGCCGGCTGTTTCCTCATCCTCATCGGCGGTGGCCGCTCCTCCGAGTCCCGACGCGACGATCGTGACCCGGGCGTAGCGGCGCACGGCCGCTGCTGTGGCGCCCGCTACGACGAGGCCTGCGGCGTAAACGGGGTCGGCCCCCGAGCGGAGAGCTCCGACGACGGCTCTCGTTCCCGACGAAGTGCGCATGACCACGGTACGGCCTTCGAGGTCGCCGGCACGTTCGACTTCGGTCGGGGAGTTGCCGAGCGAGAAGTCGTCGGGTCGTCGGCCGGCCTCCTCGCCGCAGAGGAGCGAACCCGGGATCGTCGATGCGATCTCTCGGGCCTCGTCGAGGGATTCGGCGAGCACGATACGCGACACGCCGCGGTCGTAGAGGAATGCCGCGGTCGTGAACGCGCGAAACGTGTCGATCACGATCACCGCGCCGGAGACGTCGCGAACCCCGGCGAGCAGAGAGCGGCGGATGATCTCGGGGGGAGGTGGCACGTGGGGGGATGCTATCGCTCGCAGCCGCGGCATCGGTCCTCGCTAGCCTCTCCAACTGATGGAGACCCCGAAGAAGCGTCGCGTCGGAGTGCTCGGATCGGAGATGGCCTACGTGGACGTGGGCGAGGGTGACCCGATCGTGTTCCTGCACGGCAACCCGACCTCGTCGTATCTCTGGAGGAACGTGATCCCGCACGTCTCCGATCTGGGTCGCTGCATCGCTCCCGATCTGATCGGGATGGGCGACTCGGACAAGGTCGCAGATCTGGCGTACCGGTTCGCAGACCACCGGAGGTATCTGGACGCGTTCTTCGACGCCGTCGGCATCCACGAGTCGGTGACGCTCGTCGTCCACGACTGGGGCTCCGGCCTGGGGTTCGACTGGGCGAACCGGCATCGCGACGCCGTTGCCGGGATCGCGTACATGGAAGCCATCGTTCGCCCTGTGACGTGGGACGAGTGGCCGCAGCCGTCCCGTGCCATCTTCGAAGCGATGCGTTCGCCGGCCGGTGAGGAGATCGTGTTGGAGAAGAACGTCTTCGTCGAGCGGATTCTTCCGGCCTCGATCCTGCGCACCCTCTCCGACGAAGAGATGGCCGAGTACCGCCGCCCGTATCTCAACCCCGGTGAAGGCCGGCGGCCGACGCTGACCTGGCCCAGGGAGATCCCGATCGATGGCGAACCGGCCGACGTCGCGGGCATCGTCGAGAGCTACGGGGAGTGGCTCGCTCAGAGTGAGGTTCCCAAACTGTTCGTCAACGCCGACCCCGGGGCGATCCTCGTGGGGGCCCGACGAGCGTTCTGCCGGACGTGGCCGAACCAGATCGAGGTGACGGTTACCGGCACGCACTTCATCCAGGAAGACGCTCCCGGTGACATCGGCGCCGCCCTCCGTCGGTGGATCGAAAGTCGTTGACGGCACCTATGGTTGCGGCACCGATCGGAGGACGTTCGTGATCCGGAACATGATCAAAGCGGCATCGCTCGACGTTGCGTTCTTCAATCACGCCGAGCACGCCCCGGCGCTGAACCTCCAGGCGTTCGGCGTGGTCGTGCTCGCCAATGCGCTCGCCGCCGTCGGATCCTGGATCGGGTACGAGAACACCGTCGGCGAGGACCTTTGGAACTCCATCAGGCGGTGGCTCGGACCCGGTGACTTCCCGATCCCGAGCGACGGCGGTGTCCTCTTCATGGTCGGGGCCGGCGTCGTGCTCGCCGTCGGCGGTTGGATCGTGTGGGCCGCCACGACGTCGTTGATCGGAACCCGGATCTTCCGGGGAACGACCGACATGGGGGAGATGCTGCGCGTGTTGGGGTTCGCCCAGGCGCCGCGGGTCATCGGCATCATCCCGTTCCTCGGTCCGGTTGCCGCCGTGTGGGTGCTGGCGGCGTCGGTGGTCGCTCTCCGCGAAGGCCTGGACTTCACCACCGGTCGCGCGATCGGCACCGCGCTCGGCGGCTGGGTCGTGTGGATCGCCCTGCAGCAGGCCGTGTCGATCGTCATCGCCGCGATCTTCTAACCCCACCCCGTCACGAACCCAGGGTTCTCTGCGCCCTATTTGACGTCCTGAGCCCGCGGTATGGAGCGGCCTCGCGAACCGCGGGCCGGAGACGGCATATACAACGCAGAGAACCCTGGGTTCGTGACGTCAGGGGGTGGTGGGGGCTTCGCCGCGGCGGTCGGTCTTCCAATCCCGTCGCCAGCTCCGGTTGACCCGCCAGAAGATCCACGAGCCGAGACCGACCGCGATCGGCGGCAGATACGACAGAGCCCGGTAGAGCAGCACGCCCGCCGCGATCAGGTCGGCGTCGGCGCCGACCCCCCATCCCAACGAGAGAAGGCCGATGAAACCGAGATCGACGAGGCCGAGCCCGCCGGGGCTCACCGGGATCATCACCAGCAGACGTCCGAGGGAGAACGCGAGGAGGATCCAGGGAGCCGACACGTCCGCGCTCGAGATGCCGACCGCCCTGACCGACGCGTAGAAGAGCGTCGCCATCGAGGCGTGGTTCGCGACCGTTGCGATCGTCACCCACTTCCAACGGAACCGGGCGACGTGGCGGACGTTGTCCCGGAACTGCAGTGTGGCGGAGACCATGTCGACCGGGTCGCGATGGATCTTCCGGAGACCCCAGTTGGCGATCTTGTCGAGCCACGTGCCCAGACCGATCGCGGCAGCCTCCGAACGGAGCACGAGAGCGACGAGCCAAACGGCACCGACGACGACCACGACGCCGCCGAACGATACGAGCCACATCCACCAGATCGCGTCCCCCGTGAGAGCGATCAGGGCGACGGCCAGGACGGGGAGGGCCAACCTGGCCAGTTGGTCCCACACTCCGGCGGTGAGGAGCGCCGCCGTCACCGCTTCCGGCGTGAAACCCCACGACAGGAACTGCGTGTACGTGATCGGGAGAGCGATGGCGCCGCCCGCCGGGAGCGAGTTGTTGATCGCGGTTGCGGTCGTTTGGACGACGAAACCCTCCCGGAATCGCAGCCCGGGCAGGGTCGCGAGGAACACGAACACGTAGGCGACGAGGAACCACCCCGCCGAGACGGCCAGCACGGCCCACTGGCCCGTGGAGATGTCCCCGACGAGGTCCAGGACGGTTCCGTAGTCGGCCAGTTTCGGGAGAACGAAGCCGAAGACCAGCGCGAGCACCGCGATCGTGACACCGGTTTGGAGCAGGCGCCTCCACATCGGTGTCTTGGGTGCCTTCGGGATCGCCGCGCCGCCGGCGTCGGATTCGAGTGGATCGGTCATCGCGGCCGTACCGTACCGCCGTCGGCAGGGGTGGGATGCCCGACGTCGCATCCGGTGGCGGCCGCGCTCAGATTCCAGAGCCGGGCGGCTGCCCGGTCGTCGCTGCCGGCCATCCCCGGATCGATGAGCCGGCGATCCGCGAAGTAGCCGCCGCTCAGATGCTCGATCCCGGGTTCGGTCGCCAGGTACACCGGCGTCGCCGCACCCTCCTCCGGCGTACGCATCCGCCGGGCCGCGACCTTCCACACGAGGGCGCCGAGGCGGCTGTCTCCATCCTGGGCGATCCGCGTGGCGACCATGCCCGGGTGGGCGGCGAACGCCGCGGCCCCCGTTCCGGCGAGTCGTGCGGCCAACTCCCGGGTGAACAGGACGTTCGCCAGCTTCGATCGGGCGTAGGTCTCTGTGGCCCGGTACCGGCCGGGCATCGTCAGCCGTTCGAAGCCCGGGTCTCGACGCGTCCTCTTCTGCATCTCCGATGCGACGGTGATGATGCGTTCCGGCTTCGTCCCGGGGTGCGACGCGAGAAGGCATGTGAGGAGAAACGGGCCGAGGTGGTTGACCTGCATGGTCCACTCGAAGCCGTCCGCGGCGAACCGTTCGGAGCCGATGAAGACGCCGGCGTTGTTGATGAGGACGTCCGGCCCGCCGCCGTGTCCGAGGAGCCGATCGGCGAACGAGCGGATCGAGGAGAACGACGCGAGATCGAGTGTTTCCGACCGGGCCGTCCCGCCGATCTCGTCTCTGATGCGATCAGCCGCCGCCCTCCCACGGTCCGGGTCCCGTGTCGCGAGGATCACGTCTGCGCCCCGGCGGGCGAGTTCGGATGCGGTAGCGAAACCGATCCCGGAATTGCCGCCGGTGACCACCACGGTCCGGCCCTCGATGTTCCAGCTCACGGGGTGGCACGCTACAGGGTCCGGAGGGCTTCGGTGGGGCTGACCCGCGCGGCACGCATCGCCGGATACAGGCCGGCGACCACGCCGATGATGAGCGCAGCGGCCATGCCTCCGACGACGGCGACGGTCGGTATCAAGACGCCCCATCCCTGCGACCACGCATAGAGGGCCGTGACCGCCGACCCGAGAGCGACGCCCCCGAGCCCTCCGAGGGTCGCGAGGATGAGCGACTCGCCGAGGAACTGGATCGAGATGTGTCGCCTCGTCGCGCCCAGGGCACGTCGCAAGCCGATCTCGCCGCGCCGTTCGAGAACCGAGATGACCATCACGTTCGCGATGCCGACACCGCCGACCAGGAGCGCGACGGCGCCGAGGCCGAGGAGGAGGTTGGTGAAGGCCTGATCGGCCGCTTCCTTGGCCTCGAGCGCGTCGGACGGGCGTGTGACCTCGACCTCATCCGGGCTCTCGGGGTTGACGGTGGCGGGCAGGACCGATCGGACGGCGTCGATGTCGTCCGGGTCGGATCGCACGTAGATCGTGCTCGGCACGCCGTCGTGATCGAGGAAAGCCTCGGACGTCGGGTAGCTCACGAGCGCCGCGCGGTCGAGGTCGGGAGACAGGTCGAGCGTCTCCATGACGCCGACGACGGAGAACCACTCGTCGCCGAGCCAGATGATGGTGCCGCTCGATCCATCGGCGACACCGAGGCGTTGCGCTGCGACCGATCCGAGGACGACGACGGGGAGATCGCTCGCCGCCTCGTCGAGGAAGACGCCGGACGCCATCCGGCCCTGGAGCGTCGCGAGGAGATTCGTGTCGACGGCCTTGACCGTGATCCCTCCGGTCTGGCCTGCGGGGACGAGATCGTTCCGGTACACGCTCGCGTCGACTTCGCTGATGGACGCGACCTGCTCGACCGGAGCGATGCGGCCGACCATCGCAACCGATTCGTCGGGGAGTTCACCGGTCCCGATCCCGATGCCCGACCCGGCCTCGATGCGCAGCATGTTGGTCCCGAGCTGATCGAGCTGGGCGAGCAGATCGGACTTGGAGGATTCAGAGAGACCGAGGACGCCGACCATCGCTGCGATCCCGATGACGATGCCGAGCCCCGACAGGATCGACCGGAGGCGACGTGTCCGGAGCCCGATGAGGGAGGCCCGGAACATGTCGGCCGGTGCGAGCCGGGACGGATCGAGTGAAGCCTTCATCGGACCGGGCCTCCGGCTACGACACCGGTGTCTTCGATGATCCTGCCGTCGAGCAGGGAGACGCGCCGGGGAAAGCGTGCGGCGATCTGCCGGTCGTGTGTGATGACGACGATCGTGGTGCCGCGGGTGTTGAGATCCTCGATGAGCCGGACGACGTCCTCGCCGGACTTGCTGTCCAGATTCCCCGTCGGTTCGTCGGCGAGGATGATGTCGGGCGTCCCGATCAGCGCCCTGGCGATCGCGACCCGCTGCCGCTCGCCGCCGGAGAGCTTCGTCGCTTCATGGTTCATCCGCGAGGCGAGACCCACCTGCTCGAGCGCCTCTTCGGCGAGCAGGCGACGATCGCTGAGCGCCATGCCCGTGTAGAGGAGCCCGTCGGCGACGTTGTCCAGGGCGCTCTCACCGGCGAGGAGGAAGAACTGCTGGAACACGAACCCGATGTGACGAGACCGAAGCGACGACAGCTGCTTGTCGTTGAGGTCGTCGACGTCGAAACCGGCCACGGAGACCGTCCCCGTGGACGCCCGGTCGAGCGTCCCGATCACGTGAAGCAGCGTGGACTTGCCGGAACCGGACGGTCCGACGATCGCGACGAGCTCACCGGAGTGAATGGCGAGATCGACGCCGCGCAGCGCATGAACCGGGGGAGTGCCGGGGTACGTCTTCGTCACCCCGGCGAGGGCGAGCACGGTTCGCGTGTCGACGGGCTCGACCGCCGGGACGACGGAACCCATGGTGCTCACGGTACGACCACCCGGGTGCCGGGCTCGAGGTTCTCGGACGTGATCTCGACCGACCCGTCCGCGTACATCCCGACGTCGACGGCGACGAGGGTCGTCCCGCCGTTGCCGTCGTCGACCTCGACCGCGTAACCGCCCTCTGCGAGAGCGAGGAGCGCGGTGACGGGCACGGCGAGGACGTTCTCGGCGCGATCGTTGATCGCCTCGACGTCGACCGGCGCTTCGTCGAGGCCGGTGGCGGCACCCTGCCTCTCGAGCGTGATCTCGACTTCGAAGTAGGTTCCGAACTCCTGGCTCCGGATGGCGACCGTCCCGACGGAGGTCACCGTGGCCGGTTCCACGTCCGAGTTCGGCATCACGACGTTGACGGAGTCTCCGAGAACGAGAAGATCCTGGTCCTCCGCCGGGAGTCGGACCGACACGACCGAGGTCGACGTCGACGGTGTGAAGATCGGGGTTCCCCGCTGGACGGCGCTTCCGATGCTGATGTGGGTCTGAGCGACGCGGATCGGGTCTTCGGTGACCATCACCTCGCCGATGTTGAGGACGCCGTCCACCGGTGCCCCGTTGGACCGCTGCCACGCGACGAGCGCTTCCCTGGTGGCATCGTCGAACGTGCCGTCGACGGCGAGGTCACCGCCGGCGTCGAACCCGAACTCCGAAAGCGTCTCTTCGAGGACGCGCACGTCGTCGCCGGCGGACCCGACGCTCAGGGTGCGGTAGAAGGGGACGTCGCTGACGAACAAGGTGACGGGGTCGCCTTCGAGGGCGAACATCGTGTCCCCGTGGTCGAGAACGTCGCCCTCGCCGGCGACTGCGGTGACGGTGCCCGACGGCGTCGTCGACGTGGCGATCACCGGCGTGCCGGGGTTCACCGACGAACCGACGTCGACGGTGGTCTCGGCTACGAACACCGGTCCGTCGACGAACACGTACGATCCCTGCTGGAGCACACCGGTGTCGTCGATGCCGAGGTCCTCCTGGAGCGCCTGGATGGCGGCCTTCGTGTCGTAGGTGAAGTCACCGTCGAGGCTGAGGTCCCCGTCCTCGTCGTATCCGAGGCGGGTGAGGGCTTCTTCGAGCTGGAGCACGTCGTTCCCGTCGGAGGACCGGGTGCTGAGCGTCCGGTATGCCGGGATCTCTCCGTAGAAGGCGATGACGGGCTGCTCGTCGATGGTGAACAGCACACCTCCTTCCTCGATGGTCGAGCCGGCTTCCGGGAGCCAGGTGATGGTGCCGGGCGCTCCCGCCGAGATCGACACGATGCCGTCGGGCGAGCCGGCGTAGATCAGCGGCTCGCCTGCGACGAAGCCGAGCGTGCCGTCGAGCGTCGTCACGTCCTCGAGCGTCGTCCGCTCGACCTCGACGAAGTTCAGCGTTTCGGTCGTGTCGGCCGTCGTCGATGCGTCGTCGCTCGACAGGAGCCAGAAGGCGACCCCTCCGGACACGACGACGGCGACGACGACGGCCCACGTCGTGACACGTCGCCACCACGGCTTCGTGGAAGAAGCCGGATCGGCGGGCGGGTTCGATGCGTTGACGTCGCCGCTCGTCGAGTCATCGGCGGTCGTGTCGTCGGTCTCGGTGGTCATCCCCGACCTCCACCGCCGGTGCCGGGAATCGGGCTCCCCGCGCCGAACACGCCGCTGCAGGCCTGGAGTGCAGCCTGGAAGGCGGGATCGTCCTTGTCGATCCCGGCGAACGGCCCGCCGCGGCCGGAGCCGGGGGTACCGGCGTTGGAGAAGTCGGGGTCGGGCATGTCGTATCCGTTCTCCCTGGCGCACGCCGCGAAGGCGAGAAGATCATCCTCCCGCTCGGTGCGGTCCTCGGACTCGATTCCGAAGGTCACACCTTCGAGGTGCGACGCGCATGCTTCGAAGGCGGCGCCGGCGTTCTCCCGATCGACTTCCGACAGATCGCGGATCCGGGGCGGGCGCAGGTTCCCCTGGTCGTCGACGACGGGGTCCTCGACGTCGAGCCCCTCATCCCGGAGGCAGACGGTGAACGCCATGACGGCGTCCTCCTGTGAGACGGAAGCCGTGTCGGCCTCTTGGGCCTGCACGCCTGCATCTCCGCCTTCGAGCGATGCAACACCCGTGTCGGAGGCTCCGCTGCTGCATGCAGCAGCCAGCAGGCCGAACGCGAGGAGCAGGGGGATGACGATCTTGGACTTCATGTTGGCCTCCGGTGATCGGGGAAGGATCTCAATCTTGCCCCATAGTCAATCAGCCGTGTGTGAATCTCGTGTGTACGTCTCCTAAGAACCTGCTGAGAAGCGCCGGGGGCGACGCTCGCCCACGGTGGACGCACACTCTCAGGAGGCTCTTATCTTCGCTTCACGCCGTTCTCACGGGACAGGCGTATCGTGCCGGGCAGGAGGAGCCATGGACCCCGCCAACGTATTGATCGTCGAGGACGACCCGAACGTCCGGGCCGCCCTGCAGCGTGCCCTCTCCTACGAAGGGTACGACGTCTCCGTCGCCGAAGACGGGGGGCGGGGTCTCGAGGCGGTCTCCGAGAATCCGCCGGACGTGATCGTGCTCGACGTGATGATGCCGTTCGTCGACGGTCTCGAGATGTGCCGGCGCCTCCGGGCCCGGGGCGACGAGACGCCGATCCTGATGCTGACGGCCCTCGGCGAGGTGTCCGACCGGGTCGACGGGCTCGACGCGGGGGCCGACGACTATCTCGTGAAGCCCTTCGCCCTCGAAGAACTGTTGGCGAGGATCCGCTCGCTGCTTCGACGAGCGAGCGGTGACGTATCGGAGATCCTGTCGTTCGGCGATCTCGAGATGAATCGGGCCACCCGTATCGTCACGAGGGACGGCGAGCCGATCCCGTTGACGAAGACCGAGTTCGATCTTCTCGAGGTGCTGATGCGAGCCGGGGATCGGGTCGTGACCCGGGACCAGATCTACCGCGACGTGTGGGGATTCGACTTCGAGACGTCCTCCAATTCGCTCGACGTCTACGTCGGGTACCTGCGGAGGAAGACCGAGACCGGCGGCCGGCCCCGTCTGATCCACACGGTTCGAGGGGTCGGCTACGTGCTGCGCGACGACTCATGAGCGATCGCCGGAGCGTGTCGTGAAACTGAGGACGAGGATCGCGCTCGTGGCCGCCGTGGCGGTGGCGGTGGCCGTCGTCCTCGTCTCCGCCGCAGCGTTCCTCGCGGCGCGGCGGGAGCTGCGGTCCTCCATCGACGAGAGCCTCATCGACCGGGCTGTGGTCATCCAGCGTCTCGCGGACGATCCGAAGGGGATCCTCGGCACCGACGGGCCGATGCGGCCGCCCCTCGGCCTGCTCGGAGGCCGCGGGTCGACCTTCGACACCGTCTACTACCAGGTGACGCTGCCCACGGGGGAGGTGCTCGTCCCGACCGACCAGCCGCCGCTCCCGATCGTCGACACCGACGTCGCCGTCGAGCACCCGTCGCTCGAGGACGTGTACGTCGACGGCGTGCACGTGCGGATGATCGCGTTCAGCTCCGATCTGCTCGGAGTCGTGCAGATCGCCCGGCCGCTCACCGAAGTGGATGCAACGCTTGCCGGCCTCGCCGTCGCGCTGCTGGTGTTCGGCCTCGTCGGGGTGCTGCTGGCCGCCTTGGCGGGACTGCTCGTCGCGAGGAGCGCTCTCAAACCGATCGACGATCTGGCTGAGGCCGCTGAGCACGTCGCGGAGACCCAGGATCTCGAAGCGCGGATCGACATCGTGACGAACGACGAGGTCGGCAGGTTGGCGGCGCGGTTCAACGCGATGCTGGCGGCCCTGGAGCAGAGCCGGGATCAGCAGCAGCGTCTCGTCCGGGACGCGGGCCACGAGCTGCGCACACCGCTCACGGCGCTGCGGACCAACATCGAGTTGCTCGGACGGGCAAGCAGCTACAGCGACGAGCAGCGTGCGGAGCTCATCGAAGCCGCCGAAGCCGAAGTGAAGGAGCTGTCCGCTCTCGTCGGCGAGGTGGTCGATCTCGCGTCCGACCGGTATGCGGAGGAGCCTCTGGAGGATCTGATGCTCGACGAGATCGTCGAGGCGTGCGCCGAACGCGCCGAGCGGCGTACCGACGTCCAGGTTCGTGTCGATGCCGAGCCGACGCCGGTCCGGGGACGGTCGTCCGCTCTGACCCGCGCGATCGACAACTTGTTCGACAACGCCGTGAAGTGGGGAGCGGATGGGGGGACGGTCGACGTCACCGTGAAGAACGGCCGCGTGTCGGTTCGCGATCACGGCCCGGGGATCGACGAATCGGACCGTGAGCGCATCTTCGACCGCTTCTACCGCTCGCCGTCTGCACGATCGACGCCGGGCTCGGGTCTGGGGCTCTCGATCGTGAAGCAAGTGGTGGACGCCCACGGTGGGGCGGTGTTCGTCGAATCCACCGATGGCGGCGGTGCGACCGTCGGTTTCGAACTCCCGTCGACGTAGATCGCTGCGGGCGACCGATCGCCGGCGGCGGGTGGGCGCGGGAGGAAAATGACGGGCGCCGTGCACCGCGTGATCGATACTGGAGCCATGGGCGACCGCTCCCTCCTCCTCGATGCGTTTCTCGCAGCCGTCGATGCCGTCGATCCTCGCGTCGCGACGGCCGCGGCCGCGCGGCGACCGTCGATCGGGTCCCGGGGGCGGGTGCTCGTCGTCGCGGCCGGCAAGGCGGCTCTCGCGATGACCGGAGGCCTGGTCGACGCCGGGCGTGTCGACCGAGGCATCGTCGTTGCGCCTGCATCAGGGGAGTGCTCCATCCCCGTGATCGTCGGTGGACATCCCGTTCCCGACGAGGGGAGCGTCGCCGGGGCGACGCGGGCCCTCGAGATCGCGTCGTCTGCCGAACCCGGGGACACGGTCGTGTGTCTCATCTCCGGTGGAGCGTCCGCCCTCCTGGCGGCACCGGTCGACGGCGTCACGCTCTCCGACCTCCGGGAGACGAACCGGGCGCTGCTCGCGTGTGGCGCGGACATCGTGGAGACGAACACCGTGAGGAAGCACCTGTCCCGGATCAAGGGCGGCGGCCTGGCGGCGGCGGCGAGCCGTGCCCACCTCGTCACGCTCGTGCTGTCGGACGTCGTCGGCGACCCTCTCGACGTCATCGCTTCGGGGCCGACGGTTCCCGACCCGACGACGTTCGACGACGCTCTCGGTGTCGTGGCCCGCTACGACCTGCAGGGGAGGCTCCCCGGCTCCGTCGTGTCCCATCTCGAGAGCGGGTTGCGAGGATCCGTGCCGGAGACGCCGAAACGACCGCATCCGCACCATGAGATCGAGATCATCGGAAGCGGGGCGGTCGCGGCAGCGGCTGCAGCAGCGTTCCTCCGGTCTCGCGGCGTGGCCGGGCGCATCGTCACGACCCGGCTCGCGGGGGAGGCGAGAGCGGCCGCATCCGCGGCGGCTGCGGGAGGCGGGGAGCGGGGCGAAGTGCAGATATTCGCCGGTGAGACGACCGTCACGGTGACCGGTTCGGGGAGGGGCGGTCGGAATCAGGAAGCGGCACTCGCCGCGGCCATCGAGATCGAAGGGCGCGACGTCACGTTCCTCGCCGCGGGCACCGACGGGATCGACGGTCCGACGGACGCCGCCGGCGGCATCGTGGACGGTGAGACGGTCCGCAGGGGACGGGCCCTCGGCCTCGACGCCGGGGAGGCCCTGGACGACAACGACGCCTACCCGTATCTCTCCGCGACCGGGGACCTGATCGTCACCGGACCGACCGGGACGAACGTCGCCGATCTCTGGCTGGTGCGAAAGCGCTGACCCTGGTGCCCGGCGCGGGTCGCCGGTCGTCGGATCCTCAGACGCCGAGACCGTCGAGGAACGAGTTCACGAGCGTGTCGTAGGCGTCGGGGTCGGCGTTCCACGAGACGACGTGCCCGATGCCGGACGGCGTCACCAGCGTCACGAGGTCGGGTCGGATTCGCGCCAACTCGTGGGCGGGATCCACCGGGATGGTCGAATCCGCCGTGCCCTGGATGATGAGGGTCGGCGTATGGAGATCCCGCCATCGTTCCACGTAGTCGAGCCCTTCCCAATCGATGTCGAAACGCCAGGTGGCGATCTGCTTCGCGACGGCGGTGAGACTCTCCGGAAGCGGGATCGACGTGAACGGCAGCGTGGTCTGCTCCGCGCCGTGATCGACCGTCGCGTCGAAGTCGAGCATCGGGCTGTCGAGGATGGCCGCGACCGTCTGGTTCCTCAGCGGGGACTCGAGGAGGTACGACATCACGTTCGAGCCGCCCATCGAGAGCCCGACGAAGATGAGGTTCCGTCCCTCTCTCGTGCGGGCGTAGAGCGCCGCGGCGGCGACGTCCTTCCACTCGGTCAATCCGTACTGGTAGGTGCCCGAGGGGTCGGCCGGTGCTCCGGGGTCGTTCCGGTAGTCGATCACCATGGCGTGGTAGCCGCGTTCGACGGCGATCGGCAACATGCGCAACGCCTCGCGACGCGACGCGCCCTTGCCGTGGACGAAGATCATCCACGTGTCGGATCGGCCCTCGACGTACCAGGCATCCGCCCTGCCGCCCTCGACGTCGAACTGGATCTCCTCGAACCGGATCCCGAGCGCCGATTCCGGATCCCCGGGCCATACGAACGGGTCGAGCCGGACGGGGGAGCCGGGTGCCGGGACCGGCTCATCGCCGATGCGTGCCCTGCGGACGATGCTGATCCCGTTCGAAGTCTCGGCGCCGACGATCCCTCCGATGAGGCTGGAGCCGATGTCCGAGACGAGGCCGAACTCGCCGTCGGCGGTCAGGTAGGCGGAATCGGGTTCGCCGCGCAGGACGATCGCATCGGCTTCGCTCCGGTCGAGTGTGATGTCGAACTCGGGTTCCGTGGGCGGGTGTACCTCGAACGCGGTCGAGTAGATCTCGTTCGAGAAGTACCAGCCGCCGAATCCGTAGAAGGCGAGGACGATGAGCGCGAGCAGCAGGACGATGCCGAAGACGAGTTTGCCCGGCCCGATTCTCCGCTTCTTCACGAAGGGCTGTGGGATCGAAGTTCTTCCGCTGGATCTCGCCATAACTCCCCCGATCGAGGCGGTGAGACTTCGTTGAGGCTACCGGCCGCGGGTCCGGCTCGTGCGAATTTCGCCGTTCGACCCGTCCCCGGCGGGGAGAAGCAGCGCCCATCGCAGACGATTCACAGCCAGGCGCCCGCCGTCCGTCGGCGTCGGCGGCGTCGAGAGGACGAGATCCATCGTGTCCCCGGCCGGGACCCAATCGACGTGACGTCGCTCGGTCGTGCCGACCCAGTTCGGCATGAGGCTGAGTTCGATGTGATGCAGAACGTCGTCACCGTCGAACGAGTAGGACCCGGCGTACGTGAGGTAACCGGCGGCCGCGGCCGCCCGGATGTCGACCGGGGCCGCACTGAGTGTGCGGGTAGCGGCGGGTGGCCGGGCGTGGCTCATGAGCGACGCGTTCATCCTGCCGTCCTCCGTGTAGGTGAGCAGCCCCGTCGGGTTGCCGCCCCACGGGCGGGTCGGTCGAGAGCCGTTCACGGTGAACGTCCATTCGACGAGTCGCCAGGTTCCGATGAGGTCGTTCATTGCATCGACCCTACGCGGTCGCAGGCCGTTCCGGTAGCGATTCCGACGTGCGGTGTCGGTGGAGCGCGACCCTGTTGCCGTCGTCGACGGCCACGACGAGCGGTTCCGGAGGGGCCTCCCCGTCGGCGACGTCTGCGAAGTGGAAGGTCATGATGATGACGAGATCTCCCGGCATGCCGAGACGGGCGGCCGCACCGTTGAGACCGACGATTCCGGAGCCTCGATCGCCTTCGATCGCGTACGTTGTGAATCGCTCGCCGTTGTTCACGTTGACGACGTGGATGACTTCGTGGTCGGCGATCGACGCCGCATCCATGAGATCCCGGTCGAGCGTGAGCGAACCCTCGTAGTGGAGGTCCGTTTGAGTGATCGTCGCCCGGTGGATCTTCGAGCGGAGGAACTGTCGCATGTGGTGACTCCCGGTTGGTGGTGAATCCCTGCCCGAACCAGGCTATCGGTGGATCGGCCGAAATTGGGCGACGGCGGATCGAGACACGAAGAGTCACACTAAGATAAGGACGACCTAAACATTTTCCGAAGGCGTACATAGTCATGGTTCAGCACATCGAGGCGACGTCCGAAGCCGAAGAGATGTACCTCATCACCATCGCGACCGCGGTCGAGGACGGCCGGAGCGAGCCGATCCCCGTCTCCCACATCGCCAAGTGCCTCGACGTCTCGGGAGTCTCGGCGAACCAGATGGTCCGCAAGCTCGCCGCGCGCGGCTACGTCGACTACGAGCCGTACCGGGGAGTCACGTTGACGGGCGCCGGCCGGTCGGTCGCTTCGTCGATCCTGCGGCGACGCAGACTGTGGGGCGTGTTCCTCTCACAGCATCTCGGCTTGAGCGCTCGACGGGCCGACACGATCGCATGCGATCTCGAACACGTGACCCCCGACGACGTCGCCGACCTGCTGTCGGGCTTTCTCGGCGACCCCATGGCCGGCCCGCGCGGCCGCGCCATCCCATCGGGCGACGCTTCGGCGCCGGCGGTCAGGGTCGAGGCGTTGTCCGCGGTTCCGGCCGGTGCACACCGGGTGATCGCTGCGATCGAGCTCGCTCCGCCGCTCGCCGCGTTCGCCGCCGATCAGGGCCTGGCACCCGGCGTGCCCATCGAAGTGCTCGGCATCGGCAGGCGAGGCGAGCGGCTCGTCTCCATCGACGGATCGAGCCTCGACCTCGCGAGCGAACTGGCCGACGGGATCCTGGTGGAGGCACAGTGAACGGCGACACGATCCCCCTCGGGCACCTGCCGATCGGCGCCGACGGCGTCGTCGTCGGATTCGCCGACGAAGCCGCCGTCCGACGGTTCGCCGAGATGGGATTCGTCCCGGGAGCGCGGGTGACGGCGGTGCGCGCCGCCCCCCTCGGAGATCCGATCGAGTACGCGGTCATGGAATCCCGCGTCGCGATCCGCCGCGAAGACGCCGATCTCGTCGTTGTGCGGAGGGACGGCTGATGGGCGGGTGCGAGGAGTGCGGCGGCGAGGGGATCGTCGAGCCGATCCCCGGCGACCTGACCGTGGCGCTCGCCGGGAATCCGAACACCGGGAAGTCGTCGATCTTCAACCTCCTCACAGGTGCCAAGCAGCATGTCGGGAACTGGCCCGGAAAGACCGTGTCCCGGACGCACGGATCGTTCACCCACCACGGCTACACCGTCGAGATCGTCGATCTCCCCGGCACCTACAGCCTGAACGCCGCGTCCCCCGAAGAGATGATCGCCCGCGACTACCTCGTGAGCGGTGAACCGGACGCCGTCATCATCGTGGTGGACGCCGCGAACCTGGAACGGAACCTGTATCTCGCCCTCCAGGTGCTCGAGACCGGTGTGCCGACGGTCCTCGTTCTCAACATGACCGACGTGGCGGTTTCCCGCGGGCTCCAGGTCGACGACGGCGCGCTCGCGGAGCGTCTCGGCATCCCGGTCGTGCCGATGGTGGCACGGAGCGGCACGGGCATCGAAGCGCTGAAGGACGCCGTGGTCCGTGTCGCCGCCCGGGAGACGACGTCGTGAGCGACTTCAGGATCGACTACGGGCCCGACGTCGAGTCGGCGATCGCACGTCTGACGAGGGAGATCGAAGCCGCCCCGGAGGTCGCCGAGCGATTCGACACGCGGTGGCTCGCCGTCGCGCTCATCGACGAGGACGCCGGCATACCGGAGCAGATCGCTTCGTTCGACGGAGGCAACCGGATCCTCCGGGAGCGCGACCGGCTGGTCTCCGAGCTTCGGGCCACCATGGGAACGTCATCCGAGACGGCGATCGCCGGCGCCCGCTTCCAGGCGGTCAACGACATCGCCCGGGCGGTCACCGACACGAGCGGTCGCCGGGACGGAACCCGAACCGATCGGATCGACTCGGTCGTCACGAACCGGTTCCTCGGCATCCCGATCTTCCTCGCCCTGATGTGGATCGTCTTCAAGATCACGACCGACGTCGCCGGCGCGTTCCTCGACTGGATCGACGGCTCGATCGCCGGTCCGATCGACCACCTCGTCCGGAGCTTGATGTCGGCGATCGGACTGGGGGGAACATGGGTCGAGGGCCTGTTCGCCGACGGTGTCGTGGCGGGTATCGGCGCGGTGCTCGTGTTCATCCCGGTGCTGTTCTCGCTGTACTTCGCCCTGGCGCTCCTCGAGGACAGCGGGTACATGGCCAGGGCGGCGTTCGTCATGGACCGGGTCATGCGCGGCGTCGGGCTCCAGGGCAAGAGCTTCCTTCCGATGCTCGTCGGCTTCGGATGCACGGTCCCCGCGATCTACGCCACCCGGACGCTCGAGAACGAGCGCGACCGGATCTTGACGACCCTGCTCGTTCCATTCATGAGCTGCGGGGCCCGGCTTCCCGTCTACGTGGTGATGGCGTCGGTCTTCTTCCCCCGGTACGCCGGACTCGCCGTGTTCGCCATGTACCTGCTGGGCATCGTCGTCGCCCTGGCGGTCGGGTTCGTTCTGAAACGATCCGTCCTCCCCGTGACGGACCCGCTCCCGGCGATCATGGAGATGCCGCCCTATCGACTGCCGACCGTTCGCACGATGTGGTTCCAGACGTCGACGCGCACGAAGGCGTTCCTGAAAGAGGCCGGTTCGATCATCTTCATCACGACGATCGTCGTGTGGTTCTTCATGGCGATACCGGTGGGGGGAAGCGGGTCGTTCGGGAACACCGACGTCGACGACTCCGCATTCGCCGCCGTCTCCGGGGTCGTCGCTCCCGTGCTCAGCCCCGCCGGGTTCGGTTCGTGGGAGGCGGCGGGGGCGCTCATGTCCGGCCTCGTCGCGAAAGAGGTGGTCGTGTCGACCATGGCGCAGGTGTACGGGGTGGAGGAGGTCGAGACGGCGGACGAGCCGGGTCTCGCCGCATCGATCGGCAGCATCTTCACCGGATTCGGTACGGCGACCGTCAGAGCCGTCGAGTCGATCCCATCCATCGTCGGGATCAACCTCGGGTCCGATGCGGAGGAGGGGCCTTCGGGCGGGTTGTCGGCATCGATCCGCGACGGGTTCGAGGAGAGCAGCGGAGGGCACGGGGCCGCAGCCGCTCTCGCGTTCATGGTGTTCATCCTCATCTACACCCCGTGCGTGGCCGCCGTCGGTGCGATCCGCCACGAGATCGGCTCCCGGTGGATGTGGTCGAGCATCGTCGGACAGACGGCCCTCGCGTGGGTGATGGCCGTCGTCGTGTTCCAGATCGGGAAACTGGTGGGTCTCGGATGACGATCCTCGATCACCTGCTCGACGAGCTCCGGGCCGCCAGGGGACCGATCCGGTCGAGCGATCTGGCCCGTCGCATCGGGGTCTCCGACTCGGCGCTCACCGGGATGATCGGGGTGCTCGCGGACAAGGGCATCCTCGATTCGCCGTCCGATCCGGGCCCCGGCGAGACCGTGGCATGTTCGGGCGTCGCCTGCGGCACGACCTGCGTCGGTCTCGACGAGTGCCCGTTCATCGTCGACGTCCCCGCAACCTATTCGCTGGTCATCGACCGGACGCTCCCCATGCCGGTGCACGAGCCCGTCTCCGAGTGAGGCCCGACGCCACGGCATCCCCGGGCGTCAGCTCTCGTAGAGCACCGTGTCGGGGCGGAACGCCGCCCAGGAGAACCAGAACGTACGAACGAACGTGACCGGTTCGAGCGCCTGCCCTTCCAGCGGTCCGGAGACCGCATCGCCGAGCACGTTC
This sequence comes from Acidimicrobiia bacterium, assembly GCA_029939995.1. Classification (GTDB taxonomy): domain Bacteria; phylum Actinomycetota; class Acidimicrobiia; order Spongiisociales; family UBA5794; genus JAHEEL01. Next base: position 31,562 of record JAOZRW010000005.1, on the reverse strand, counting down.
CAGGTCGTTCCCGTCTCTGCGTCGACGAACGTCGTCCCCTCGGCGCTGAAGGTCAACTCCCGGCCGTCGAGGATGGGGGAGAACACGCCGACGGTGCCGATGTCGCGCCCGGCGGCGATATCCGACGTGTCGAGCGCCGATGCCTGGCCGTTCTTCCAGAAGATGACGATCGGCTCGCCGTCGAACTCGGCTTCGGTGACCGCGGCTTCTCCCTCGACGAGCGCATCGAGCGCCCAGGCTGCCGCTTCGCCGTCGCCGTCGATGGCGACGACCCGTTGCATCGCCTTCGCGCGAACGTCGACGTCTCCCTGGAAGAGGAACGGCTGTCCGTTCGGATCGTCGAGGCCCGTGTACGGGTTCGTGCCGTAGCGGCGGTTCGCTCCCGTGCGGTTCCGGTCGAGCACCTTCCCTTCCGGCCGGTCCTCTTTGAAGTCCTTCCAGGACACCATCGACGAGGGGATCTGGTTGAGCGTCTCTCCGGTCAGGACGCCGACCACGGCGGCGCCGTTGAGCTGGTTCCACAGGCTCTCCGTGGCCCGGTCGTACATCACGAGGTTGGCGAAGTACAGGCTCCCCGAGGTGCCGAACGTCGTCTCGACGCCTCGCACGGTCCGTTCGAACGTGATCGCCGAGTTGCACAGCGGGCAGTACGTCACCGCGACGGGAACGCCGCCGACCGTGTCGTTGACGATCTCGTGCCACATCAAGATCTGGATCGGGTACGCGCGAACGTCACCGTCGACGTCCACCACCAGCACCGGCTCCTGATCGTTGAGCCACTCGTCGGCCTCGGCCACGGAGACGAACTTGGGATCGTCGATCGGTGGGATGCCGTCCGGCGGCGGGCCTCCGGAGAGGATGTCGTCCGGATCGATGAGCGGCGTCGGGAACGATGCGTCGTAGCGGTCTTCGAGGGCCGACGGGCCTTCGGGGAGGCTGCCGGTCGACGGGCCCGTCGTGGATGAAACGATCGTCGTGGACGTCGTCGGAGCGGCTTCCGTGGTCGCGTCGTCGTCGCCGCTGCTCGCCCCGCATGCGGCGGCGACGAGGGCCGTCGCGACGACGAAGAATGCCAGTCTCGATGTTCTCATGGTGTTCTGAGCTCCCGGTCGCCTGCTCGATGTCTACGCATGGTTCAACGAGAGGACCGCGAGTTCCGTCCCCGACGTGTCGGAGTTACGACAGTTCCCGGTGGCCGGCGGTCACTGCCTCCGGCTCGGTGGGTGGTCCATCCCCATGTAGACGCCGCCACGGTCGAGCTCGTCGAGCATCTGGTCGATTCTCTTCCGCCGTGTCTCGGGGCGTTTCGCTCGTCCGATCCAGGCGAGGTAGTCGTTGCGCTGGTAGAACGGACGCGTCTCGTAGGCGTCCGTCAGATCCCGCTCAGCGATCTCGGCGCGGACATCGTCGGGCATCTCCTGGATCGCTCGTGCCATGGACCGATCCTACGCGCCGAGCCGCGCCGTCCGGTCCCGTTTCTTCCAGTAGCTCCGGGCCCACAGCGGCCGTACGTCCTCGTCGCCGGCGGCCTCAGCCACCGCTCGTGCCCACCGGTCGAGGAGCGCCGAGCCTTCGTCGAACGCCGACTGTCCGGTCGGCGGTTCGCTCAGCCAGCGGGCTTCGACGGCGTCGCGTTCGTCGAGGAACAGGTTCGCGAGCCGGTCCGGGTCGCGCATGACGGTGCGTGCCATGCGCTCGTGCCGCCACCAGAGGCTCGCGCCGTCGTCGTGACCGTCGGGGATCGGGCCGATGTCGACCGGTTCGTCGACCCGAACCGGTTTGAACAGGGCGAGACACTGTGCAGAGGTGCCGGTGATCCAGTGGGTTCCGCTCGACAGGTCGGAGATCCATCCGGCGACGCTCGACGACGAGGCGGCGACACCGCCGCCGTGCATGCAGGGGATGGACAGCGTGCCGTTGAGCACCTTGTAGCGAGGCCAGCGGTCCGGGCCGTGCGAGCGGAGCGTCGCCATCAGATCTCCGGGTCCGGTCGCGCCGGAGGCCGAACCGGCGGTGAGTCTCGTCCGGATGTCGCAGGCCGAGACTTTCGTCTTGACCCTCAGCGGCTCCCGGTGGTCGTCGGCGAAGCCGGGGATCGTCAACCCGTTGGAGATCGTCCGCACACCCGACGTGACCTGCTCGGTCGCCCAGAGCGAACCGGCCGTCTCCAGCACCCAGGCGTCGGTGGGATCGGCGACGATGAACGAGTTGTGATAGGTGAACTCCGGATGCTCGTATCCGGCGCCGCCGCCCTGTCCGTAGCGTTCGAGGAGGTCGACGATGACCGCGACGGCGTCCTCGGCACTCGCGGCCCGTTCGAGCGCGAGACGGATCATGTCCATCCCCGTGAGGCCCTCATCGGCGTAGGGCTGGTCGGTGAACACGGCCTCGTTGCCGATCGCGACGCCGTGCTCGTTCGCCCCGATCTCGGCTCCCCACATCCAGAACGGTCGGCTCAGGAGCGTCGCATGGGTGTGGGCGACCTGCGGGATCTCGAGACGGGTCGTCTGCACCGTCGCTCCCTCTCCGTGATCCGCGGCGGGATGCCATTCCGGGATCTGCGCCTCGTTCGGATCCCGGTCCGAGTTCTTCGCGAACAGCACACCGTCGGGCCGCACGACGACGATCGTGTCACACATCAGCGATCCACCTTCCCGGGGAGCAGGAACGGGTAGCCCCGTCTCCGAATCCTACGCTGCCACGATCGGTCGGTTCGTCGGAGACGCTGGAGAACCTCCCACATCACGGCGTCGCTGCGGTAGTAGCGGTCCACCTCCTTGCGCGTGATGGGTGGCTCGACCGTGCCGTTCGCGACCTCGAGGAACAGCGGTATGGCCTCATCGAGTCGCTCCTTCTTGAAGTTCGCGATGAGGTCGAGGAGTGCCGCCCGGGCGTCGTAGTAGTGGCTGAGGATTTCACCGAGCAGGAACCGGCGGACGACCGGTCGGAGGAACGCCGGGAGCGAGGCGATGAAGAGATCCGTGTCGAGCATCTCGGTGCCGTTCGCGTCGCGGATGAGCGGCGTGGTGACGTCGATGTAGACGAACTCGCCGTCGTCGTCGAGGGCCCAGTTCGAGATCTGGGCGTCGAGACCGAGCCGGTCGTCGATGGTGCTCGAGACCAGGGAGACGAGGCGCTCTGCGAGGGCGGCCACGTCGTTCCGACCGGTCGTTCTGAGATGATCGACGAGGAGCCGATCTTCGATCGGCTGAACGCAGTAGACCGCCGGTTCGCCCCCGGTCGGGACGATCTCGATCGTGGATGACGCGGTCCTCACGCCCCGCTCGCCGAGCGCAGCGAGATAGGCGGTGCACGCCGTCCGGTAGGGCTCGATCGCGGATTCGGGGAACGGGGGGAGCCGCTTGCACGCGTACGATCGGCCGTCGACGTCGAGGCGAAGGACCGTCGAGATCTCGCCGTATCCGAGAACGTCGATCCGGGACTGGTCGTCCGTGGCGAGCGCCCGGGACACGCGGCGTTCGAGATTCTCGAGCGCTTCCCTCATCCGAACACCGACCCGACGATGCCGATGATCTCGTCCGCCTCCTCGTCCGTCGTGACGAGCGGTGGGAGGAACTGGAGCACCGACGTGTCGTTGTTGGCGTAGACGGCGAAGATCCCGGCGTCGAACAGGAGCTTCGTCGCGAACATGCCCGCATCGGGAACGGGGAACGCGAGCGCCATCATGAGCCCGAGATGCCGCAGCGTGAACGGCATCCCGTCGAAGCCCGCTACGAAGCGATCTTCGAGCTCGGCAACGTGGGAGAGGAACCCCGGGCTCTCCACGACGTCGAGGACGGCGAGGGCCGCTGCGGCGCCCGGTTCGGCCCCACCGAACGTCGAGATGTGGATGAACGGCTCCGTGTCGAACAGCGCGTGGATCTCGCGGGTCATCAACGTCGCCGAGATCGGGTAGATGCCGCCCGAGAGCCCCTTGCCCGTCACGACCACGTCCGGTTCCAGGCCCCAGTGCTCGTAGGCCCACATCTTCCCCGTTCGCCCCAGACCCGTCTGCACCTCGTCGAGGATCAGCTTCGCCCCACGCTCCCTGCAGATGCGCTGCACGGCGGGCAGGTACCCGGGGTCGGGAATCGGCATCCCGAGGGTGGCGGGGACCGGCTCGAGGATGACGGCTGCGGTGTCGTCGCCGACGGCAGCGTTCATCGCGGAGAGGTCGTCGAAGGGAACCTGGGTGAAGCCGGGCGGGTTCGGTCCGAACGGGTCGCGATAGGCCGGGTCACCGGCGGCGAGAGCGAGCCCCGTATGTCCGTGGAACCCGCCGCGGGCGCTGACGATCCCGGTTCGCCCGGTCGCGGCGCGACTCACCTTGATGGCGAGGTCGACGGCCTCGCCCCCGCCGACGCCGAACACCACGCCGGGAAGGAGGCCGCTCGTCGTTTCGACCAGACGCCGCGCCAGCTCCGTCCGGGAGACGGCCGGGAGATGGTGGTTCCCGATGTCGCGGTCGTCCAGAGATGAGCGGACCGCGGCGAGCACCTGAGGGTTGCGGTGCCCGAGGTTGAACACGCCGCCGTTGCAGTGACAGTTGATCCAGGACCGGTCCTCGTAGGCGTCCCAGAAGCGGACTCCCTCGCGGCGACCCATGACGGCTTCGATGCCGTAGCGTTCATAGGTGGCGATCTTGCCTGCGTTGACGTGCGCTTCGTACAGTTCGAACAGCGTCGTGCGATCCATCGGCCGAGTTTCCACCATCGACCCCGGTCGTGCAAGTCGGCCGAATTCAGGCGGCGCGTGCGAGCAGGTCGCTCGTCGTCACCGATACCGACCGGTCGACTGACACGATGGATCCCTCCGGCACTTCCGTCCACTGTTCCGACGTGATCGGCTCTGAAGCGATCGCGACCGCACGGTACCGGTCTGCCACCTCGTCACAGTGCGGGAGCCCGCAGACGGCACAGTCGGGGACCGAGTCCCGGAAGGTCCAGTAGAGCGTGTTCCCCCACCTCGACGCGACGAGGTTCGCACCGTCGGAGATGAGGAAGTTCAGCTTCGGAGATGTGCGAGCGCCGACGGCCGCCGCCGTGGCGTCGAGATCGGCGATGGCGGCGGTGAGGAGATGTTCGATCGGCCGGGGGGAATCGGCGGGCCGTCTCGGGTCGAGTCCGAATTCGGGCATCCGGCGGAGCATCCACATGAAGATGTGCTCCGAGTCGGTGGTTCCCGAAGGTGGGAACAGTCCGGTGTCGAGGAGCGGCGCGACGCGGTCGAACGCCGTCAGGGTTCCGTTGTGGGCGAAGACCCACGGTCCGAAGCGGAACGGATGCGTGTTGCCGGGCGTCGGGCCGCCGACGGTCGCCGCCCGCACATGGGCGATCGCGGTCGTCGGACGGGCCCCCGCCGCCACCTGGGTGAAGACCAGATCGTCGGCGGCGGAGCGGGTGCGCCGCTCGATCTGCAGGCCGTCGGTGCCCCACGTCGCGATTCCCCAACCATCGGGGTTCGTGACGCCGCGGGTGTCCCGGTCGCTCTGCTTGAGCAACGCGTTCTGCGCCTCGACGAGACTGCACTCGATGAGGGTGGGATCGGTGGCTCGGAATCCATAGAGACGGCACATGCGGTGCTCCCGGTCGCGTAAGGGGACAACGCTCGGTATCCGACCCTGGTTCCATGAACGTCGTGATCCGGTCGATGTGCACGGGATCGGCGCAACGGGGGCCGTACGCGACGGAACCCCGCCGGGGGGAGCGGGGACCGTCGTGTCGGTGGGAGACTCGTCAGCTTTCGATCTCTCCGGTCTCGAGCCTCAGGTTGTAGATGTCCTGCATCCGGTAGAGATCCTGCTGGAGCTCGAAGAACCCGTGCCAGTGGGCGTAGTCGGGACCGCCCATCATCGCGCCCTGCCGGGCACGGCGTCCCTCGTGATGCCACAGGTGGTAGTACAGGATCTGGAACTCGTCGGCCCACGGGTTCTCCTTGAGGAGACCCTTGTCCGCGAGCTCCGTCTTCATCGCGATCGCCGGGTCGTAGTAGGACTCGTTGTACAGCTGGACGGCGTCGTCGCCGCTCGAGAAGTACTTCTCGGTGTGGTCGCCGGAGTGGCATTCGGAGCAGACCTGCTCCATCAACGCCCGGCCGGCGGGCCCATCGCCGTTGAGTCCGGACATCGGATCTTGCACGTTGCGGACCTCGGACCGAGGAGCCCAGAGGTTCCAGTACAGGCGCTCGGAGATGTTGTGCGTCGTTTCGAGATCGCCGATGCCGCTCATGTGGCAGGTCGCACACGTCGGTGCCCGGTAGTCGCCCGGCTCCCACTCGCCGGAGGGGCTGTCCCACGTCCACTCATCGCCCTCGGTGTCGTAGATCTGCCCGTGCTTCGTGTCCTTGTAGATCTCGATGTCCGGATGGTCCGGTCCGAGGTGGCAACTGGCGCACGCTTCGGGCTTGCGGGCTTCGGCCATCTCGAACGAGTGCCGCGTGTGGCATACGGCGCAGTTGCCGACGGATCCGTCGGGCCAGATCGTCCCGATGCCGGCGGACGGATAGGTCGCCGCGGTGGGCCGGCCGTTCTCGACCTCCAGGCGTGTGCCGTGGCACTGCACGCATCCGGTCTCGTCCGACGCGCCGCTCACCTCGGGGTGGTTCTGCCCCTCATGGACGAACTTGAGCGCCTGGAGGCCGGCTTTCGGCTCGATCTGGAGGGCCGCCCGGTAGTGGCCGCTCGCGTTGAACTCGGCGACCTGGTCCTCGTGGCACTCGGCGCACGTGTTCGGCTGGACGAGCGAAGCGACTGCGATCGTGACGTCCTCGTGGCCTTCGATGTCGGGGATGGCCAGCGGCGAGTCGGCGGCTACTTCGTGGCAGTCGACGCACGACACCGCCTCCTGCGCGTGGACGCTGGCATCCCAATCGGCGGCGATGCCCGGAGTTTCGGTGGCGTGGCACTCCACACAAGCCTTCGCCTCTTCGGTGAGGTTGGCGAGCGGATCACCCGCCACCTCTCCTTCCTCACCCGAGGCGTCGCCGCTGCACCCCACCGCGATGAGGGCAAGGATCATGATCAATGCAGCGGCCCAGAGTCCCGTCTGCCATCTGTGCCGTTTCACCGAACTCCTCCTTGGATCGTGCGCTGTTCGCGTTTCAATGCTTGTACTTGTGCTCGAGTTGATACATGTTCACGTTGGAGTGGCCGATGTCGTTGTGGCACGTCACGCACTTCGAGTCGGTCACACCGGCGAAGTAGTTGTCGTGCGGCGGGAATCCTTGGGTCGCCGTGTGCAACTTGTCGTGGCAGGTCATGCATCCTGAATCGAAGACGAACTCCTCCCGGGCATCGTCTTTGGCTTTCCAGTCGATGTTCGACGTGTCGTGGAACACCTCGTACCAGATGTCGTAGCTGCCCCGCCTGATCTTCGAGATGAGATAGTTGAAGGCGTTGTTGTGGGGGAGGTGGCAGTCGACGCACTCAGCTCTGATTCCCCACTGGTTGTCGCCGCCGTGCACGCTGTCCGCGTTGGCATTGACGAACTGCTCCATCGTGTGGCATCCACTGCAGTACTCGGCATCGGAGGTAGCGATGATGCCTTCGGTACCGACGTACCAGGCCGCGGCCGGAAACACGACGAGAGCAAGGAACAAGAAAACGACGCCGCCGATGACGACCAGCGCCTTTCTCGAACCGGACTGATTCTTCCACCAGTTCTTCACTGAGTTCCCACTCTCAACTACCTCTGCGAGTATCGAGGCTCGCGCGCTCGACCACCAGGGCCATAATTCCCTAGTTGGGCACTTGTCATCTCTGGCGGATGGATCCAGCAGTGGGAGTCGCTACTCTGACTGCATGTTCGAATATGCAACAGCAGCCGTTGAAGGCGCCCTCGCCGCCGGCGCCACATACGCCGATGCTCGGGCCGTCGTGAGCAAACAGGAATCGATCGACGTGCAGAATCAGGCGGTCCGGTCCCTCGATCGCACGGAGCAGGCCGGGATCGGCGTCCGGGCGCTCATCGGATCCTCCTGGGGGTTCTTCGCGACCGCCGACATCTCACGCCGGTCGGCCGCCGCCGCGGGTGAGCGTGCGGCCGAGATCGCACGCGCCAGCGCCATCGTGCCGGGTGATCCGATCGAGTTCGCCGACGTCGACGTGGTCCGGGACACCTACGAGACACCGTTCGTCGAGGACCCGCTCACGATCCCCCTCTCCGAGAAGGTCGATCTGCTCATCGGTGTGACGAAGACCATGCAGGGCGTGGACGGGATCGCGATCGCTACCGGCAACCTCACGTTCTACGACACGAACAAATGGTTCGTCTCATCGCAGGGGCACCGCATCCACCAGCATCTCGTCGAGTCGGGAGGCGGGTTCGACGCGACGGCGCTCGGAGAGCGCGAGAGCCAGCGCCGGTCCTACCCCCAGTCGTTCGGCCAGTACGAGACGGGTGGTTACGAGGTAATCCGCAAGTGGGACTTCGCTGCGAACGCCGGACGGGTCGCCGAGGAAGCGGTCGCTCTGCTCACCGCCGACGAGTTGGATGAGCGGGAGACCGACCTCATCCTCGAGGGCTCCCAGCTCGCGCTCCAGATCCACGAGTCGGTCGGTCACGCCATCGAACTCGATCGGATCCTCGGATGGGAGGCGGCGTTCGCCGGCACGTCCCATCTTCAGCTTCCGAAGCTCGGTAGCTTCCGGTTCGGGTCGGACCTGATGAACATCACCGCCGACGCGACGCTCCCCGGTGCGCTCGGGACCTTCGGCTACGACGACGAGGGGACGAAGGCTCAGCGGGTTCCGATCGTCGATCACGGCACCTGGGTCGGTGTCCTCTCCGGGCGGGACTCCGCCGCGATCGCCGGCCTGCCGCCCGGCGGCATGGTCCGCGGCGACGGCTACAACCGCCTGCCGATGGTCCGGATGACGAACGTCGGCCTCCTCCCCGGTGATTCGTCGCTCGACGAGATCATCGCCGACACGAAGGACGGGGTGTACATGGCGACCAACCGGTCGTGGTCGATCGACGACAAGCGCCTCAACTTCCAGTTCGGTACGGAGATCGCGTGGGAGATCAAGAACGGCAAGCGGGGCCGCATGCTGAAGAACCCCACCTATACGGGGATCGGCCCGGTTTTCTGGGGGAGTCTCGACCGGCTCGCAGGGGACGACGAGTGGATCCACTGGGGCACGCCGAACTGCGGCAAGGGGCAGCCGATACAGGTCGCCCATACGGGGCACTCCGCCGGTCCGGGCCGATTCAAGAACGTGCGTGTGGGGGTGCGAGGATGAGCCGGGCGTCGCAACTCACCGAGCAGGTGCTCGATCTCGTCGGCGATCGGGCCGAGGCCGAAGTGGTCGCGTCGACCGGCAATCTCGCCTTGACGCGATTCGCCAACTCCTTCATCCATCAGAACGTCGCGGAGGTCGGCGAAGCCGTGAGCCTGCGTGTCGCCGTCGACGGACGGGTGGCCTCCGCGAAGACGACGACCACCGGGTCGGAGACCCTCGCCGCGTTCGTCGACGGGGCGCTCGAGACCGCGGCGCTCCAGCCGGTCGATGAGGACTGGCCGGGCCTTGCACCGCCGCGTGCGGTGCCGGACGTGGTCCACGCCGACGACGCCACCTACGACGCGTCGCCTCAGGCGCGGGCGGCCATCGTCAAGGACTTCGTCGACTCGGGTCCCGGCATGCTCGCCGCCGGCTACTGCCAGACCGAAGGGCGATCCATCGCGTTCGCGAACTCCGCGGGCCAGGCCGCCGAGGGGCGCCAGACGAACGCCATCGTCGACGGCATCCACCAGACGGCCACGTCGGCCGGCACGGGCCATGCAGCATCAGCGGCCATCGGGGACCTCGACGGAGCCGTCATCGGCCGCATCGCGGCGCAGCGGGCCATCGACTCGGCGACGCCGTTCGATGCGAAACCGGGGGAGTACGAGGTCATCCTCGCCCCCGAGGCCGTCGGCACGATCGCGATCTTCCTCGCCTTCTACGGGTTCAACGGCAAGATGCTCGAGGAGGGGCAGTCGTTCGTGGATCTCGGCACGAAGCAGTTCGACGAACGGTTCCGTTTCTGGGACGACGTCACCGATCCGCGAGCCCTCGGTGTCCCGTTCGACACCGAGGGGACGCCGAAACGGCGCCTGGAACTCGTCGAGGACGGCGTCACGCGTGCCGTTGCCCACAACCGCAAGACGGCGAAGAAGGCGGGCGTCGAACCGAACGGCAACAACGTCCCCGGAGCCGAGGGATGGGGCCCGATCCCGACGAACCTGTTCATCGGCGGCGGGGACAAGACGGTCGGCGATCTCATCGCGGACGTCGAGCGCGGGATCTACGTCTCGACGTTCAACTACTGCCGGATCCTCGACCCGAAGACGATGGTCGTCACCGGTCTCACGAGGAACGGGACGTTCATGATCGAGAACGGACGCATCACCGACGCCGTGACGAACATGCGGTTCACGCAGTCGTTCGTCGACGCACTCGGTGACGGGAAGATCCTCGGACTCGGCGACGACGCCCGGTTCGCGGATTCGGAGTTCGGGCCCGGCATCACGATCGTTCCGACGATGCACCTCGGATCGTGGAACTTCACCGGCGGGGCGGAGGGATGATGGCGAAACCCGACGATCTCGTAGCAGCGGCGCTCTTCACCGACCGCGATGTGGCCGATGAGGCATGGGGGCGGCTCATGGATGCGGACATCCCGGCGTCGGTGATCACCGAACCGGGCATGGTCGGCGCGTACCGGCTGAACGTCATGGTGTATCGCAAGGATCTGGACGAGGCTCAGCGGCTCATCGCGGACCTCGTGAACCGATAGGTCGCGAAGCCGCGTCGTGTTCGCGGACTCGTTCGTGCGGCAATGAAGAAGGACCCGGGAAGTCCCGGGTCCTTCGACACATGGTCCGGAGCTGCGGTCAGCTGCTCGCCGGAGCCTCAGAGTGGTCGTGGTCGTGGTCGTGGTCGTGACCTTCGCCTTCGCCTTCGCTCTCGATCTCCTTGCGGACGGCGTCCATGTCGAGGGCTTCGATCTGGCCGATGAGATCCAGAAGGACGTTCTCCGGGAGGGCGCCGGGCTGCGAGAAGACACCGATCTGCTCCTTGAACGCCATGAGCGTCGGGATCGAGCGGATCTGGAAGTAGCCGGCGAGCTCGGGCTCTGCTTCGGTGTCGACCTTGCCGAACACGATGTTCGGATGCTTCTCGGACGCGGCCGCGTAGTTGGGCGCGAACGACTTGCACGGTCCGCACCATTCGGCCCAGAAGTCGACGAGCACGATGTCGTTGTTGAGGATGGTCTCCTCGAAGGTGTCCTTAGTGAGGTTGACGGTTGCCATTGGGTTGGATCTCCGTTTCGGTGTGTTTCGCTCTGCCAACGATAATACCCCTGGGGGTATTTCTACTTTCGACGTTCCCGGAGCTTCCCGGGGTTCCGTTCTTCAACAACACGGAGGTCCATACACTTCCCGATTGTGAGCGGAGCACCCCTCGTCGAACTCAGCGGTGTCGGCGTACGCATCGGATCCAGTCAGATCCTGCGGGACGTCGACCTCGAGATCGAGGCGGGCGAGGTCGTCGGTCTCTTCGGCGCCAACGGTGCAGGGAAGACCACGGCATTGCGCCTGATCGCGACGTTGATCCGGCCGGCACAGGGGAGCGGCACGGTTCTCGGTGCCGACCTGTCGTCGGCGGAGCGCTACGACGTGCGCAGGCGAATCGGAATGATCGGTCACGTGCCCGGGATCTTCCCCGAACTGACCCTCGCCGAGAACCTCCGGTACGCCGCACGTGTCGCCGGCGTGTCGACCGATCGGGTCGCGGGGGCGCTCGCCGCCGTGGGGTTGGCCGGCGCCGCCGATCGACCCGCCGGTGCCGCCTCGCACGGCATGCAGCGCAGGACCGAGTTCGCCAGGGAGCTGATGATCGATCGATCGCTCCTGCTCCTCGACGAACCCCACTCGGCACTCGATCGGGACGCCGTCGATCTCGTCGAAGGTCTCATCGAGAGGAAGGCCGCGGAGGGGGGCGCGGTCATCGTCGTCTCCCACGACCGCGACCGGGTCGGGGCCATCGCGCATCGCACCGTCGACCTCGTCGGGGGGACGCTGACGTGATCACCGGATTCTGGCACCAGGTGCGCGCCGTTGTCGATCGCGATCTCCTTCGCGAGCGGCGCCAGGGCGACATGCTCTGGATCACCATCCCGTTCGGCGCGATCGCGCTGCTCCTCATCCCCCTCGCTATCGGAACCGACGCCGTTCTCCTACGGGAGATCGGACCCGGCATGTACTGGGTCATCGTGATGCTGTTCGGGGTCCTCGTCGCCGTCAGTCGGGCGTCGCGCGAGACGCTTCCGCAGCAGGATGCGTCTGCGTTGCTCGGCCTCGACCCGGCGGCCGGCTTCGTCGGCAGAACGGTCTCCTCAGCGATATTCCTGCTGATCTTCGAGGCCGTCGTCGGCATCGTCGCCATAGGCCTCTACGACATCTCGATCATCGGAATCGGGTGGCTCGCGCTGACCCTGCTGCTCGTCGCAGCAGGCCTCGCGCTCCTCGGAACACTGACCGCCGCGATCGTCAACAGCTCGAGCGCGGGCACGGCCCTCGTCCCCCTTCTCGTCGCCCCGCTGTCGGTTCCGCTACTGCTCGGAGCCACCCAGACCTACGACGGTTTGCAGGGGGGATACGGTATCCTGTCCTGGGTGTTGTTGATGGTTGCCGTTGTCCTCGTCGTGGCCATCATCGGGGTGTTGACGGCCAGACCCCTACAGGAGACATGATGGAGCCGCAGGTGCGAATTCGACGGTGGCCCTGGGTGGTGATAGCGCTCTCGCTGGCCGTGGCGTTCACGCTCTCGATGATCAGCCCCGCGGACTCGGTCCAGGGTGATCTGGTCCGGATCATGTACGTGCACGTCCCATCCGCGTGGCTCGCCTACACCGCGTTCTTCGTGACGTTCGTCGGAAGCGTCGCCTACCTCGTGACCAAGAATCTCAAGTGGGACCGGATCGCCGCAGCCAGCGCGGAGATCGGCGTCTACTTCACCGGCCTCGCGCTCTCCCTCGGGATGATCTGGGCGAAGCCGACGTGGGGTGTCTGGTGGACCTGGGACGCCCGGCTCACGTTCACCTTCATCATGTTCTTCGTCTACCTCGGATACCTCGCTTTGCGGAGGACGACCGACGATCCGATCGCCAGAGCATCGAGGTCGTCGGTGCTCGGTGTGCTCGGGGCGATCCAGATCCCGCTCGTTCACTTCTCCGTCGTGTGGTGGCGCACGCTCCACCAACCGCCGTCGCTCATCAAGCCGGACGGCCCGGCGATCCAGGATCCGCTGATGCTCACCGCGCTGATCATCGGTGTGATCGCGTTCACCGTTGTGTACGTCGCCCTGATGGTGAAGCGTATCGAGTTGATACACCTCGACGAACGGCGCCTCCAGATCGAGCAGTCGATCGAACGACCCGTCGCCGGGGAGGCCGTCACCGCTCCAGAACTGGGGGCCACTTGATGAGCGAATGGGGATGGGTGGCGTTCGCCTACGGAGTCGCCTACGGGAGCCTCGCGGTGTATGCAACGTCGATAGCGATACGGATCAGGAACGCCCGGAAGAGCATCGGAGACGCTGAGTGAAGCGCTATTGGAAGTTCATCGTGCCCGCGGGCGTCGTCGTCGTGGTGATCGCCGTTCTCGTCGTCAGCCTCAGTTCGAGCCTCGTGTACTTCAACACGCCGACCGAACTGACCGAGCAAGGGCCGACCGATGCGCGGCTCCGCCTCGGCGGACAGGTCGTTCCGGGAACCGTGGCCGACACGACGACGGGCGTGACCTTCGAGGTGACCGACGGGCGCGAGACCGTCGACGTCGTGTACGTCGGGGCGCCTCAACAGCTCTTCCAGGAGGGCATCGGCGTCGTGGTCGAAGGCACGTGGGACGGGAGTTTGTTCCACTCCGACACGATGCTCGTCAAACACGACGAGACGTACAGCACCGACGAGGGCACGTACGATCCCGAGCACCCCTTCGGGGACGGATCGGACCAGGCGTGATCGCCTCCGCCGGATTCGTCTCGATCCTCGTCGCTCTCGCATCATCCGTTGCCCTCGCCATCCAGGGTTGGCGGGTCTCGAGAATGCCGGACCCCGACCCGTCTCGACTCAAGATCCCGGTCATCGGCCTGACGATCGGCGGCATCTCGGCGTTCGTTCTGCTCGAATTCGCGATCTTGACGCACGATTTCTCGATCACGTACGTCGCGAAGAACACGGCGCTCGATACGCCGTTCGTGTTCCTCCTCGCCGGTGGATGGGCAGCCCTCGCCGGGAGCGTCGTGCTCTGGGGGCTCATGCTCGCGATCTTCACGTGGCTCGTTTGGCGCGGTGTCACGAACGGCGACGGCCTCGGCGTGCTCGCTCTCGGCGTCATGGGGGCCGTTGCCGTGTTCTGGTTCGGCCTGATGGCCACCGCCGCGAATCCGTTCGAGGTCTGCACCGACGTCGCAGGCGGCTTCTGCGGCGCGACATCGTGGCTGCCGTTCGTCCAGACGGCCGCGCCGTTGGACGGAATCGGTCCGAACCCGCTTCTCGCGAACCACATCCTGATGGCCGTCCACCCTCCGCTGCTCTACGTCGGCTACGTCGGCTTCACCGTGCCGTTCGCCTTTGCGATCGCGGCGCTCTTCCGGTCGGAGAGAGGGAGCGTCTGGCTCGGACGGACCCATCGATGGTCGCTCGTGGCCTGGGTCTTTCTGACCGCAGGCATCCTCCTCGGAGCGTGGTGGAGTTATGAGGTCCTCGGCTGGGGCGGCTACTGGGCGTGGGACCCGGTGGAGAACGCTGCCCTGCTTCCATGGGCGGCCGGGACGGCATTCATCCACTCAGCGATCGTTCAGCGTCGGAGGGGGATGCTCCAGGCATGGAACTTCGTGCTGGTCATCATCACGTTCGCTCTCACCATATTCGGGACCTTCCTCACGCGCTCGGGCGTGATCGCCTCGGTACACGCCTTCAGCGTCTCCGCTGTGGGGCCGTTGCTGCTGCTGTTCCTCGGGATCATCGTCTTCGGGTCGCTGGCGTTGTTCGCGGTGCGAGCGAGCACGGTCGCGTCGTCTCCACGGCTCGATTCGCTCGTGTCGCGCGAAGGCTTCATCCTGCTCAACAACCTGCTGATGACACTGTTCGGGTTCACCGTCATGTTCGGAACCCTGTACCCGCTTCTCGTCGAGGCGTTCACCGGGAGGGAGGTAGCCGTCGGTCGGCCCTTCTTCGACCGCATCGCCGTGCCGATCGCGTTCCTGGTTCTCCTCGCGTTGGGGTTCGGATCGACCGCGCCGTGGAGGGTCGCGACCGGCAAGGTCATCTGGGAGCGGACGCGGGTCGGGTTGAACGTCGGCCTCGTCGCAGCAGCCGTCACCGTCCTCGTCGGGGTCCGTTCGGTCACCGTGGTTGCAGCCGTCGGACTCGCCGGATTCGTGATCGGGAACATCCTCGCGTTCTACGGGCACCAGTCGAATCGGGCCCACCGAGGGGGGAAGGCGTGGCCGTCGGCACTCGGGTCGACGATCCGCAACGACATGGGGTTCTGGGGCGGCCAGGTCGCGCACATCGGTTTCGCCCTCGTCGCCGTGGCGATCGCTACGACGTCCGTCCTCGCGATCCGCACCGAGGTGCCACTCGCCGTCGGGGAGACCGCCGTCGTCGAGGGCTACTGCATCGGCTACATCGAGCCGTTCACGCGCTCGGAGCCGACGCGGAGCGTCCAGGGCGCCAGGGTGGCGATCCTCGATTCGTCGTGTACGACGACGAGAGCGATCCTCGAACCGCGGCTCCACGAATACCCGAAGTTCGGGCAGACGATCGCGACGCCCCAGGTCTGGACGACGTGGATCGACGACGTCTACCTGAACATCGCCGCCATCGACGAGGACGGGATTCGACTGAAGGTCTTGATCTTCCCGCTGCAGTGGCTGTTGTGGCTGGGCGGCCTCACGATCGTTGCCGGTGGAGTTCTCGCGTTCGGGAGGAAACCCGGCAGGCGGTCCGTGACGTCAAAGGATCGTGCACACCGAGAGAACGCAGATGTCTGAACGCCGCCGTGGGCTCGTATGGCTGATCGTGCCCGTGATCGCCCTCGGTGTGCTCGTCGTCAGCCTCTGGCCCGGCGAGACGGGGCCCGAGGATCCGGAGGCCCGGGCGTACAACCTGGCCATCTCCCTGAAATGCCCGATCTGCGCCGGGGAGTCCCTCGCCGGATCGCAGACGGACCTCGCGAAGGACTTGAGAGCCCGAATCGACGCGGAGATCGCCGCAGGACGGACGGACGAGGAAATCATCGACTCCTTCGTCGCGGCGTACGGAGAGCAGGTGCTACTCGACCCACCGAGTACGGGATGGGGCGTCATGTTGTGGGCCCTCCCGGTCGCAGTCCTCATCATCGGCGCAGCCGCCATTTTCGGACTCCGCCGCAAGAACACCGAACCCGTAGGAGACAAACAGTGAAATCCGAACGAATCGCCGAGCAGATCGCTCAGGTCGACCGCGACCTCGCAGAGATCGATGAACAGGTAGAGGTCGGTGAACTCGACGAAGCGACCGCCGAACGCCTCCGCGTGTCGTATCGCTCGGAGCGAAGCGGGCTCGAGAAGCAACTGGCCGAACTCGATGAGAGTGAGGCGGCCGACGACTCGGTCATCCGCGTGAACGACGCGGCCGCGCCCCGGTCCAAGAGTCGTGCGATCATCGGCACCATCCTGGTCGGTGCGGCAGCGCTCGTTATCGCCGTTATCGCCGTTGTTTCTCTCCAGGAGCAGACGCCGGCGTCCGACGTGACGGACGGTATCGCTACCGACGTCTTGGAAGGGCAGGTCGCAGGAGGCGGCAGCGGTCCCGGCATGTCCTCGGTCTCGGCGGCGGAGATGGAGGCGGTGGTCGCCGAGAACCCCGAAGTCATCGGCATGCGGATGGCGCTCGCCGAGCTCTATCTGGAAGAGGGGAACACCTCGAAGGCGCTCGAGCACTACATGATCATCCTCGAGCAAGAACCCGAGAACACGGAAGCGCTCGTACGGGTCGGGTGGCTGACATCGATCGCAGATGAGCCTGCGCTGGCGGAGCCGTTCTTCGAAAAGGCACTGTCTATCGACCCCGACTTCCCCCAGGCGTATTGGTTCCTCGCGAACGTCCGGTTCGACATGGGGAACAAGGCCGGGGCGATCGAGCCGCTCGAGGCTCTCCTCGCATTCGCGGAGATCCCCGACGAGGTTCGGACCGAGGCGACGGCCATGCTCGAGGAAGCACGGTCGTGAGTAACCGGATCGTCTGGCTCGTTATCGGCGTCGGCCTTGTGATCATGGTCATCGGGGTCGCCCTCGCCGGAACGCTCGGTACCGATCCAACGGTCACGGGCTCCGCGCTGATCGACAAACCCGCACCGGAGCTCGTCATGGAGAACCTGGTTGGTGACGGCGAGGTTCGGCTCTCCGATCATCTGGGAGATGTCACCGTCGTCAACTTCTGGGCCTCCTGGTGCACCGGATGTCGTCAGGAGCATCCAGCATTGACCGAGGCTGCGGCCCGGTACGCCGACTTCGGTGTCACGTTCTTCGAGGTGAACACGCTCGATGAGAAGGGCCTGGCGCTCGAATTCCTCGACCGATTCGGACAAAGCCCGGTGACGACCTACGGCATCGAGTACGACTCCAGCGGTGCGTTCGCATACGGCGTCGCCGGGCTCCCGGAGACGTTCTTCGTGAATCAAGAGGGAATCGTCGTGGGTAAGGTCATCGGACCGGTCACCTTCGAACTCCTCACCGCCACGATCGACCAGGTCCTGCTCGGTGAGGACATCGATTCCGTCAAGACCGGCGAGACCGAGAAGGGCTGAACGACCCGGCCCATTTCGCGGCCATCCGCCGCTCCGGAGAGTACGATGACGCCATGAAGTGGTCCGCGCGCGTCCGCGCTCTCTCGATGATCGGTGCGTCCGCGCTCATGGTCACGGCGCTCGCCGTCCCGGCGTCGGCCGAGGAACCGGACGGGTACCCAGGTGCGGACCCCTCCCTCTACACGCCGCCGTTCAGCCTCACGTTCCCGGTGGAGGGGAGCCACGGGTTCTCCGACACGTTCGGGGCGATCCGCGACGGGGGCGAACGTCTTCACCAGGGCAACGACATCGGCGCCCCGAAGGGAACCCCGGTTCTCGCAGCCGCCGACGGGGTCATCTCACGCATCGACACCGGACGACTCGCCGGTCTGTACATCGAGGTCCTCCACGCCGACGGATGGACGACCCGGTATCTGCATCTGAACAACGACGAAACGCCGCCGCCTCCGCCGCCCCCGGCATCGGATGACGCCGCCGTCTCCGATGAAGCCTCGGACGACGCTGCGGTCTCCGACGGGACCGATGCGGCCGTGACGGATGAGGCCGCCGTATCGGATGAGGCCGCCGTGGAAGAGGCAGACCCGGACGATTCGGGTCCGGACGAAGCGGTCCCGCAGCCGACGACGGGGATCCCCGAAGACCTCGACGTCGGATCCAGCGTGTCGGCGGGCGACGTGATCGGTTTCGTCGGCACGAGCGGCAACGCCGCCACCACGGCGCCCCATCTCCACTTCGAGGTGCGGATGCCGGATGGGACACCCGTGAATCCATACCCCCTGCTGACGGGGAAGTCGAGCCCCACCACGTTGTACGTCCTCCCCGAGGTCACCGACGAACCCGTGACGGCAAGGCTCGACGTCGTCGGCCACATCGATCCGGGCGATGGGTTCAACGCAGCCGTGGCGGCCCATCGCGGCATCGCCTATCTCGGGACCTACGGAAACGCGGAAGTCTGCCCATCGACGGGGGTCCGTCGATACGACGTCGCCGACCCGGCCGAACCGGTGGAACTGCCGCCCATCTCCGATGATCGCCCGGGCACCCGCACGGAGGCCATCTGGGTCGGAGCGGTGGACACCGTCGGATTCTCCGGGGATCTGGCGATCGTTGCACACGCGGTCTGCGACACGGCCGACGCCGATGCGTTCCGGGGTTTGGTGCTCTACGACGTGACCGATCCGGCGGAGCCGATGCCGCTCGGTGTCTACCCGACCGGCCCCGGGACGGGCGGCGTGTCGAGCTTCGACGTGTGGAACGGCGATGACCGGGTCGTCGTGATCGCCGCGGTCCCCAACTCGTTCATCGATCACCCGGACGCACGCGGCGACGTGCGGATCATCGACGTCACCCTTCCCACGACGCCGCTCGAACTCGCAACCTGGGATTTCCGCCGCGACGCCCCGGCTTCGATTCGCGAGGCCGTGCTCGACGGCGACGATCCGAGAGACTTCAGAGCCCAGGGCATCACCATCGACCCGGACGGCGAACGCGTCTTCGTGGCGAACTGGAACGCGGGCGTCGTGGTACTCGAACTGTCCGACCCGTCACATCCCGAGTTCATCGGGCGCGACGCCTCGATGGGATATCAAGAGGGCCAAGCCGGCGTGACGGCGTACGACCGGGAGCGGCAGCTCCTCGTCGTCGGCCACCGCGACGTCGATCCCCTCGAGGGCGAGCCCGACGCGCCGGCGTGGGGGGTCGATGTGATCCTCGAATCCGGAACCGACGGCGACCCGACACTGGTTTCGACGTACTCCGTCGAAGCCGCCCGCCCCGATCCCGAGGGTCGTCTCGAGCTCTCCGGTCTCTACGCGCCTCAGGACGCGGTGATCGCCGACGGCTATCTCTACGCCGTCTGGCTCTCCGGCGGGCTGCGGGTCGTGAGCCTCTCGGATCCCGAACATCCGGCTGAGGTTGCGTCGTTCATGCCCCCCACCCGGGTCGATCCGCGTCGGCAGATCGCGGCGCCGAACGGCAACATCGCGATGCCGCTCGCCTGGTCGGCGTTCGTGCAGAACGACCTGATCTACGTGTCGGATCTCAACACCGGCCTGTGGATCCTCCGGTTGCCGGAACTCCCCACGGACGCCGAGTAGCGGCGACCGAGCGACACCGGCCGCCGGCGAGACCGGACCTCCCTCTACGCTCTGGACCATGAGGAACGGCGCCCAACTGATCGCCTACGCCGACCGGTTCGGTGACGGAACCGTTCGCGGCGTTCGGACGATGCTGGACGGGCCGTTCGGCGGCCTCTTCACCGGGATCCACCTCCTGCCGTTCTACACGCCGTACGACGGAGCCGACGCCGGTTTCGATCCCGTGAGCCACGAGACGGTCGATCCGCGACTCGGCACCTGGCTCGACGTGGCCGATCTCGCCGCGTCGTACGACGTGACCGCCGACCTCATCGTCAACCACGTGTCGTCGGAGTCTCCAGAGTTTCTCGACTTCGCGATCCGAGGGGATACATCTCCCTACGCCGGTCTCTTCCTCGACGTCGCCGGGGTGTTCCCGCACGGACCGACCGGCCGGGGACGGGCCGCCATCTACCGGCCGAGACCCACGTCTCCGTTCACGACCTTCACGATCGCGGGAGCGGAACGACTCCTCTGGACCACGTTCACCGACCATCAGGTCGACATCGACGTCGCTTCGGCCGCCGGTGCCGCCTATCTGGATCGAATCCTCGATCGGCTCGCCGCCGCCGGCATCGCTCAGGTTCGTCTCGACGCGGTGGGGTACGCGGTCAAGACGCCGGGGACGAGTTGCTTCATGACGCCCGAGACGTTCGAGTTCATCGACGACCTCTCCGAGCGGATCCACGACCGGGGGATGGAGGTGCTCGTCGAGATCCACGCCCACTACGAGACGCAGATAGACGTTGCCCGGCGGGTGGACCGTGTCTACGACTTCGCCCTCCCACCCCTCGTGCTCCACACGCTCTACACGGGATCCGCCGGTGCGCTGCGCCGGTGGCTGACGGTCGCTCCGCGCAACGCCGTGACCGTCCTCGACACCCACGACGGCATCGGGATCATCGACGTGGGGCCGGACGGTCCCCGACCCGGGCTCCTCACCGTCGGGGAGGTGGATGCGCTCGTCGAGGAGATCCATGCGCATTCGAACGGTGAGAGTCGCCTGTCGACCGGAGCGGCCGCATCCAACCTCGATCTCTACCAGGTCAACACGACGTTCTACTCGGCACTCGGCTGCGACGACGACGCGTACGTGATCGCCCGGCTCATCCAACTCATGAGCCCCGGAGTCCCGCAGATCTACTACGCCGGCCTGCTCGCAGCGCCCAACGACGTGGCGCTCCTCGAGCGAACCGGCGTCGGCCGCGACATCAACCGGCCGTCTCTCACTCCCGCGGAGATCGATCGGGCCATCCGGCGACCCGTCGTCGCCCGGATCCTCGAACTGGTGCGGTTACGAACCGGCCATCCGGCGTTCGCCGGGGAGTTCGTGCTCGGTAGCGGACCCGACCACACGATCGAGATGACGTGGACGAATGGAACCCATCGAGTCTCGGCGACGATCGACGTGAGCGATCGGACGTTCGATCTCGTCGCCACCCCGGCTCCTTCCGTTCCCGCGTAACTATCGGAAGCGGACTTCCCGTGGCTGCACGACAACGGGCGGGGTACCGACCGGCGTTACCATTCGACCGTTCACCCATCGAAGAGGAGCACACCTGTGGCGTCTGAAGCCGACTACCGCCTGCCCCGTACCGTCATCCCGAGTCACTACGACCTGACGCTCACCCCGGACCTCGACGCCACCGGCTTCGGTGGCCACGTCGTCATCGACATCGACGTTCACGAAGCCGTGTCCGACATCGTCTTGAACACGGCGGAGCTGACCCTTCATTCGGCATCGGTGTTCAACGACGCCGGTCAACGTCTCTCGGCGAGCATCGAGACCGACGAGGAGGCGGAGCGCTCGACGCTGACCTTGCCCGGCGCCATCGAGCCGGGAGCGTGGAAGCTCGAGATCTCTTTCGACGGGATCCTCAACGACGATCTCCGCGGCTTCTATCGCTCCGTGTACACCGACCCCGACGGGAACGAGAAGACGATCGCGACGACGCAGTTCGAGGCGACGGAGGCCCGGCGGGCGTTCCCGTGCTGGGATGAGCCCGACCTCAAAGCGACCTTCGGGATAACGCTCGTCGTCGACGACGGCCTCACGGTGATCTCGAACGGCCCGGAGGCCGAACGGGCCCCGGCCGGCGACGGCAAGGTCGCCGTGCGGTTCGCCGACACGATGAAGATGTCCACCTACCTCGTGGCGTTCATCGTCGGCGAGCTCGAGGTCACCGAGACCGTCGACGTCGACGGGATCCCGCTCCGGATCGCCTACCCGCCGGGGAAGGGCGATCTCACGGCGTTCGCCCTCGACATCGCCGCCCACTCGCTGCGCTACTACGCGCAGTACTACGACATCCCGTATCCGGGCGGGAAGATGGACAAGATCGCGATCCCCGACTTCGCGTGGGGAGCGATGGAGAACCTCGGTGCGGTCACTTACCGCGAGACCGCGTTGCTCGTCGACGTGAACAAGGCGACACAGACCGAGATGATGCGAGTTGCCGAAGTGATCGCCCACGAGATCGCGCACATGTGGTTCGGCGACCTCGTCACGATGAAGTGGTGGAACGGCATCTGGCTCAACGAGGCGTTCGCCACGTTCGCGTCGATGAAGTGCGTCGACGCCTGGCGGCCCGAGTGGAAGGTGTGGCTCACCTTCAGCAGCGATCGGGCCCACTCGATGGAGACCGACGCGTTGGCGTCGACCCGGCCCATCGAGTTCCCGGTGGCTTCGCCCGAAGAGGCGAACGCCATGTTCGACTCGCTCACCTACGAGAAGGGTGCATCCGTCCTCCGCATGCTCGAGCAGTACCTGGGTGAGGAGGCATTCCGACTGGGCGTGAGCAACTACTTGAAGGAGCACGCCTACGGGAACACCGACGGGGATGACCTGTGGTCGGCGCTCGAGGCCGCATCCGGTGAACCGGTCATGGAGATCATGAAGACGTGGATCTTCCAGGGCGGGTTTCCCCGTGTCGGCGTCGACGGCGAACCCGGTGGATACCGCATCACACAGGAACAGTTCCGCTACCTCGGCGAAGGGGATCGGCAGTGGAAGCTTCCGATCCTGCTCCGGTCCGCCGACGGCGAGCAGCGGATCCTCCTGTCGGACGACAAGGTGACCGTCGACGCTGGGAGCGACCTCGTCGTCAACGCCGGTGGGGACGGCTACTACCGCGTGGCCTACTCGGCGGACCTGCAGTCCGACATCCGCAGCCGGCTGAGCACGCTCACCGGCGAGGAGCGATACAACATCGTCTCGGACGCATGGGCCGACGTTCTCAAGGGTGGAAGCCGGGCCGCGGACTACCTGGCCCTCGTCGACGAGTTCGGCGCCGAGAGCGAGGTCGACGTCTGGCAGAAGGTCCTCGCCGGTCTCGGAGAGCTCGACAGGATCGCATCGTCCGATTCCAGGCCGTCGCTCCAGCGATTCGTTCGCACGCTCGTCGGGGCCAAGGCCGGGGAGATGGGCTGGGAGCCGTCCGAGGGCGAGGACGATCGGAGCAGGAAGCTGCGCGGAACGCTCATCACGGCGCTCGGGAACCTGGGCGACGATGCGGAGGTTCAGCGCATCTCGCGGCAGGTGCGTGAACGGGTCGAGTCCGGTGAGACCGGCCTGGATCCGGAGGTCGCGGATGCGGCGTTGAGCGTCGTGGCGGCGAACGGCGACTTCGACGACTTCGAGCGCTTCCTCGCGCTGTCCGATGCATCGCAGACGCCCCAGGAGGTCGTGAAATACCTCAGGGCGGCGGCGACGGTTCCGGACGCCGGAGCGGCCGAGAAGCTCTTCCGGATGGTCCTCGACGGCGGCGTCAGACGACAGGATTCGTTCTGGGTCGTCGCGCTGATGCTCGGAAGCCGTGAGAACGGCCCGCGTGTGTGGGACATGGTGAAGGAGAACTGGGACGAGCTCCTGGAACAGATACCGCCGGCGACCGGCCGGAGGATCCTGGATCTGCTCCCGTACCGCTCCGAGCCGGAGGTCGCCGCCGACATCGAAGCCTGGCTGGCCGATCACCCCATCAAGGGCGGCGAGAAGTACGCGGATCAGCAGATCGAACTGATGAAGGTCCGCGTCGGCCTCCGCTCCCGCGAAGCCACCTCCCTCTAACGCAGCGAACCCAGGGTTCTCTGCGCCCTATGTGACGTCTCCAGCCCGCGGAATGAGAACCGGCGGGGTGGTCCGACGAACCGCGGGCTGAAGACGTCATATACAGGGTCAGGAACCCTGGGTTCGGGGCGGGTGGGGGTGATGGTGGGCGGTAGGCTGGGTGCGTACCGTCCGGCCGCGACGCGAGGAGCTGTGAGATGACCGTCATCGTCGATGGATCGCCGCTGACGATCGACGACGTGATCGCCGTGGCCCACCGGCGGGCGACCGTCGAGACCGGTCCCGACCTCGACGCACGGATGGCCCCGGCCCGGGCGCTCGTCGAGCGGATCATCGACAACAACGAGGTGGCGTACGGCATCACCACCGGCTTCGGAGCGCTCTCCTACACGCGCATCCCGCCGGAGCAGGCGAAGGAACTCCAGTATGACCTCGTCCGCAGCCACGCATCGGGCGTCGGGGATCTCCTGAAGCGGCCGACCGTCCGTGCGATGCTGCTGCTGCGGGCCCGCACGCTCGCACAGGGGCACTCGGGAGTGCGTCCGGCGATCGTCGAACGGCTGATCGAGTTCCTCCGGAGGGACCTGCTGCCCGCCGTTCCCGATCGTGGATCCGTCGGCGCCTCGGGCGATCTCGCCCCGTTCGCTCACCTCTCCCTCCCGCTCATCGGCGAGGGCTTCTTCCTCGTCGACGGCGCCAGGGAACCGGCGGCCGCCGTGCTCGAACGGGAGGGCCTCGAGCCCATCCAGCTCCAGCCGAAGGAGGGGTTGAGCCTGCTCAACGGGACGGAAGGCATGCTCGCCCAGGGATGTCTCGCGGTCGACCGGGCGCGACATCTCGCCGACGCGGCCGACGCGGCATGCGCCCTTTCCGTCGAGGCGTTGAAGGGATCGAGCCGGCCGTTCGAGGCGCGCATCCATCGGCTCCGCCCTCATCCCGGGCAGATCCACTCTGCGGCCGTCATCGCCGGCCTGCTCGAAGGCTCGCCCATCGGGGCGAGCCACCGGGACGACTTCTCCCACCGCGTCCAGGACGCCTACAGCCTGCGATGCGCTCCCCAGGTCCACGGCTCCGTCAGAGACACCATCGACTACGCGGTGGCCGTGTTCGAACGGGAACTCGGCTCGGTCGTCGACAACCCCATCATCTTCGCCGACGACGGCGACGTGATCTCGGCCGGCAACTTCCACGGCCAGCCGCTCGCATTCGCTTCGGACTTCCTGTCGATCGCCATCACCGAGCTCGGATCGATCTCCGAGCGCCGCACCGACCGCATCCTCGACCCCGAACGCTCCTACGGCCTCTCCCCGTTCCTGGCCACCCGGCCGGGCGTCGACTCCGGCTACATGCTCGCCCAGTACACCGCCGCTGCGCTCGTCGCCGAGAACCGGGTCCTGTCCCACCCGGCGTCGGTCGAATCGATCCCGACGTCGGGATCGCAGGAAGATCACGTGTCGATGGGGTGGGGCGCGGCGAGGAAGCTCAACGACATCCTCAGGAACACGGCGAACGTGATCGCCGTCGAACTGGTCTGCGCGGCCCAGGGGTGCGAGCAGCGGGAACCCCTGGAGCCGGCACCCGGGACGAGGGCGATCCTCGAAGCGGTCCGATCGGTCGTCCCCCGACTCGTCGAGGACCGGCCCGTCGGCGCCGACATCGAAGCGGCGGCGACACTCATCGAAACGGGCAGCATCACCGCTGCCATGAACGGGAGGTAACGATGTCCAGGATCATCAGAGCTCCGCACGGGACCGAGCTGTCGACGAAAGGCTGGCTGCAGGAAGCGGCCCTCCGGATGCTGATGAACAACCTCGATCCGGATGTCGCCGAGAACCCGGACGAGCTCGTCGTGTACGGCGGGCGCGGCAAGGCCGCTCGCTCGTGGGAGGCATACGACGCGATCGTGAGGACGCTGCGCAGCCTCGAGAACGACGAGACGATGCTCGTCCAATCGGGCAAGCCCGTCGGCGTGTTCCAGACCCACGAGATGGCGCCGAGGGTGCTCATCGCGAACAGCCTCCTCGTTCCCGATTGGGCCGACCTCGACACGTTCTGGGATCTGGAAGCGAAGGGCCTCATGATGTACGGCCAGATGACCGCCGGATCGTGGATCTACATCGGGACCCAGGGGATCCTCCAGGGCACGTACCAGACGTTCGTGGCGATCGGCGAGCAGCGGTTCGGCGGATCGATGAAGGGAACCGTCACCCTCACGGCCGGGCTCGGGGGGATGGGCGGCGCTCAGCCGCTCGCCGTGACGATGAACGACGGCGTGGCGTTGTGCGTCGAAGTCGATCCCGAGCACATCGCCCGTCGCATCGAGCATCGCTACCTCGACGAGGTGGCCGACGATCTCGACGACGCCGTCGAGCGGGTGTTCGCAGCGAAGGCCGAGGGGCGAGCGCTCTCGGTGGGACTCGAAGGCAACGCCGCAGACGTGTTCCCCGAACTGCTGCGACGCGGCGTCGGATTCGACATCGTGACCGACCAGACGTCGGCGCACGATCCGCTGAACGGATACATCCCCCGCGGCTACAGCGTCGCCGAGGCGGCCGAGTTCCGCCGGGACGATCCCGACGGCTACGTCGCCGCTGCTCGCGAGTCGATGGCGATCCACTGCGAAGCGATGGTCGGGTTCCAGAAGGCCGGATCCGAGGTGTTCGACTACGGCAACAACCTCCGCGGCGAGGCCGTCCTCGGCGGATTCGCCGACGCGTTCTCGTATCCCGGATTCGTCCCCGCCTACATCAGGCCGCTGTTCTGCGAAGGCATAGGCCCGTTCCGGTGGGCGGCCCTCTCCGGCGATCCGGCGGACATCCGGGCGACCGACGATGCGATCCGGGTGCTCTTTCCCGAGAACCGCGCGTTGCACCGCTGGCTCGAACTTGCGGAGGAACGGGTCAAGTTCCAGGGGCTCCCCGCCCGCATCCTGTGGCTCGGCTACGGAGAGCGGGATCGCGCCGGCGAAGCGTTCAACGAGCTCGTCGCTTCGGGTGAGGTGGGGGCTCCGATCGTGATCGGGCGCGACCATCTGGACGCCGGATCGGTGGCGTCGCCGTATCGAGAGACCGAGTCGATGAGGGACGGATCCGACGCCGTCGCCGACTGGCCGATCCTCAACGCCCTCCTCAACACGGCTTCCGGCGCCGCCTGGGTCGCGGTCCATCACGGCGGCGGAGTGGGGATCGGCAAGTCGATCCACGCAGGGGCACAGGTCGTCGCAGACGGGACGGCGCAGGGTGCGGAGCGTCTCGCCCGCGTCCTCACCAACGATCCGGGGACGGGCGTGATGCGCCACGTCGACGCCGGATACCCCGAGGCCGAGGCGGTCGCCCGCGAACGCGGCATCCGGGTCCCGATGTGGGAAGGATGAACAGAAGCGTGCGTCGACGGCCGCATAGGACACCTGCGGGAGGGTCGTGCCGGTGAGCGATCTCGTCGTGCTCAACATCGGGTCCCTGGTGACGAACGATCCCTCCCGCGACGGGCTGCTCGGAGTCGTGGAGAACGCCGCGGTCGCGATCGTCGACGGATCCGTCTCGTGGGTCGGGCGGGAGGAGGACCTGCCGGGTGAGTTCTCCGACCTCCGCAGGCTCGACGCAGGAGGCGCCGCGGTCCTCCCCGGGTTCGTCGATCCCCACACGCATCTCGTCTTCGCCGGCGATCGGAGCGATGAGTTCGCCCGGCGGCTCCGCGGCCGATCCTACGAGGAGATCCTCGCCGCCGGCGGCGGCATCCTCTCGACCGTTGCCGCGACCCGTGCCGCGTCGGAGGAGGAGCTCTTCGATGAGGCCGCCGGGAGGGCGTGGCGGATGCTCGCCGGCGGGACCACGACCGTCGAAGTCAAGTCGGGGTACGGGCTCGATGTGGACACGGAAGCGAAGATGCTCCGGGTCGCCGGTCGTCTCGACGAACTCCTCCCGATCGACGTCGTTCCGACCTTCCTGGGAGCGCACGTCTTCCCTCTCGAGTACCGGGCCGACCGCGATGCGTACATCGATCTCGTCACGGGTCCGATGCTCGACGCCTGCGCTCCACTGTCCACGTTCTGCGACGTCTTCTGCGACGACGCCGCGTTCACCGCCGACGAGTCCCGCCGGATCCTCGAAGCGGCGAGACGGCACGGTCTCGCCTTGCGCGTCCACGCCGACCAGCTCGGACGCGTCGGCGCCGCCGCGCTCGCCGCCGATCTGCGCGCCGCGAGCGCCGATCATCTCGATCACGCCACCGACGCCGATCTCGCGGCCATGCGGGACGCCGGGACCGTCGCGGTCCTGCTCCCCGCCGTGTCGTTCTCGATGCGGCTCCCGTATCCCGACGGCCGCAGGGTCTGGGACAGCGGCGTGACCGTGGCACTGGCCACGGACTGCAACCCGGGAACGGCCTACGTGGAGTCGATGCCGTTCGTCGTCGCGCTCGCGTCGTTGAACATGGGGTTGACTCCGGAAGAGGCGCTGTGGGCCGCAACGGCCGGGGCGGCCGCATCGCTCGGACTGGAGGATCGCGGTCGGATCGTCCCCGGTTCGCTCGGGGATCTGGTCGTCCTCGACGCCCCGACCTACCTGCACATCCCGTACCGGCCGGACGGCGGTCTCGTCGCCGCCGTCGTCAAGCGGGGAGTGATCGTGTGAGCGACTACTTCTCCATCGAGCATCCGATCCGATTCGCCCACCGCGGGAGCCGGATCCTGTGGCCCGAGAACACGATGCATGCGTTCGCCGGTGCCGTCGAGGGACTCGGATATCACTATCTCGAGATCGACGTTCGCCTCACCGCAGACGGGATTCCCGTCGTGTTCCACGACCCGACCCTCGACCGGGTGACGGACCGGACGGGGAAGATCGTCGAGTACACCCTGGCCGACCTCGCAGACGTCGATGCCGCGTATCGCTTCGACGCCGAGCACGATTTCCCTCTCCGGGGAACGGGGATCGGGATCCCGACGCTCGCCGAACTCTACGCGACGTGGCCCGACGTGCGCCTCAACATCGATCTCAAAGCCCCGCGTGAGGAGTGGGCCGTCGCCGAGGTGATTCGCTCCGCCGGCGCCGAGCATCGGACCCTCGTCGGCGGATTCAGCGATCGCCGCATCGCACGGTTCCGGCGGATCACCGGCGGGCGGGTCGTGGTGTCGGCGGGGCCCCGAGCCTCCGCGCTGATGTACGGAGGATCCCGGGGGCGGCGGATCCCCGGACGGGGGTTCCAGGCCTATCAGTTGCCGTACAACTACCGCGGCGTCAAGGTGGACGAGAAGCTGATCGACACGGTCCA
>JAOZRW010000005.1:0-2155 GCA_029939995.1 Acidimicrobiia bacterium | reverse complement strand
CGAGCCGGTTCGCCGACGTGCCCGTGGGGATCGCAGGAGAGAACATCATCGTCGACGGGCCGGCGGTGCGGATGGGCGACATCGCGAAGGGCCTCATCGTGCGCCGGTCGAACGGGATGGAGGTACCGCTCGACGGGCCGCGCCCGGCCGCTCCCTGCCTGCCGTTCACGTCGTTCCTGACGGGAAGCGACACGGTGCTTCCGAGGGAGCGTCTCACGGACGAGCTCGCGTTCCTCTCCGATGGGACACGTGGGTTCCTCGTCGGGATGGACCCTTCTCTCGGCCACGTGGCGATCGCCGTCGGGGACGAGATTCGACGTCGCATGTGACGCTCCGATGGGGTAGCGTAGATTTCGTGTCCATCTCCCCCCGGCCGCACCGATGAGTGAACGACTCGGACCGATCGTCCGGCTACAGGTTCACGCCGAGTCGCTGAAACGCGACGGCGCCTACGTGCCCGCACCGCTGATCTCCGTCGAACGGGCGTCCCTCGATGCGACGGGGCTGCTCGGCTGGGACGGCACGGGATGGGTCGTCGACGTTCACCACTCGGCGCATCCGCGGCTCCGGGGCGGCGGACACCGGGCACTGTCGATCGGCTTCACCGGCCACTACGAGAGGATCGAAGAGCGATTCGGCGCCGTCCCGTTCGGGATCGCTGGGGAGAGCATCATCGTCGACGGCCCGGCGGTCACGGGGGACATGATGGCCGGGGGCTTGATCGTCCGCACCGGCGACGGTACGGAAGTGGAATTGCGGTCCCCGGAACCGGCGATCGCATGCACGGGGTTCACGTCCTACCTGCTCGGCAGCCCCGTCGTTCTGCCGCGCGACGAGATCGAGGACCATCTCGCGTTTCTCTCAACCGGGACACGGGGCTACATCCTCGCCGTCGGTCACCTCGAAGCACCGGTCGAACTGTCGATCGGCGACGAGGTCTTCACACGGTGAACGGGATGCCGTTCAGGATCACGAGCTGATCGATCACGACGTCGACCGCTTCGTCGAAGGTGAGTCCGGCACGGTCGCGCATCGGAATGCCCCGTTCCTGGACGTAGATGCGAAACCCCTCCCCGTCTTCGAGGACGTACAGGCCGTCACGCGGGCCGACGCGGTTGTTGCCGAGGGCGAGCAGAGCCTCCCGGTCGGGGATCTCGGAGACGACGTCGATCCGTTCCAGCGTGAGCGCTTCGGCGAAGTCGGCAGAGGTTGATGCTCGACGGCCCAGGACTCGCGAAGCGAGTGTCCGGAGTTTCCTGTGGATGAGCGCCTGCGCCTGTTCCTGCCGGGTGGGACGATTCATGTATGAGTAGAAGGTACCAAACCGACTCGCCTGGTGTCCGATCCTTCGTCTCTCGTCTGTGCCACGCCGAGATCTTCATCCGCCATCGCGGCGGCCGGATCGGTCGTCGGCGAGGTCTCGCGGTCGGGTGGGTGGCTGCGCCGTTCAGCCGCGATATCGGTCCCGTGACGGTGAGCGCGACCGACCCGATCGGACGCAACGCCCGTCAAGTCTTCGTTGCACCGTCTTGTTCGCGTCACGTTGCCGGTGACGGGGACGCGGCCCTCCTGGCGGGCCTCAAGCATCACCGACTCGGGTAAGCCACAGTCTCCAACAAACCCAGGGCGTTTCAGCGGGGCGCGTACGACTGGTGCGAGACACACACCACGGCGGTTCCCAACCCGCCCGTCGGGTGTGCTCAGATCGGATCCGACTCCAATCATCCCTCAGCCAATCGGCGACGGCGGATTCGTCGAGTTCTTCGGCGGCGATCGCCGGCATCGTTGGGACACCGGCCAACGACGCTCTCCCAATTGGTATGAGCGCTGGCTTCGAGACTTCGGGACTCTCCCTCGTTTCGGCAACGGGAGGTGCTCCACAACGCATAACCGATTCTGCACACCGGGGCCATCTGTGACCCACCTCGATCACATCTCCCGGAACGTAGTTCGGTCTCAATGCCACGAGCGGTAGCAGCGTTGTCGGTACGGCCGGGACCTATGTCCGCATCGCCACCGGCACTTCCATCCATGCCTCACGTGAGCGAGCCGATGGCCTTCGCCTGGAAACCCCTTCGGGAGCCTCGCCCCAGTCTGCTCAGAGGATCTGGCTGAGGAAGAGTTTCGTCCGGTCGTGCTGCGGGTTCGTGAAGAA
>JAOZRW010000018.1:10222-40179 GCA_029939995.1 Acidimicrobiia bacterium | reverse complement strand
GGGGTCGAATCGTTCATGCCCACGAGGCTAGTGCTCTGTCCACGAACCTCTGCGCCGTTCTGTCGGCCGGGGACGCCGTTCGCGGCGTTCTCGTCCTCGACGCATTCCCGAATGCGCCTTCGTCCTGCGGCCTTGCGAGCGACGCCCCTGACTCGACATCGACAGCCCGAACGTTCGTGGACAGAGCACTGGCGCTCCGTCCACACCACCCGGATCACGACCGACCGGTCAGAGGCCCGGGAGATCGACGGTCAGGAGATGGTCCTGGAGTCGGATCGTGTCGGCCTCGGTCCAGCCGTCCCTGGGGGCGACGACGCTCCAACCGTCGACGAACGTGTCGTTGTAGTTGTGCCCGTGGCCCACGCTCGCGCTGAAGCCGTTGATCAGATCGACGACGACCTGGGTGAAGGTCGTGAACGGCACCCAGCGCACGGAGTCCGGAACGTCGTACCCGATCGGATCGTCGGTCCACTCCTGCGGCTTCCACAGGGTCTCCCAATTCCAGTAGCCGACCGGATCGGACGGGTGGTGGTAGTACAGGACCCGCGGCATCTCCCACGCGTTCTCGTAACCGGCCGCATCGCCGGGGCCGTTTCGCGCCCGGACGATCGCCCCGTCGTGATAGACCGGCCTCCACACGGGTGACGGGTCGCGCTCGTCGACCAGCTGAGAGTGGATCGCGTTGGCGTTCGTCGGTCCCACCCAGAGGGCCCCGTCGGTACGGCCCTGTACGTTGGCGAGCGACGCGTCGAGCGAGGCACCGACGTACGCCGCTTCGGAACCGAGCGTGCCGAGGCTCTCGCCGAACGCGATCAACGTCGGACGGTCGTTCTCCGGCAGCGTGTTCCACCAGTCGATGACGGCGTTGTTGATCGCCACTCCGGCCTCTGTGGACGTGGCCGTGTCGAGGACGAAGGAGATCCAGCTCGGAAGGAACGAGTACTGCATGGCCGCGATCGCTGTGTCTCCGCGGTACATGTACTCGACGGTCGCGGCCGAGATGGGGTCGACCCACCCCGTGCCGGTGGAGGCGACGAGCATCAGCAGCGATCGATCCTGAGCGTTCGCGCGGACCAGTTCGTCGACGACGAGCTGGGCACGTTCCTCCACGGATTCGGCGGACTTGAGCCCGGCGTAGACCCTGATCGGTGGCTTGATCGCTTCCCGCTCCTCCGGATAGAACGCAGCGATGTCCTCGACGGTCGTCGCGGCACCGGTGAAGGTGCGTCCCTGGTATCCGAGGTCGTCCCAGTCGACCAGAGACTCGGGGGATCCCGACACCTCCGGTTGTTCGGGCCGGACGATGCCTTCCAGCGTCGTTTCGTCGCCCGGTCCGAACCGTTCGTTAGCGAACGCGGTCAGGCCGCTGCTCGCGATGAACCAGTACAACGCTCCGACGATTCCGAGGACGATCCCGATGGTGACGCCCCGGGCGACGTGCACCGACATGTGCCGTCCGTTGGTCACGTCGAGCTTCCAGACGACCCACCTGATCGAGCGGCCCAGGAACAGGAGAACGGCCGTGACGACCAGTGTCCACAGCACGGCTTTCACCCCGTCGACGACCCCGAGGTCGCCGTCCAATCCGACGAGGAGCTGCTGCTCCGATTGCCACACCGGCCAACGCACGACGGTGACGGCGAAGATCCCTACGCCCAATCCGAGGAGCGTCCAATGGACCCATCCTGGGAAGGGATCGGTCTCGATCTCGCCGCCGAACAGCCCGGCGACCCGGCGGATGAGTAGCCACGCGAGCGCACCGATCGCGTACCCGAACGCGAAGGACAGGGCGGAGAGAACGCCTTGCATCATCGCGGAACGCGGGAGCAGGCTCGATCCGAGCGAGAACCAGAGGAAGACGAGACCGAGGAGCGTTCCGGCCGGGGATGGCCGGGTGAGGATTACGTGCAGGTACTTGGGCGTGCGCCGTTCGGGGGTCATGGTGCGGCATCGTACCCCGTGCAACGGGGCGAAACCACCGTTCCGGTCGCGTTGCGGCCTCCGGCGAACGGCGTGTCTTCGACGAAACTCGTCGCGCCGAAAGGGATCGGAACGGGCTATCGTCTCGCCCTACGATGTCCCTTCCTCCGGAAACGAGACATGGCCAACACCATCGACGACGTGCAGATCATCGAACCCGAGCGGCGCTCGCTCATGCGACATCCGAGCGATCTGCTCAGGCTTGTCATCGCTGTTCTCGTCACATTGATGGGCTTCGGCCTCGCCACGGTGTTCAACAACGTGGCGGAGGCGATCACGGTCGAGGTGATCCAGACGGCGGGTCACGTTCCGACCGAAGCCGTCGTGATCGGCATCTCGTTCGCGCTGTTCTACATGCTGCTCCTCCCGTTCTTCGCCATCGGGTATCTCGTGGTCATGAAGCGCTGGCGCCGGCTATCGCTCGGGCTTCTCGCTTCGGCGGTCGCTATGGGGCTCGTGTGGCTCATCGAGGCAGAGCTGGTGAGACGGTTCGGGGCGCCGGATCTCACGTTCCACACACCTACGTGGGTTTGTACCACGGCGCTCGGTGCCGGCGACGCGACCTGTGTGTCGGGCGATACGAGCGCTCATATCTACTACATGGCCGGCGGCGTTGCCTACTTCGCTTCACTCGTACCGTGGTTGACGCGCCGTTGGCGGCGTTTCGGCTGGATCTCGATCGCGGTCCTTGTCGCCGTCCGCATGCTCCAGGGGACCACACCACCGCTCGATGAATTGCTCGTCATCGGATTGGCATTCACCATCGGAACGGCCGTCCTCCTCATCTTCGGCTCGCCGGATCGGCGCCCTCGCGGGGCCGAGGTGGTGTCGGCGCTGCATCGCAGCGGGCTCGATCTCGCCGAGCTGAAACGCGCGGACGTCGATGCCAGGGGTTCCACGCCGTACTTCGCGAAGTTGCGCGACGGGGGACGTCTGTTCGTCAAAGTGCTCACACCGGAGGAGCGCTCCGCGGATGTCATGTTCCGGATCGTGCGTATGTTCCGGCTCAAGGGCGTCGGAGATGAGCGGCCGTTCTCGTCGCTGAAACGTGCCGTCGAGCACGAAGCCGTGGGATCGCTCAAAGCCGCCTCCGACGGAGTGAAGACGCCGCGCCTCGAAGCCATCGCTGAGATCGAACCGAACTCGATGTTGATGGCGTACGCGATGATCGACGGTTCCTCCCTGGATGGCGTCCCGCCGGAGGAACTCACCGACGACGTGCTCGTGGGGGTGTGGCGGCAGGTAGGTGTGCTGCGCAGGCGGCGAACCGCGCACCGGGATCTGCGACTTGCCAACGTGTTCCTCGACTCGGATGGGGAGCCCTGGCTGATCGACTTCGGATTCGCCGAGCTCGCGGCGACCGACGGACAGCTTCGCTCCGACGTTGCGGAACTCGTGACGTCGACCGCCGTCGTCGTCGGGGCCGAACGGGCAGTATCCGCTGCGATCGCGGGGATCGGTGACGAGGCCGTGGCGGATGCCGCCTCTCGTGTCCAACCGCTGGCTCTGAGCGGAGCGACCCGGGACGCCCTCAAGCATCAGAAGGGCCTCGACGAGGAGATCCAGGCGGAGATCGAGCGCCAGACCCACATCGAGAGCGTCGAACTCGAGGACCTGGAGCGAGTCAAGCCGCGAACGATCCTGATGATCGTCGGATTCGCGCTCGCCATCTACTTCCTGATCCCCCAACTCACTCAGACCGACTTCGGCGCTGTGCTCAAAGCCGACTGGAGATGGGTCCCGGCCATCCTGATCGCTTCGCTCGCCACGTACGTCGGAGCGGCATTCAACATCATGGGATCCATCCCCGACCGGCTCCGGGTCGTTCCGACCGTGCTCTCCCAATTCGCAGGCACGTTCATCAACCGCATCACACCGGTCAAGGTCGGGGGCATGGCTACGAACGTGCGGTTCATGCAGAAGAACGGTGTCGACCTCAGCGTCGCCGTCGCCGGCATCGGTGTGAGCAGCGTCGGCACGGGGATCGTCCACATGGGATTGCTGACGATGTTCGTTGTGCTGATCGGCAAGAACGCCGGCGATTTCATCAAACTCCCCTCCGGGACGGTCATCATGATCGGTGTCGTAGCGGTCGTGCTTCTGATCGCCGCCGTTGCTTTCATCCCGATGGGGCGCAAGATCGTCAAGGAGCAGGTCTGGCCGGTTATCAAGAAGTCGGGCGACGGGATCCGCCAGGTCGCGAAGAGCCCGCTCAACGCGCTGATGCTCTTCGGCGGTGCATTCGCGATGATCATGGGATACATCCTCGCTCTGTGGTTCAGCCTCGCCGCATTCGGGGGCGGACTTGGATTCTTCGCCGTGGGCGTCGTGTTCCTGGCTGCCCAGGCACTCGGACAGGCGGCCCCGACGCCGGGCGGCATCGGCGCCGTCGAAGCTGCGATGATCGCGGCGATGACGACTCTCGGCCTGGATCCCTCTGTTGCCGTCCCGACCGTGTTCCTCTACCGGATAGCGACCTTCTGGCTGCCGATCCTGCCCGGCGTGTGGGCCCTCAAGAAGCTTGAGGCCGACGGTGCGTTGTAGGGAACGCCGTGGGTGAGCGTCCTCCGCGCCGGCTCGAGTCGCGACCGCTCCTGACCGATCATCCCGTTGCGTTCCGGATGTCGCTGATCTTGTGGGCGCTCGGAGGCTTCCTCTTCGTGGCGCTCGCGACTCCGTCCCTGCGTGAACTGGTGCAGGCGGTGGACGACGCCGTGTGGCAGGTAGCGATCGACCTGGAGTCCGGGGTCGTCGTCGCCCTAGCGAAAGCGTTCGATCTCATCGGCAGCACGATCGTCGCCGCTCCGATCATGGTCGTCGTCGCGCTGTTCCTCCTCTGGCGTCGACGATGGGAGGCGCTCTCGTTCTGGGTCCTATCGATGATCGGTTCCCAGTTGCTGATCGGGCCGGTGAAGAACCTCTACGCGCGCCCCCGCCCACCGGCTTCGCTGGTCGAGACCACGAGCTACTCATTTCCGTCCGGTCACGCCGTCGTGGGAGCGGCGATCGTTATCTCGCTCGTCATCGCGCTCGTTCCGGCCGGGCCGAAGCGGCGGAATCTCGAGATGATCGCGGGCGCGTTCGCCGTATTGATGGCGCTCAGCAGGGTGTACCTCCGCGCCCACTGGTTCTCCGATGCGGCCGCCGGGGCAGCGCTCGGAGCAGCGGTCGCGATCGCCGCCGCGGTAATCGTTCACATCGTCGACGCTCGCATCGAAGCACGCGGATGACGTCCAGCGGGCCATCCTCGGTGAGGCATGATCCACGACGGTCGTCGCGCCCCACCGTTGATGCGATCGCGGTGTAGCCATGTAGATGCCGCCCATCGGAGTTCGGAGGATCTTCCTCGATCCGCTCCTCTTCGTGAACGCGCTCGTCATGCTGATCCTCAGCCCGCTGCTTCTCTTCGCCGCGTTCGTTGCCGATCGGTTCGTGCCGGGCGATGGGAAGGTGATGCGAATGACCAAACTCGTTCTCACGTTCATGCTGCACGAGGTTCTCGGACTCATCGCGGCTTTCACCCTGTGGATCGTGTCCGGATTCGGAGCGAAGATCCACAGTCCGGTGTTCCGCAACATGCACTACGCCCTGCTCGGGTGGTGGGTCACGGGGATCTCGAAGGCCGTGCAGAAGGCCCTGGGTTTCACGATCGACGTTCCACGACACCCCCCGATCGACGGACCGGTCATCGTGTTCAGCCGTCACGCCGGTCCGGGCGACTCCATCTTCCTCGCAGGTGCGCTCTTGCACGACTTCGAGCGGTACCCGAGGATCGTCGGGAAGAAGGAACTCGAGTTCGCACCGTTCTTCGACGTCATGGGCCACCGGTTGCCCATGCGGTTCACCCGCCCCACCTAGCGCGCTGCGAACCCAGGGCTCGCAGGCGCACATAGGCGCGTTCTCGGCCCACGGAATGCGGCAACTCCCCGTGTGCGAACATGGGGCCATGGCCGACGTCGAACAACGCAGCGCGGGGGACAGGGACGGCAGGGTCCTCGGGTGGCTGTCCGGCCTCGGCATCGTGGCGGCCCCGTGGCTCGTGAGCGGCATCGTCGCCACGTTCACGCCGGAGCCGGAGTCGTCGTTCCTGTGGCTCTTCGGCGGGGCCTTCGTCGGAATGGTGGCGTGGGTGGTCTACGGCATCGTCCGCATCCCCCGGTTCGCGAAGGGCGCGTTGATCGGCTCTGCGATCGCACTCGGCATCGCCGTTGCCCTGTTCGTGCTTCTGATCGTGACCGCGAGCGGGTGAAGCCGGCCATGGGCAGAGCGGCTTCTCCGACCGATCCGTCCGGCAAACGCAGCGTGGCATCGGGACTCGTCGCGTTCCCCGAAGACCTCGAGGCGGTCCCCGCCGACGGTGAGTTCGTCGCGGTCGGATTCGACCATCCCGTTCACCTGACCCACGCCGACACGGTGTACTTCCCGGCCACCGGATACACGAAGGGCGACATCCTGAGTTACTACCGGGCGATCGCCCCGGTGCTCCTCCCGCATCTCGCCGCGCGAGCGCTGACGCTTCACCGGTTCCCGGGCGGATCGGAAGAGGCGTCGTTCTACGAGAAGCGCTGTCCCCGGAACACGCCGGACTGGATCGTCCGGGCGCCGCTCCCGGCAGAGTCGGTGGACGACACGATCGAGTACTGCACCGCGGCCGATGTCGAGTCACTGCTGTGGGCGGTCAACCTCGGATGCATCGAGTTCCATCCCCAACTCTCCCGGATCGACCGGCCCGGCTTCCCCGACTTCGTCGTCTTCGATCTCGACCGGCATCACGGTGCGACCTGGGAGCAGGTCGTGCACGTCGCCGGTGCGTTGCGGGACGAGCTCGAACACCTGGGCATGACCGCCTATCCGAAGACGTCGGGATCGACCGGACTCCACGTGTACGTGCCGATCGACCGACGCTACCCGTATCCCAGGGTGAAACGGTTCGCCCGGGCCGTCGGGGACCGGATCGTCGAAGCGGACCCGGGCAACGTCACCGCCTCGCACCGGCGGGTCGACCAGGTCGCCCGGGTGTTCCTCGACCACAACCAGAACGGCCCGGGACGCACGATGGCCTCGGTGTACTCGGTCAGGCCCCGACCGACGGCCACGGTGTCGACTCCGCTCGGGTGGGACGAGATCGATCGCGTCTCCCCGGCGGACTTCACGATCGCGACGATCTGGGATCGACTCGCCGACGTCGGCGATCTGTTCTCCGCCACCCTCGAAGAACACCAACGACTCGAAGGGGCCGAGCGGGCTCTGGGCTTGGAGTTCTGAGCGTCTGCGGCGGCGACGCGACCCGTCGTTCGGATCTGGACACGACCCGGGGCCGGCGCGAAAATGAAGAGTTGATGGAAAGGGGGTAAGACGATGAAGACTCTTGCAATCGCGTCTTTCAGCATCGCCGGACTCTTCGCCGCGCTGTCGGTTCTCTCGATCGTCGCGTCGGGGGAATTGGACGTGACGTCTGCACTCATCCTGATCGGTGCTCCGGCGCTGGTCGGCATCGTTCTCTGGATGCTCTCTCCGCGATTCACCTCCCGGATGGACACTACGAATCGCGTAGTCGGTTTCGTCGCAGGCGTCGTTCTCGTGCTCGGAGGCCTGTTCTGGGTGGCGTATGTGAACGAGTACGGCGGCGGCACCTCGTACGAGATACAGGAGGTCGGCGGAACCGGATCTGTCTACGTCATCGACGAGCAGGCGCAGACGGAGACCCTGGTGTTCGAGGGGACGACCGAAGAGGCCCGCCGATACGTCGAGGATCAACGCGAAGCCGGGCGTGA
Organism: Acidimicrobiia bacterium; assembly: GCA_029939995.1. Taxonomy (GTDB): domain Bacteria; phylum Actinomycetota; class Acidimicrobiia; order Spongiisociales; family UBA5794; genus JAHEEL01. The sequence continues at coordinate 32,425 of JAOZRW010000018.1, read as the reverse complement.
CGTGACGCTTCCGTACATGACCGTCGGTGCAGGCGCCGTCCTGACGCTCGCAACCCTCGGCCTCGGGTGGCGCCGTACCGGCGACGAATCGATGGCGGACTCGCCGAACAGCCACGAGACCGTCTGATCGGGTCCGGTGATCCGTGGGGAGGGACCCGTCGTGACGGGGCACGGGCGTACCCGGTGGCTTCCGGATGTCCGCTACGCCGGCGCGGCACCGCTCGCCTCGGGCGAAGGCCCGCCTTCCGGCGCCCCTCGAGGGCCCGGTGTCCGGGCTTCAGCCGCCCGGGCGTGGGCTTCGAGGCCTTCGAAGCGGGCGAGGCGTGCGGCGTCGGAGGCGGTGGCGTCCGGGTCGTCCAGTTCCAGCCACGTCGGGGCTCTGAGGAACGTCATCACCGACAGTCCCGACTGGAAGCGGGCACCCCCGCCGGTGGGAAGTACGTGGTTCGGTCCGACGCCGTAATCGGCGAACACCTCCGCCGCCGCGTCGCCGATGAAGATCGAACCGTAGGACGTGAAGCGTCCGGCGACGTCCCCCGCATCGGCGACGTGGAGAGCGAGGTGCTCCGGAGCGATCCGATTGCAGAGTTCGGCGGCTTCGTCGATCGTGCCGACGACGACCGCCGAACCACCGTCGAGAGCGGCCGATGCCACGGCCGCGGTCGGGAGCGACGCCAGCTGCCGTTCGAGCATCCGATCGACAGCGGGAAGCAGTTCGGGAGCGTCGGTGACGAGGATCGGCAAAGCGTCGGGATCGTGCTCGGCCTGTGCCAGCAGATCCGCAGCCACGAGCGCGGGATCGGCGTCCTCGTCGGCGACCACCACGATCTCGCTCGGGCCGGCGAGGCCGTCGATGCCGATCTCCCCGTAGAGGTGTTTCTTGGCGGCGGTGACCCAGCGATTCCCCGGCCCGACGATCACATCGGCCGCGGGGGAGTACACGCCGAACGCCAGAGCGGCGACGGCCTGGGCCCCACCGATCGCGAGGAGACCGTCCGCACCTGCGGTCGCGGCGGCGGCGAGCGTGATCGGTGTCGGGCGAGGCGACGCGACCCAGACGTCCGAGACGCCGGCCACTCGGGCGGGGATGACGGTCATGAGCACCGATGACGGCAGCGGGTACCGGCCGCCGGGCGCGTAGGCGCCGACGTGCTCCACCGGGATCCACCGGTGGCCCGCCCGCCCGCCGTCCACCGCGACGTCGAGATCGCTCAACCCGGCCCGCCGGCGGTGGGCGAACCGGCCGATCCTCTCGGTGGTGCGTTCGAGCAGTTCCCGGTCCGACGAGTCGATGTCGGCGAGCGCCGTCAGGAGATCGTCTCTGCCGTAGACGATTTGCCCGTTCGGGGACAGATCTCCGAACCGCTCGCTGTGCTCCCTGACCGACCGGTCCCCGCGGCCCCGGACGTCTTCGACGATCGCTGCCGCGCCGGCCAGTGTGGCCCCGTCGACGGGGGAGCGGCGTTCCCTCACGATCCGGTCGGCGTCGACCTGCTGCAATCTGCTCATCTTCGATACCCATCTTTCGCTTCCATCGGACGACGGCTCATCCGCCGCGCCCGCCGGTCGAGTTCCGACTCGATGTCTTCGATCCCCGCGCCGGCCGATACGGCCTTCACCAGCGCGAAGTAGATCACGTCCGCTGCCTCGGATACGACATCGGAGCGGCATACCGCGCCGGCCAGTTCGTCGGCCTCCTCGCGAAGCTTGGCTCCGAGCAGCGCCGCGTCGTTCAGGAGTCGCACCGTGTTCGAACCCGGGACGGGTTCGGCGACCAGATCGGTGAGCCGGCGCGAGAGCCTGCCGATTCCTCCGTCGTCTCCCCAGCACGAGCGGGTACCGAGGTGGCAGAAACCGGTCCCGTGCTGGCGCACCGTGAACCTGAGCGCGTCGCGATCGCAGTCGACCGCCACCTCGAGCAGGTCCTGTCTCGCGCCCGACGTCGATCCCTTCTCCCACAGGCCTCGCTTCCGGCTCTGGTAGATCCCCCGGCGCTGTTCGACGGCTCGTTGCAGGCTTTCGGGGCTCGACCAGGCGAGGCCGAGCGCGGTGCCGCGCTCGTCGGTGACGACGGTCGGCCAGAGGCCGTCGGTGCGGTCCGACGTCAACGGCGCGGCGATCGCATCGGCGAGCGTGAGAGCGCCCGTGTAGAGCGCCATCCCGACCTGCGAGTCTGCTCCGAGGCGATCGAGCACGGCGATCTCGGCTGCGGTCGTCACACCGCCCGCGATCGTGACACGGGCGTCTCCGGCCAGGTCGATCACCTCAGCCGCCCGGGCAGGGTCCGTGCCGTCCATGAGTCCCTCGAGTTCGACGAAGGTCACGAGAAACCCTCCCACGAGGTCTTTCAACTCCCGGATCCGATCGGCGACCGACGCGCCCGTCGCGGTCCGCCACCCGTGGGTGACGACCTCCCGGTCTCGTGAGTCGAGAGCGACGATCACCCGATGACGCGGAAGTTGCGCCAGGAGATCGGGCGCGGCGGCTGTGCCGATGATGATCTTCGATGCTCCCGCATCGAGCCACGAGAGCGCGGTTTCGACGTCGCGAATCCCTCCTCCGACCCGGATGGGTGCACGCCTGCACAGGCTCCGGATGAGGTTCGCGTTGGAGCCCTCGCCTCGCGCGGCGTCGATGTCGATCACGGCGACCTCACCGGCGACCGAGAATCGGTCGAGGATCGGTGCGGGATCGCCGGCGTCGAGGGCCTGAGACTCGCCGCCGATCAGTTGGACGGCGCGACCGTCGACGATGTCGATGGATGGGATGATCATGGACGCACCCCGATCCCGATCGATCGCAGCTCGTGTTTGAGCGAGGCGACCGTGGCGACGGCGTCGTGGAGGATCGACGCGACGAGCACCGCCGACGCTCCCGCTTCGATCGCATCTGCGAGATGGCGCGCGTTCGCGGCCCCACCGGAAGCGATCACCGGCACCGACACCGCTCCGGCGGCGGCCGAGAGCAGGTCGGTGTCGTACCCGGCGTGTGTCCCGTCGCGATCCCAGCTGGTGAGCAGGATCTCGCCGGCGCCGAGCGACGCGGCGGTGGAGATCCACGTGATCGCGTCGATGCCCGTCCGGACCCGACCTCCGTTGACGACGACTTCCCACGGTTCCCCGTCGCGGGCCGCCGCATCGACGGCGAGGACGGTGCACTGTGACCCGAACCGGGCTGCGATCTCGCGGATCAGGGCCGGTCGTTCCACGGCGGCGGTGTTGACCGCCACCTTGTCGGCGCCGGCCTCGAGGAGCGAGTGGGCGTCTTCGACGGTTCGAACACCGCCGCCGACCGTGAGGGGGATCGAGAGGACGCTGCGAACGTGCCGTGTCGTGGCGACTGCGTTGCCCCGGCCCTCCGGTGTGGCGGAGACGTCGAGGATGACGATCTCGTCGGCTCCCTGCTCTTCGTACCTGCGGGCCTGTGCGGCGGGATCGCCGGCGTCGCGTAGATCCCGGAACCGGATGCCTTTGACGACGCGTCCGCCGTCGACGTCCAGGCACGGGATCAGCCTCGGGGCCAGCATCAGGAGGCCCTTCCCGTGCACTCGAGCCAGCGTGCCAGGAGGCGCGCCCCCCACTCGCCGGACAGTTCGGGGTGGAACTGGCAGGCGAGGACGTTGCCCCGCTCCAATGCGGAGACGAAGCCGCTTCCGTAGTCGGTCCAGGCACCCGACCACCCCTCCGGTATGGAGGGCAGCCGATAGGAGTTAGCGAAGTACGCCCATCCGGGGGCCAGGAGCCCGTCGTCGGAGACGGGCGTCACCTCGTTCCATCCGAGATGAGGAACGACGAGATCCTCCGGCAGCCGTGTGACGGTCCCATCGACGACGCCGAGGCCTGCCGTGCCGGGACTCTCCTCGCTCCCGTCGGCCAGCAACTGCAATCCGAGGCAGATGGCGAGCGTCGGTCGATCGTCTGTGATCCGTTCGACGAGCGCGTCTCGCATGCCTTGCTCGTCGATCCGGCGCATCGCCGGCCCGAAGGCGCCGACACCGGGAAGGACCACACGGTCGGCATTGCGGACGTCCGTCGGAGTCTTCGCCGTGCGGGTCGAAACGCTGAGACGGTCGAACGCTGCGATCACCGACGCCGTGTTCGCAGATCCCGTCGCGATGATGGTGACGCTCGAGGTCATGTGAGGGTCCCCTTGGTACTCGGGACCCCGCCGGCGGTCCGTTCGACGGCCGTTCGCAGCGCCAGGGCACACGACTTGAAGGCGGCCTCCGCCCGGTGGTGATCGTTGTCGCCTCTGATCAGATCGACGTGCAGTGCCATGCGCGCCTCGACGGCGAAGGACCGGAAGAAGTGGATGATGTTCTCCGTGGCGACGTCCCCGATGCGCTCGCGAGCGAAGGTGAGGTGGATCTCGGGCCACGGGCGGCCTGCCAGATCCACGACGGAGCGGGCGAGGGATTCGTCGAGGGGCGCATAGGCGGACCCGAATCGGCGGATGCCGGATCGGTCGCCGAGTGCCTCCGAGACGCCGCGTCCGAGCACGATCGCGCAGTCTTCGACGGTGTGGTGATCGTCGATCGCGATGTCGCCGGTGGCGTCCAGTTCGAGATCGAACCCGGCGTGCTTGGCGAGTGTGGCGAGCATGTGATCGAGGAATCCGAGGCCGGTGTCGACGCGGGCGAGTCCGCCACCGTCGAGGGCGAGCCGGCCGGTGATCTCGGTCTCGGACGTTCGGCGATCCAGGGTTGCGGTTCGGTTCATCGCGGGACCTCCTCGGGGTCTGCGGGGCGGGTCGGCGGGTGCGGGATGCGGGAGAGGGCGGTGGTGATCGCCCGCTCCAGACGGGCGAAGTCGGCAGCGTTCCCCGGCATGGTGATCCGGATCGCCTGTTCGAGGCCCGGCCGGCCGGGGAACCGGCGGACCCCGATGCCGAGTTCGGCGCAGGTTTCTGCGATCTGATCCGCGTCGGCGTGTTCGACGAGCACGAAGTTGCCCTGGGACGGCCGCGACCGGACACCGAGACCGGAGAGCGTCTCGGCGAACGCGGCACGTTCGGACCGGATCTCCATGATCGTCGAACGGACCCCTTCGCGGTCGTCGAGTCGTTGGAGCGCGATCGCCGCCGAGAGGGCCGACACCGGGTAGGGGCCGCCGTGCGAGCCGATCTCGTCGATCAGGTCATCGGGGCCGAGGAGGTAGCCGACACGGAGGCCGGCCAGTCCGTACGCCTTCGACAGGGTGCGAACCACCACGACGTTCCCCAACGACAGGGCGACCGGTGTCGGGTCGACGTCGGCGAACTCGGCGTAGGCGGCATCGAGCACGACCAGCGGTACCGCCTCCGCGATGGATCGCAGGTCGGATTCGGTGATGACCGATCCGGTCGGGTTGTTGGGCGACACAACGAAGGCGACGTCGGCGCCGCGTGCGGCATCGACGAACGCCCGGATCGGGAACGGGCCGCCCGGCCAGCCGACCTCGACGAGGCGGACGCCGACCTGGTCGGCGTAGATCGGGATCATCTCGAAAGTCGGGCGGGTCGCGACGGCGAACGCTCCCGATCCGGAGCGGGAGAGGAAGCACCGGAAGAGGGCATCGTCTCCACCTGCGGTGAGCAGAATCTGGTCGGGTGAGAGTCCGTGCATCCCGGCGAGACGACTCCGCAGGTCGCTCGTATCCGGGTAGCGGCGGACGAGGTCGTCGATCCGGTCGATGACGTTGAGCGAGATTCGATCGGAGCGAGGTCCTTCGTTCTTCGACAGATCGAGGTCGATCCGAGCGCCGAGTCTCGGTGGGGCGTAGGTGCGAGGCGTCATGGGACGATCTGCTCCAGTCGTGTGACCACGATGTCCGTCGCTCCGCGTTCCTTGAGGGTGGGGAGGAGACGGGAGAGCGTCGCACGCGGAACCGCCGCCTTGACCGAGAGAGCCGCACCGCTGTGCAGGTACGCGATCGTCGGTTCCCGCATGCACGGCAGGACCTCGATGACCGACTCGAGCCGATCGTCGGCGACGTTCAGTTCCACCATCGCCCGCGTTCGAGCCTCGATGACCGACCGCACGCTGAGGACGAGGGCTTCGACGGCGGTCTTCTTCTCCGGGGTGTCGAGCGCAGGCGCGCTGGCGTAGAGGCGGGTGGACGAGCGCATCACCTCTTCGACGATCACGAGACCGTTCGCCGTCAAGGTCTCACCCGTCGCGGTGATGTCCACGATCACGTCCGCGTCCTCGGGAGGGAAGACCTCGGTCGCGCCGTACGAGCGGACGAAGGTGGCGTCGAGCCCCCGCTCGGCGATCCATCGCGCCGTCAGCCGTGGGTACTCGCTCGCGACGACGAGACGCCGGCTGGGGAGCCGCCCGTCTTCGAGGAGATGCTCCGGGGCCGCCGCCACCATCCGTACCGGGTCGAGATCCGTGTCGAGTAGCTCGACGAGATCCGCGTCGGTTTCGGCGACCCAGTCGGCGCCGGTGAATCCGACGTCGCGGGATCCGGCGACGAGCATCTCGACGATGGTCTGCGGCTTGAGGAGCTTGACCTCGTAGCCGGGGACGGAGGGCACCGGCCGGTAGCCGCGCGGCCCGGAGCGGAGCCCGATCCCGGCGGCGGCGAGCAGGTCGATGACGCCGGCCTGGATACGGCCCTTGGGGATCGCAAGGTGGAGCGAAGATGTTTCGGTTGGCATGCGGGGGTCTTTCCCGCCGCCGTCATGGTCGACTCGCCCGCAAACGGGAAACGCCGACCTCTCGGGTCGGCGTTGGTGTTGTGCTTGTTGCTCTCGCTAGGCGCTCACGACCAACCGACCCGATATGGGTGGTGATGATGATGCGCGAGGACGAAGAGCCGTGTCATTGGGGGAGGACCGTAATCGTCGCGCTCCCGATCCGCAACCCCTCTCTTTGGAGTCTGGCGTTGACTTGAACGATATTCCGTTCAGATCAACGCCAGACTCCTGGGGTTAGCCGGTTTGGCGGAGGTCGCGGCGGTTGAACAGGGCGACGGCGAGCGCGACGAGGATGAGGGTGAGCGCGGCGAGGATGGCCCCGTGCCCCCAGTTCATGCCGTTGTTCAACGGGTCGCTGCTCAGGTAGTAGTAGAACGGCGACCATTTCGCCCAACCCGCGATGTTCACGTTCAGCGGAATCAACGCGTTCCACAGATACAGCAGGACGGCAACGACGGTCGACCCGTAGACCGCGATCTTGACCCGGCCGGTCGCTGCGCTGAGGAGCAGGGCGAGGGCGCCGAAAACGAGACCGATGAGCGCGGCGAGCAGCGACGTTGCCGCGATGTTCCCGATGCTCATGCCGAGCCCGCCGAGCAGTGACCCGCCGGCGACGCCGGCGAAGATGGAGAAGCCGACGATGGCACCTCCGACCACCATCGCAATCGTCTTCTCGAAGAGGACATAGCTGCGAGAGATGGGGTTGGAGAGGAGCAGACCCATCGTCCGATGCTCCTCTTCGGCGGCGAGGGAGCGAGCGCCCATCACCATCGTGACGGCGAGGACTGCGATCGGGGCCATCATCCCGAACGTCTCGAGCTGGTACCAGCCTTCCGGGGTGCTCATGTCGCCACCACCGAACATGGCGAGCATGGCATCGGGGAGCTGTCCGGTGAGGTTGCGCAGGGTCTCGTCGAGCAGGTTGTACATCGGGCCGAGCATCAACCCCATGACCAGGAACATCAGCGCGGCGGTGATGTAGATCAGGGCCTGGCTCTCGGAGAAGGTCTTGATCGAAATCCGGGAAACGAAGACCGACCCCGCGAGCCGGTCGGCGAACTGCTTCGTCACCGGGTTGGAGCGCAGGCGATCGATCACCGAGACGCCGACCGTCTGGCTCCGCAGGTCTCGCCGCTTGAAACCGACCACGGCCACGACGGCGAACACGACGCATCCGGCGATCAGGATGGCGATGTGTGCCCAGTCGACGCCGTTGTTCACCGGGTCGGCGCCCGTGAAGTAGTACCAGGGGAACGCTCTGGCGAGATCCTCCCAGCCTTCGAAGAGGGGGAGCAGTCCAACGGCAACGAACGAGATCGCCATGACACCCGCCGAGACACCGGATGCGACTCCGGTCTTGCCGGTCGACGCGCCGATCGCCAGGGCCAGCAGTCCGAAGAACAGCGACACCATCGTCAGGTGGAGGATCAAGGCTCCGGGGTGCATTCCCGTCGTGTTCACGCCGAGGATCTGCGGTGTCAACCAGGCAGTGCCCCACAGCGCCAGGCCGGCGGCGGCGACTATCGCCGTCAGGCCGGCGCCCTTGGATGTGAGGACGATGGTACGGCTCTTCGGGTTGGCGAGAAGCAACCCGATCGTTCCGTTGCGTTCCTCTCCGGCGATCGTGGCCGCTCCGATCGCGATCGCCAGGGACGCGACGATGAGCGCGCCGTAGGACCCGTAGATGACCCCGAACGCCAGCGCACCGACATCCGCGTCGGTGGGGATGTTGAACAGTGACCGGTAGGCCTCGGGCAGGGACGTGTACACCGACAGGTCGATGTCGCGGTACACCGCCATCCCCATCACGAGCAGGGCGAACAGTGAGATGACGCCGATCGTCATGCCTTTCCACCGATCGGCAATCGTCTTCGTGAAGACGTTGGCGAGCATCAGGCCGGCACCTCCGCCTCGTCCCGGTAGTAGGTGAGGAAGATCTCCTCGAGGTCGGCTTCCTGTGTGTTGATGTCGACGAGCGTGGCGTGCTGTGTCGCTGCTGCGAGGAGTTCGTCCATGCGGCCATCGAACGACATGGAGACATGGTGGTTCTGGACGATGACGTCGCGGGTGCCCGTCACCGCTTCGAAGACGGAGGTATCGACCGGCTCGTCGAAGTAGAGGTCGACGCGCCGGATGCCCTTGGCCCGCAGACCGGCCACGCCCTCGACGGCGATGAGTCTGCCGTGACGGATGATCCCCACCCGGTCGGCGACGCGCTGGACTTCGGAGAGCGTGTGGCTGGAGAGGAACACGGTGCCGCCCTTCGCGATCTCCTCGCGCAGCATGGATTGGAACTCCCGCTGGACGAGCGGATCCAGACCGGCGCTGGGCTCGTCCATGATCAGCACCTCCGGCTTGTTCATGAACGCCTGGATGAGGCCGACCTTCTGCCGGTTCCCCGACGACAGATCGCCGACCTTCTTCGATAGATCCGCGTCGAGACGGTCGGCGAGTTCATCGACGTATCCCCAGTCGACTCCGCCGCGCAGGTTCGCGAAGAAGGTGAGAGTGTCGCGCCCGGTGAGGCGCGGGTACATCGCCAGGTCACCCGGTACGTAGCCGATGTGGCGTCGGATCTCGACCGACTGTTGATGCGTGTCAAGACCGAGGATCTCAGCTCGTCCTGCGGTCGGGTGGATCTCGTCGAGAAGCGTCCGAATCGTGGTGGTCTTGCCCGCTCCGTTCGGGCCGAGGAAACCGAATATCTCGCCGGGGCGGATATCGATGTCGAGGTCGTTGAGCGCTTCGACGCTGCCGTAGTGCTTCGTCAGGCCTTCCGTCCGGATCGCGATCTGGTCGTTCATCGGGTCTCCTTCTGTGCGGATTGTGTCGAAGGGGCGCGCTCGGGGCCGGTCTCCTTGGCTTCGGTGGCGGCGGATCGGAGGCGCGACGCCAGCGCCTCGGTGAAGATGCCGGACCCCAGGATCTCGTAGGCCGGTGCCATGTACGCCATCAGGCTGGGGTTCGTCGCGAGATCGGGATCGGTGAGATCGGCTCCGAGCAGACGTTTGAAGTGACGGTGGAGCACGAGACCACCGAGCGACCACAAGACGAGGACGACGGCTCGTCCCCTTGGATCGTCGGAAGGGCGCAGCATGCCCGACTCGACCCCCTGTTCGAAATAGAGCTCGGCGTCGGCGATGAGGTCGTCGACGAGGTTCTCGACGGCGGGCGAGTCGTCGGACAGCATCCGGGCGAGGTACGAGCCGGTGAAGCCGATGTCCGTATCCCTCATCAATCCGAAGACATCGAGTTCGGGACCGGATGCCATGGCGCCTGCCTTCGCCCGCCTGATCGCATCGGCGACGTGCTCGTCGCACGCGGCGCGCAGGCCCTCCATCGACCCGAAGTGGTGGATGACGAGCCCGGGCGAGACGCCGGCCATGTCCGCGACCTTCCTGGCGGTCGTACCGGCGACGCCGCATTCGGCGAAGCACTCGATTGCGGTGTCACGGATGCGAGCCTTCGCGGTCCGGTCGTCGATGGGGGAGGAACCACTCCCCGATGGAGAGCCTGAACGCATGTTCAATACGCTATATGAGCGTTCAATGCCTGTCAAGGGGCCGTATTGCCCGGTTCGCGGAACCGAACGTGTCCATCACCACCGAAACCCGTCGGTCGATCCGCATCGTCAGATTCCGGAGCCCTGGGCGAACAGCTCCTCGAGTCTCGGGGGGATGGTCATCCGCCCGTCGTCGACGCTGTTCTCGAGCGATTGCACCCGAGCCGTGAGCATCTCGATCAGAACGGCGACGTCGTCGCTCCCCGTTCCGGCGAGACGCATCGTCGTGTCCCGCCGTTCGACCGGATCCCGGGTGATCACGCGCCCGGCCGGGCCGATGACACTGGCATGGGGCGGAACGTCCTTGACGACGACGGTGCCTGCGCCGATGCGGGCACGGTTCCCGACGGTCACGGCTCCGAGGATCTTGGCGCCCGCGCCGACGATGACGCCGTCGCCGATCGTGGGATGGCGCTTCGTCTGCTCCAGGCTGGTTCCACCGAGCGTGACTCCCTGGTAGAGCATCACGTCGTCACCGATCTCCGCCGTCTCTCCGATGACGACGCCCATGCCGTGGTCGATCACGAACCGCCGCCCGATCTCGGCGGCCGGATGGATCTCGACGCCGGTGAACATGCGGCCAATGTGGCTCATGAAACGGGCCGGGAATCGATGTCCGGAAATCCAGAGCCGGTGGGCGACCCGGTGCAGCATGATCGCGTGCAGACCGGGGGACGAGGCGATCACCTGCGGCACGGTGTGCGCCGCAGGATCCCGATCGAACACGGCGCGCACGTCTTCACGGAGACGCTCGAACGGCCCGGGTCGACGTTTCTCGCGGACCAAGCGCCGGCCGGCTCGCGACTTCAGACGCTTCATGACCCGTCACCGTCCCGGTGTTCGCCCGCCCCGGCCAGCGACAGGTACCGCTCGCCGGTATCGGGGAGAACGACGACGATCAGCTTGCCGCTCTCTTCAGGGCGCGCCGCCACTTCGAGCGCAGCGTGCAAGGCAGCTCCGCTCGAGATCCCCGCCAGGATCCCCTCGGTCCGGGCCAGGTCCCGGGCCGTCCGGAACGCGTCCTCGTTCGTCACGCGAACGACGTCGTCGATCAGCGTCCGGTCGAGGACGGGCGGAATGAACCCCGCACCGATTCCCTGGATCTGATGAGGGCCCGGCGATCCTCCGGAGAGAACGGGAGAGCCGTCCGGTTCGACGGCGACCATCCGCACCGACGGCTTCCTCTGCTTGAGCGTCTGGCCGATGCCGGTGATCGTCCCCCCGGTGCCCACCGCCACGACGACGATGTCCACCTCCCCATCGGTATCCGCCCAGATCTCCTCTGCCGTGGTGCGGCGGTGGATCTCGGGGTTGGCGGGGTTCGAGAACTGTCGCGGCATCACCGATCCCGGGATCTCGTCCAGGAGCTCCTCGGCTCGCGCGATGGCGCCTGCCATTCCCTCCGCGCCGGGAGTGAGAACTGCCTCGGCTCCGAGGAGGTGCAGCAACGTTCGGCGTTCGACGCTCATCGTGTCCGGCATGGTCAGGATCAGCCGGTATCCCTTCGACGCCGCAACGAACGCGAGGGCGACGCCGGTGTTGCCGCTCGTCGCTTCGATGAGGGTCGTCTCGCCGGGAGTGATGTCTCCCGCTCGTTCGGCCGCGGCGATCATGTTCGCTCCGATGCGGTCCTTCACGCTCGAGAGCGGATTGAACGACTCCAGCTTCGCGACGACGCGCGCGCCGTCCCGGGGCGTCATCCGGTTGAGTTCGACCAGCGGTGTGCCGCCGATCGTTTCGACGATGTTCGAGTAGATCTGTCCCATGGGGGGGTCCTCCAATAGAAGAAGACCCGGGCTGTTCGCCGCGGGTCGTGTGTGTCAGTCGATGAGGAGAGTCAGGGACGGCAACATCGTTCACCCGCGGGGAAGTCGCAGCAACAAGACGGGCAGCGGCGGTGGGTGAACATGCTCATGCGTGTTCGGTGAGGGTAGCCCCGCCCGGTCCGGCAAGTGCGAGATCTCTTTTCCGATGCTGTGGTCGGTGCGTCGTCTCACCGGCGGCCGATCCACGCTGTGCACCGGACTCCGGTCCTCGACCGGTTGGTAGCGTGTGGGGAACGCAGCAGCGACGCCGCCGCGCACGAGCGGCCGTCCGAAAGGATCCGACATGGCCGAACCGTTCGTCCACCCGTATCTGCCGAACTCGGCGCCGGCCGTGAAGGCCGCCATGCTCGCCGCGACCGGGGCCGGAACCGTCGACGACTTCTACGTGGACGTTCCCGACGATCTCCGTGTCGACGGTCTGCTCGATCTGCCGGCCGCTCTCCCGATCGAACAGGATCTCGTGGCCCACGTCACGGGGATACTCGAGAGGAACCGGCCCGTTGCTACCGGCCGCAGTTTCCTCGGGGCCGGAACCTACCGGCATTTCGTTCCCGCCGTGGTCGACGAGGTCATCGGCCGCAGCGAGTTCCTCACCGCTTACGCTGGTGAGCCGTACGAGGACCACGGCCGGTTCCAGGCTCTGTTCGAGTATCAGTCGCTGATGGCGGAGCTCCTGAACATGGACGTCGTCAACGTTCCCACCTATGACGGCTACCAGGCTGCGGCGACGGCTTTGTCGATGGCCGGGCGGATGACCGGGCGCCGTCGGATCGTCATCGCGAGCGACGTCTTTCCCGACAAGATCTCCCGCGTTCGCGACTTCGTCGAACCGGCCCTCGAACTGGTCTTCGTCCCGACGGTGAACGGCACGGCGGATCTCGCCGCCGTCATCGAGCAACTCGACGACGACACGGCGGCGCTGTGGATCGAGACACCAGGCTTCACCGGGACGCTCGAAACGTCGCTTCCCGGTCTCGCGGAGGCTGCTCATCGCAGCGGTGCCATCCTCGTTGCAGGAACCGATCCGATCGCACTCGGGGCGATCACCCCACCCGCAGATCAGGGAGCGGACATCGTCCACGGCGACATCCAATCGCTCGGCCTGCATCAGTGGTTCGGCGGCGCTCACGGGGGCTTCATCGCCGTCCACGACGACCCGCGGTTCGTGATGGAACTGCCGTCGCGTCTCTTCGGCCTCGCCTCGACCGACGTCGACGGGGAATACGGATTCGGCGACGTCGCGTACGAGCGAACGTCGTTCGCCGTGCGGGAAGAGGGGAAGGAGTGGGTCGGCACCGCCGCAGCGCTGTGGGGGGTCGCCGCCGCCGTGTACCTGGCCCTGATGGGGCCCCGCGGCATGGCCGAGATCGGCGAGACGATCCTCGCCCGAACCGATTACGCCATGCGGGCCCTCACCTCGATCGACGGGATCGACGTCACCGACACGGCCCCGCATTTCCGGGAGTTCGCCATCGATCTCGAGCGGACCGGGCCGACGGCTGCACAGGTCATCGAGTCGCTGCGCGCCGAAGGCATCGAGCCCGGAGTGGAGATCGGAACCCACCGGCTGCTCGTCTGCGTCACCGAGCTCAACACCCGGAGTGACATCGACTTCTTCGTCACCCGATTGGCCGCGCTCGGAGAGGGGGTGGGATCGTGAGCCTCCCCATCGCTCCCAAGCCGACGCTCCGTCGTTTCCACGAGGCCCGGTGGGACGAACCCATCATCTTCGAGCTCGACACACCCGGTGAACGAGGGGTTCTCCCATCCCGACCGGAACCGGACCTCGGGACCGGCGCAGAGGCGCTCCCCGACGAACTCCGCCGGACGACGTCGCCCGCGTTGCCGGAGATCGGCCAGATGCGTGTCCTGAAGCATTTCCTCCGGCTCAGCCAGGAGACGCTCGGCGCCGACCTCAACGTCGACGTCGGCCAGGGCACATGCACGATGAAATACTCCCCGAAGGTCAACGACGCGCTGATCCGGACCGGACGTCTGACGGACCTGCATCCGCTGCAGGACGAGGCGAGCGTGCAGGGGATCCTCGAGATCATCTGGCGCACCGAGCGGATGCTCGCCGAGATCGCCGGGATGGAGCGTGTGTCGCTGCAGACGAGCGGGGGATCGGCTGCGATCTGGACGAACATCTCGATGATCCGCGCCTACCACGAGGCCGCGGGCGAGGGAGACCGGCGCGACGAGGTCATCACCACCATCTTCTCGCATCCATCGAACGCCGCGACGGCGAAGGCCGCCGGATACCGGGTGATCACGCTGTACCCGGACGCCGACGGCTATCCCGACATCGAGGCGTTCAAGAAGGCCCTGTCGCCGCGCACGGCGGCGTTGATGATCACGAACCCGGAGGACACGGGGATCTGCAACCGGCGCATCGCCGAGTTCGTGGATCTCGCCCACTCGGTCGGTGCACTCGCCGCCTACGACCAGGCGAACGCCAACGGGATCCTGGGGATCACACGCGCGAAGGATGCCGGATTCGACGCGTGCCACTTCAATCTGCACAAGACGTTCAGCACACCGCACGGCGGCGGCGGGCCCGGGAGCGGAGCGAACGGGGTGTCGGAGAAGCTCGCTCCGTTCCTGCCCGGCCCGGTGGTCGAGCGGGACGGGGATCGCTTCTACCTCGACGGTGAGCGGCCGCTCTCGATCGGCAAGGTCGCACCGTTCTACGGAGTCGTCCCGAACATCGTTCGCGCCTACGCGTGGATGCGGTCGCTCGGCGCCGAAGGTCTGCGCGAAGCGGCGGAGCTGGCGGTGCTCAACAACAACTACCTGATGAAGCGCATCCTCGAGATCCCGGGTGCGAGCGCTCCGTACGCAACCGGCCGGCGTCGTATCGAGCAGGTCCGCTACTCGTGGCGAGCGCTGTACGAAGAGACGGGAATCACCTCCGAGGAGATCGGGGTGCGGGCCGGCGACTTCGGCGTGCACTACTGGACGAGCCACCACCCGTTCGTCGTGCCGCAGCCCTTCACGCTCGAACCGACCGAGTCGTACTCGAAGGCCGAACTGGACGAGTACGCCGACGTGATGGCGCACGTGGCGGCCGAGGCGCGCGAAACGCCCGACGTCGTGCGCACCGCGCCGCACAACCAGACGATCCACCACATCCACCACGACGATCTCGACGATCCGGAGCGGTGGGCACCGAGCTGGCGCGCCTACCGCCGCAAGTACTTCGCCGACGGCGATGGATGACCCGGTGGGCACAGCGGTCGGCGTGATCGTCAATCCGGTCGCGGGCATCGGAGGCCCCGCAGGCCTCAAGGGAAGCGACGGCCCGGCGATCCAGGCAGCAGCGCGCGCTCGCGGTTCCTCAGCCGGGGCCGGGCGACGGGCACGCGTCGCGCTCGCACGGATCGAAGGCGCCCATCACGGTGCTCGGATCCTCACAGCGGGCGGGACGATGGGGGAGGACGCGGTCAACGCCGCCGGGCTGATCCCTCACGTCGTCTACCGGCCTGCAGCTGCAGGGACGACCGCACAGGACACGATCGACGCGGCGAGGGCACTGGCGCGCGCCGGCGCCGGCCTGATCCTGTTCGCCGGCGGCGACGGCACCGCCCGCGACATCTGTGATGCGGACCTCGAAGGCGTCGCGGTCCTCGGCGTCCCCGCGGGCGTGAAGATGTACTCGGAGTGCTTCGCCGTGAGCCCCGTGGCCGCGGGCGCCGTTGCGGCACGATGGATGACCAGGGGGACCCTTCCCGTCGCAGCTCGCGAGGTGCTCGACGTCGACGAAGAGCAGGTGCGGCACGGCCGTGTGGATCCGACCCTTCACGGCACGGTTCCGGTACCCGTCGACCCGGTGCGAACGCAGGCGAGGAAGTCGCCGACGGCGGCCTCCGAAATCGGGGCGGCTCGTATCGCTGCGGAGGGCGCGGTCGACCGGATGCGACCCGGTGTCCTGTACCTGCTCGGGCCGGGCAGCACCCTCGCAGCGGTGGCCGATCTCCTCGGGGTCGAGGGAACACCCCTCGGCGTCGACGTCGTACGCGATGGAGAGCTCAGGGCCAGCGATGTCTCGGAGCGCGACCTCCTCGGATCGATCGAACCGGGGAACACGACGGCCGTCGTCACGATCATCGGCGGGCAGGGCTTCCTCCTCGGGCGCGGCAACCAGCAGATCTCCGCACGGGTTCTGCGTAGGATCGGTGACGACCCGCTCCTCGTGGTCGCTCCCGAGCAGAAGCTGATCGATCTCGGCGGGCGTCCGCTCCTCGTCGACACCGGAGACGATGATCTCGACCGCCGTCTCGCAGGCCACATCGAGGTCACGACGGGTCCGCGCTCGGTCAGCCTGTACCCCGTGGAAGCTCCCGAACCGTTCTAGGAGTCCGGGGTCGGCTCGGCGGGGACGCCGTCCGCGTCGAGGACGGGGCCGGTGAACTGAGTTTCGTAGAGGCGGGCGTAGGCGCCGCCGAGTTCGAGAAGCTCGTGATGGTTGCCCTGTTCGACGATCTGCCCGTTCTCCATCACGAGGATCAGATCGGCGTCGCGGATCGTCGACAGCCGGTGGGCGATGACGAAGCTCGTGCGGTCGGCCCGAAGCGCCGACATCGCGTGCTGGACGAGGACCTCGGTGCGGGTGTCGACCGAACTCGTCGCTTCGTCGAGGATCAGGAGCGCGGGGTCGGCGAGGAAGGCCCGGGCGATCGTGATGAGCTGCTTCTCGCCGGCGCTGATCCGGCCGCCTTCGTTGTCGACGATCGTGTCGTAGCCGTCCGGGAGCGATCCGACGAATCGGTCGACGTAGGTTGCCCGGGCCGCCGCGACGACCTCCTCGTCGGTCGCGTCGAGCCGGCCGTACCGGATGTTGTCCCGGATGGATCCCTCGAAGAGCCAGGTGTCCTGGAGCACCATGCCGGTCTGCGAACGCAAGTCGTCGCGCCGCATGTCGGAGATGTCGATGCCGTCGAGGGTGATGCGCCCGGCGTCGAGGTCGTAGAAGCGCATGATGAGGTTGACGAGGGTGGTCTTGCCCGCGCCCGTCGGTCCGACGATCGCGACCGTCTCACCGGGGTCGACGTGGAAGTTGACGTGCTCGATGAGCGGCTGGTCTTCGACGTAGCGGAACGAGACGTCCTCGAAAGCGACCCGTCCGTGGTGGACGGCCGGTCGATCGACGAGGGCGACGTCGGCCGGCTCGTCCTCGGCGTCGAGGAGCTCGAACACCCGCTCGATCGACGCAACACCGGACTGCAGCAGGTTGACCATCGAGGCGATCTGGGTGATCGGTCGCGTGAACTGTCGCGAGTACTGGATGAACGCCTGCACATCGCCGAGGCTCAGGGTCCCGCTGGCCACGCGAAGCCCGCCGATCACGGCGATGATCACGTAGTTCAGGTTCCCGATGAACATCGCGATCGGCATGATCAGGCCGGAGAGGAACTGGGCGCCGAAGCTCGCTTGATACAGCTCTTCGTTCTCGACCTCGAACGACTCCTGCACCTCGTCCTGCCGGCCGAAGACCTTGACGAGGGCGTGACCGGTGAAGGCCTCTTCGACCTGGGCGTTGAGGTTGCCGGTGCGGCGCCACTGGGCGATGAACTTGGCCTGCGACTTCCGCATGACGAGTCCCGCCACGATCATCGTCAACGGGATCGTCACGAGAGCGATCAGCGCGAGGCTCCATGAGATCCAGATCATCATCCCGAAGACGAACACGACGGTCAGCAGCGAGTTGAGGACCTGGCTCATCGTCTGCTGCAAGCTCTGAGCGACGTTGTCGATGTCGTTCGTCACCCGGCTCAGCAGTTCGCCGCGCGGCGACCGGTCGAAGTAGCGGAGCGGCAGGTGGTTGATCTTGTCCTCGACCTCGGATCGGAGCCGCAGCATCGTGTGCTGGACGACGTCGTTGATCAGGTATCCCTGGAGGAACTGGAACAGGGCGGACGCGAGGTAGAGGCCGAGCGCGAGGAGGAGGATCCGACCGAGGGAGGTGAAGTCGATGCCGACACCCGGCACCACGTTCACGCCGCTCAGCATGCTGGCGATCTGATCCTGGCCCCTCGCTTGGAGGGCGTCGATCGCCTGGGCCTTCGTCGTGCCGGCCGGGAGCATCTTCCCGATGACACCCGAGAAGATGATGTCGGTGGCCCGGCCCAACACCCTCGGCCCGATCGAGGCGAGGCCGACGCTGATGGTGGCCGCGACCACCACGGCGATCACCTTGGCTCGTTCCGGCCCCAGACGTCCGATGAGGCGGCGCATCGACGGTCCGAAGTTCATCGCCTTCTGACCCACCATGGCGCTTCCGAAGGGTCCGCCGCGGCCGTGGCCGCCTCCCTGGATCTGGATGCGCTCGGTCTTCTTCATCGCTTCGGGGGTGGTCATGACACCTCCGCCGCGAGTTGCGAGTCGACGATCTCCGCGTAGGGGACGCAAGTTTCGAGCAGTTCGTCGTGGGTGCCGAGGCCGACGATGCCGCCGTTCTCGAGGACCACGATCTGGTCGGCGTCCATGATCGTCGCGACCCGTTGGGCCACGATGATGACGGTGGCGTCCTCGGTGACCGGTTTGAGGGCTTGCCGGAGCCTGGCGTCGGTGGCGACGTCGAGCGCCGAGAACGAGTCGTCGAACAGGTACAGCTCGGGCCGGCGGATGAGCGCCCGTGCGATGGCGAGACGTTGGCGCTGACCGCCCGAGACGTTGGTGCCGCCCTGGGCGATCGGGGAGTCGAGGCCGTCGGACATCGCCTCGACGAACTCCCGGGCCTGGGCGATCTCGAGGGCCTCCCACATCTCTTCCTCGGTGGCGTCCGGCTTGCCGTACCGGAGGTTCGATGCGACGGTTCCGGAGAAGAGGTAGATGGTCTGCGGCACGAGACCGATCTTGTTCCACAAGGTGTCGGGGTCGATGTCGCGAACGTCGACCCCGTCGACCCGGACCACTCCTTCGGTGGCGTCGAAGAGACGGGGGATGAGGTTGACCAGGGTCGTCTTCCCCGCACCGGTCGACCCGATCACGGCCGTCGTCTGGCCGGGTTGCGCCGAGAACGTGATGCCGCTGAGGACCGGATGGCCGGCTCCGGGATAGCGGAACCCCGCGTTGTCGAACTCGACGAGGCTGTGACGGGGCAGTTCGATGACACCTTCGGTCGGCGGCACGACGGAGGGCTCCGTTTCGAGTACTTCACCGATCCGATCCGCGGACACGGAGGCGCGGGGGAGGAGCACGAACATCATCGTGGACATCATCACCGACATGAGGATCTGGATGATGTAGGTGAGGAACGCCGTCAGGGAGCCGATCTGCATCGCTCCGGAGTCGACGCGGAACGACCCGAACCACAGGACGGCGACGCTCGAGAGGTTCATCACGAGCATGACCGACGGGAAGATCGCAGCCATCCACCGTCCAACGCTGATCGACACGTTCGTCAGGTCGGTGTTGGCCACGCCGAAGCGATCGGTCTCGAACGGCTCGCGAACGAAGGCCCTGACGACCCGGATGCCGGTGATCTGCTCGCGAAGGACCCGGTTCACGGTGTCGAGACGGCGTTGCATGACGCGGAAGCCCGGCACCATGTGCGACAGGATGTACCAGATGATCGCGGCCAGGACCGGGACGAGGGCCAGGATCAGCCACGAGAGCCCGACGTCTTCGCGCAGCGCCATGAAGACGCCTCCGATCATCATGATCGGGGCGGTGATCAGCATCGTGAAGGTGGTGAGAACCACCATCTGGACCTGTTGAACGTCGTTCGTGTTGCGGGTGAGGAGGGTCGGCGCGCCGAATCGAGCCATCTCCCGGCTCGAGAAGGAGATCACGCGGCGGAAGAACGCCGAGCGCACGTCGCGTCCGAAGGCCATGGCGGTCCGGGCGCCGAAGTAGACGGCGGAGATCGTGGCGACGACCTGGACGAGGGACACGGCGAGCATCCACCCGCCCATGCGGAGGATGTACGCGGTGTCGCCCCGGATGACTCCCTTGTCGATGATGTCGGCGTTGAGACTCGGCAGCGTCAGGGCGGCGAGCGTTGCAACGAGTTGCAGGACGGTCACGATCCCGATCTCGCGCTTGTAGGGGGCGAGGTAGACGCGGAGGAGCTTGCCGAGCATCAGGAGTTCCCGTCGCCGTCGGGTCGGGCGATGCCGTGCAGCAGCATGTCGACGATCTCTCCGGCTCCGGGCTTCTCGTCGGCCGCCATGAGCGGATGGGCGTTGGCGAAGACGTATCCCAGGAACGCGACGGCCGCCCGGCCGGGTTCGACCCGGAGATCATCCGTGTGTCGCTCGAAGAGTTCGGTGAGGGCGGCGAGGATGGCCGCGTTGGACTCGGTGACGAACCGGTGAGCGCCCTCGGGCTTCTCGGCGCCCGACGGTTTCATCGTGCGTAGAACCCCGACGAGCGTCCCGACGCGGGCGCTTCGCTGCAAGAGGACGGCGGCGACGGACTCGAGTTGCTCGTCGAGCGGATCGGTCTCAGGAATCGCTGCGAGCGCTGCTCGCACCGGTTCGGGATCCATGGTCGCCTTGACCGCTTCGATGATGACCGAGGCCTTGTCCGGGAAGACGGAGAAGATCGTGCCCTCGGCGACACCGGCGGACTCGGCCATCTCCCTGGACGTGAGCGCCGCACCCTTCTCGAGCAGGAGGGGCGTCACGGCGTCCACGATCTCTCTCCGACGGTCGTCGGGAGGGAGCGGTTTCGCGCGGTTCCGATCGGGTGTCACGTCGCCAGTATAACTGAGTGAGGACTCACTCAGTTCGTTCGGGCCGAACACGACGGTCCGGCCGCTCTCTACGCTGGCACCACCGAGAGAGGGAGCAGGTCGATGCAACTCGAGGACAAGCGGGCGATCATCACCGGCGGCGCAGGAGGGATCGGACGGGCGACGGCGCTCGCGTTCGCGGCAGAAGGGGCGAAGGTCGCCGTCGTCGACCTGGACGCCGCAGGGGCCGACGCCGTGGCCGGCGAGATCACCGCCGATGGAGGTGAGGCGATCGCGTTGCAGGCGGATGTGTCGGTGGAGATCGACATCGTTCGCGTGGTCGAGACCACGGTGGACACCTTCGGCGGGGTCGACGTCGTGTTCAACAACGCGGGCATCATCGTGAGATCGACGGCGATCGACCTCACCGCCGAGGAATGGGACCGGGTGTTCGCCGTGAACGTGCGATCCGTGTTCCTGATGTGCAAGCACGTCGTGCCGGTGATGGCGGCCGACGGGGGCGGGTCCATCGTGAACACCGGGTCCGGATGGGGGCTCACCGGGGGAGCGAACGCCCTTTCCTACTGCGCATCGAAGGGGGCGGTCGTGAACATGACCCGTGCGCTCGCGATCGATCACGGGCCGCAGGGCATACGGGTCAACTCGGTGAACCCGGGAGACACGAACACCGACATGCTGCGTGACGAGGCGCGTCAACTCGGGGAAGACCCGTCGACGTTCCTGGCGGACGCGGCCGATCGTCCGCTCGGAAGGATGGGGGAGCCGGGCGAGATCGCTGCCGCGGTGGTCTGGCTGGCGAGCGACGCGAGCAGCTACGTCACCGGTACGGCGCTCGTCGTCGACGGTGGCGGCATCGCGTAGCCGCCCGTCTCTCGACCCGGTCGATCGGGTGCCGCTCAGGTGCGGACGGGCACGCCGAGCTCTTCCATCAGGTTCCGGACGCGCCGCTCGATCTCGTCGCGTACCGTCCTGACCACCTCGATGGGTTGTCCCGAAGGATCGGTGAGTTCCCAATCCTCGTACCGCTTCCCCGGGTAGAACGGGCAGGTGTCGCCGCACCCCATGCTCACCACCACATCGACGGCGCGCACGACCTCGTCGGTCCACAGCTTCGGGTGCTCGTTCGTGATGTCGATCCCGACCTCGGCCATGGCCCGGACGGCCATGGGATTCAGGCTCGTGCCCGGCTCCGATCCCCCCGAGTAGACCTCCACGCCGTCGCCGGCCAGGTGCCGGAGCCAGCCCGCCGCCATCTGCGACCGGCCGGCGTTGTGCACGCACATGAACAGAACCCCGGGTCTCACGTTCACCAACATCGCCCCGAGTGTACGCGGCGGCACGGAAGTCGGGAGCCCCCCTGCGTCGTCGCTGCCGCTCCTCCGCGTCCCCCCGGCGGCACCGCCGGGGGGACATGGGTGGGGTTCTTTCTTCCCGTCCCC
>JAOZRW010000018.1:7084-10122 GCA_029939995.1 Acidimicrobiia bacterium | reverse complement strand
TCCCCCCGGCGGCACCGCCGGGGGGACATGGGTGGGGTTCTTTCTTCCCGTCCCCCCGGCTTGCCGTCGGGGGACTTGGGTGTGGGGTTCTTTCTTCCCGTCCCCCCGGCTTGCCGGGGTGACGCGCACTCGCTCGGCGAGTGCGCAGGGGGGCCATTCCTCGATGTCGCGTCCGAACGGGGGATTGACACGGGTCTTCTGCGACCGTTCTCTATGCTCCCGCGCCGGTGGACACCGCCTCAAGGTCGGGGCCATCGGTGCCGAATCGGAAGGTATGTCGAACACGGAGGATCCATGGGGTCTCGCAGCGTGAAAGAGTTGCCCGTCCCGATCTTGACCGACGATGAGCTGATCGACGAGTACGCCCGGACGTTCCAGGCTGCGAAGCCTCAGTCCGACAACGGCTCCTCGCGGCGGCCCGACGAGGTGACCATCCGTCGCAACGCGGCCGCCATGGGCGAGCTGTTGCGTCGGGGCTACCGCTCGGCCGTCCCGGTCTGGATGAAATCGGAAACCGCCTGAGCCTGCTGTAGGCGATCCGGCGGGTACCGTGTGGGAGTGGGTCGATACGCCCACGGTCACCACGAGAGCGTGCTGCGGTCGTCCCTGTGGCGCACGGTCGACAACTCCGCCGCCTATCTCGTCGATCGTCTCCAACCGGGCCTTGCCGTCCTCGACGACGGCTGGTTCGCCGTCGCGCACGGTGAGATCATCGCAGCAGTTCCCTAACCGCCGGATCGGCGGCGAGCGCCGCTGACGTCGCGATGAAGTCGTCGACGAGCGGATCCGGGTTGTTCCACGTCGGTGGGGATCCGTCGAGCAGCGCGATCCATCCGCCGGCGGCGGTGACGAGAGCGGCTCCGGCGGCGATGTCCCATTCGTGTTTGGGGACGACGGTCCACGTGGCGTCGGCGCGACCGGCAGCGACGAGCGCGAGCTTGTAGGCGACCGAACCCATCGGCACGATCGTGAACGGCTCATCGGCGAACCGATCCCACTCGCCGCGCCGGACCTCGGAGCGGGAGGCGAGGACGACGGCGGTTGCGAGGGAGGGGGCGTCGACCGGGGGGCGATCCCCGATGTACTCGACTCCGGTCTCGATGGAGCCGGTGATCCGCTCACCGGTCGCGGGGTTGCATACGCCGCCGGCGACCGGGCGGCCGTTCTCGATCAGGCCGATGGAGACGCTCCACTCCGGGATCCCCTGGACGAACTCGCGGGTCCCGTCGATCGGATCGACGACCCAGACGCGTTCCCTGGTGAGTCGATCGGTGCCGTCGGCCGTCTCTTCGAAGAGCCACCCTTCCCCTTCCTGCGGGAGGAGGTCGAGTAGCACCTCGTTGACCGCGAGGTCGGCTGCGGTCACGGGATCGTCCCCGGTCTTCATCTTCGCTTCGATGGCTCCGGGTGTGAACGGTGCGAGGGTCGCGATGGCGGCGTCGATGGCCCGGTTGATCCGTTCGAGGTCGTGTTCGCGGGTCATGGTCGATGAGCCTCCCTGCGCTCCCGGGCCGTCCGTGCGACGAAGTACTTGGCCTGGGGGTGGTGCGCGATGAGGGCCGACGTCGTCTGCTCGGGCTGGTACTGGTAGGCGGTGTCGGGTCCGACGGTGACACCGATCCTCTCGGTTCCCAGGAGTTCGGCGACGCGCTCGTTGTCTTCGAGGTCGGGGCAGGCCGGATAGCCCCATGAGTAGCGGCCCCCGCGGTACTGCTGACGGAAGAGGCCGGACGGGGTGGGTCCGTCTTCGTCGGCGAATCCCCACTCCTCGCGAATCCGGCGATGCCAGTACTCGGCGAGAGCTTCGGTCATCTCCACGCCGAGACCGTGGAGGAGCAGGTAATCGTGGTAGGCGTCGGCGGCGAACAGCTCGGCGGTCCGTTCGGAGACGCGGTCGCCCATGGTCACGACGTGGAAGGCGACGTAGTCGACTTCCGGGCCGTCGGCGGGGCGGAAGAAATCGGCGATGCAGAGCCACGGCTCGTTGCGTTGACGCGGGAAGGAGAACCGTGTGCGCTCCCGCGAGCGTGTCTCGTCGGTCCAGATGACGAGATCGTCGCCGTCGCCGTTCGCTGCGTAGTAGCCGTAGACGACCTGGGGGACGAGGAGGTGATCGGATCGGGCGGACGCGAGTTGCTCGCGAAACAGCCCGGACAGGCGCACTTTGAAAGCGTCGTCGCTCTCACCGGTCTCCGGCCGGAACTGCCACTGGTTCCGGTAGAGGGCCGTCGTGTTGACGCATGCAGCGATGTCGTCGATCGGGATGCCCTTGACGATCCGGCTTCCGAGGAACGGAGGCTCGTAGATGCGGTTGTCGGCGGCTACCGATGGCGAGCGAGAGGGAACCCCGCCTTCGAGCTCCACGGTCTCGGCGCGCGGGAAGCGGCGCCGCGGCTCGGGCGGCAACGAGCCGGCAACGATCCGATGCATCGCGTCGAGACCGGCGAACGCGTCCTTCCCGTAGAAGACCGGCCCCGGATACCGGCTGCGGAGGTCGTCCTCGACGTACGAGCGGGTCAAGGCGGCGCCGCCGAGCAGGACCGGCGCGTCACCGAGCCCCCGGCGTGTGATCTCGTCGAGGTTGTCGCGCATCACGAGCGTGCTCTTCACCAGCAGCCCGCTCATGCCGATCGCGTCCGCCCCGGTCGATTCATAGGCTTCGATCAGCTCGGCGATCCCGACCTTGATGCCGAGATTGTGGACCTCGAAACCGTTGTTGCTGAGGATGATGTCGACGAGGTTCTTCCCGATGTCGTGAACGTCGCCTGCGACGGTCGCGAGGACGATCGACCCGCGCCGGGTGGAATCCGAGTGCTCCATGTGCGGCTCGAGGAACGCCACGGCCGCCTTCATCGTCTCTGCGGATCGCAGGACGAACGGCAGTTGCATGTCGCCGGAGGCGAACAGTTCCCCGACGGTTCGCATCCCGGAGAGGAGCACGTCGTTGACGATCCCGAGCGGGGTCAGGCCCGTCTCCAGAGCCTCGAGGAGGTCGTCGGTCAGACCGCTGCGATCGCCGTCGATGATGCGCTGCTCCA
>JAOZRW010000018.1:0-6984 GCA_029939995.1 Acidimicrobiia bacterium | reverse complement strand
GAGGAACACCGAGTTGAGGGCCTTTCGCGCGGGTGGATGAAGGCCGAACGACACGTTGGAGATGCCGAGCACGGTCGACGTGCCGGGGAGTTCCGTCTTGATCCGCCGGATCGCTTCGATCGTCTGCATCGCGTCGCCGCGCAGAGCGTCGTCCCCGGTGCTCAACGGGAACGTGAGAGGATCGAAGATGAGATCGCCCGGCTCGAGGCCGTACCGGTCGACGGCGAGATCGTAGAGACGGTGCGCCACCCGCAGTTTCCAGTCGACGTCTCTCGCCTGTCCCTCCTCGTCGATCAGGAGGCAGATGACCGCCGCACCGTGTTCCCGGGCCAGCCGGAACACCCGATCGGCCCGGGACCCGGGCTCGTCGCCATTCTCGAGGTTCGCGGAGTTGAGGACCGACCTTCCGCCCAGACGCTCGAGCCCGGCCTCCATGACTTCCGGCTCGGTCGAATCGAGAACGATCGGAACCGTGATCTCGGTCGCGAACCGACCGGCGAGCGCGTCCATGTCGACCGTGCCGTCCCTGCCGACGTAGTCGACGCACAGATCGACGAGATGGGCCGACTCGCGCACCTGATCCTCTCCGATCGCCACACAACGATCGAGATCGCCGGCGAGCATCGCTTCACGGAACGCCCGGGATCCGTTCGCGTTGGTTCGCTCGCCGATGATCAGGAACGACGTGTCCTGTCTGAGCGGCGTCGTGCTGTAGATCGACGCAACGGACGGCTCATGAACCGGGTCGCGGCTCGGGATGGTGACCGTCCGGCACGCCTCGATCACGGCTGCGATGTGAGCAGGGGTCGTCCCGCAGCAGCCTCCGATGATGTCGACGCCGAACTCCGTCACGAACCGGCTGATATGAGCGGCGAACTCGCCGGCCGACAGGTCGTATCTCATCTCCCCGTCCACGACCTGCGGCAATCCGGCGTTCGGGATGACCGAGACGGGCACCCGGGAGTGCTCCGCCAGGTATCGCAGCGGCTCGTACATCTCTTCCGGGCCGGTCGCGCAGTTGAGCCCGATCACGTCGGCCCGCATCGCGTCCAACGTCGTCAACGCGGCGCCGATCTCGGTGCCGGCGAGCATGCGGCCGGTCAATTCGATCGTGACCTGAACTTGGAGGGGAAGCTCGATTCCCGCCCGGCGCATCGCCCGCCTCGCGCCGTTCATCGCCGCCTTGGCTCCGAGGAGGTCGAACTGGGTCTCGATGACGAACAGGTCGACGCCGCCGTCGATCAGGCCCGCTGCCTGCGTCTCATAGGCGTCGCGCAGTTCCCGGTACGTGATCTGGCCGAGCGTGGCGAACTTCGTCCCGGGCCCGATCGAACCGGCGACGAACCTCGGGCGCCCGTCACGAGCGATGTACTCGTCGGCGACGGCGCGGGCGATGCCAGCTCCCGCAGCGGAGAGCTCGTAGGCGCGATGCTCGATGCCGTACTCGGCGAGGGGGACGGAGAAGCCGCCGAACGTGTTCGTCTCGACGACGTCGACGCCGACGTCGAAGAAGGATCGATGGAGCGACGCGACCACATCGGGACGGCTCACGTTCAGGATCTCCATGCAGCCCTCGAGATCGTCGCCGCCGAAGTCGTCGACGGTCAGATTCGCGGCCTGGAACGAAGTTCCCGTTCCCCCGTCGAAGACGACGAGGCCGCTCCGTACACGCTCGAGATAGCCGCTCACGGCGACCCGCCCGGTGGATCCGATTGCGAGTTGTCCATACACCGTCCTCCCCGGCCGGGATGAGCCGCCCGACCCGTCGGGAAACTCGCCTGGACGTTCAAGCGCCGAACATCGATCTGAGGGCGTCGATCCGGTCGATCTTCTCCCAGGTGAACGTGCCGGGCCCGGCTTCGTCGGGTCGGCGTCCGAAGTGCCCGTGGTAGGCGGTCGGCTCGTAGATCGGATGGGCGAGATCGAGTTGTGCGATGATCCCACCCGGGGTGAAGTCGAAGACCTCCGTGACGGCGTGCTCGATCGCTTCTTCGTCGACGTGCTCGGTGCCGTGGCAGTCGATCGATACGGCGGTCGGGTCGGCGACGCCGATGGCGTAGGAGAGGCGGAGCTCGCACTCGTCGGCGAGGCCTGCGGCGACGACGTTCTTCGCCACGTAGCGAGCCATGTACGTTGCCGATCGGTCGACCTTCGAACTGTCCTTCCCGGAGAAGGCGCCGCCGCCGTGGCGGGCCCATCCGCCGTAGGTGTCGACGATGATCTTGCGGCCGGTCAGCCCGGTGTCGCCTTCGGGTCCGCCCACTTCGAACCGGCCGGTGGGGTTGAAGAGCACGGCGACGTCGTCGGTCCACCGATCTCCGATGGCCGGTTTGATCACGTGCTCGGTGACGAGATCGCGAAGGTCGCCCTGGCGTTCGTTCCACATCGGATCGTGCTGGGTCGACAAGAGCACGGAGACGACTCGTGTCGGTCCGCCGTCACCGCTGGTGATCGTGACCTGCGCCTTCGCGTCGGGGCGGAGTCCCTCGACGAGGCCGGCCTCGCGCACGACGGCCTGCCGGGCGACGAGTCGATGGGCGAGGATGATCGGCAGCGGCATCAGTTCATCGGTCTCGTTCGTGGCGTACCCGAACATGAGGCCCTGGTCGCCGGCGCCGAGCCTCTCGCCGCCGTCGACGCCGCGGGCGATGTCGACCGACTGGGACCTCATGACGATCCTGACCTCGGCGCCGTCGGGGTCGAACCCGGTTCCCGGGCCTGAGTATCCGATCCGTCGAATCGTGTCACGGGCGCTCTGATCGATCCGGTCGTTGAGATCGTCCGGGAGGTCACGGGCCCGGATCTCGCCTCCGATGACGAGGAGCCCGCCGGTGATGAACGTCTCGCAGGCCACCCGGGCCCTGGGGTCGAATCCGAGGGCGTAGTCGACCACCGAGTCGCTGATGCGGTCGGCGACCTTGTCGGGGTGACCCATCGAGACGGACTCGGAGGTGAAGCGACGCCGGCGCGATGACATGTGGCCCTCTGATCCTGTTCGCGTTCGTTCCCACCCATCGGTCTGAGCCACCGCCGGGTGCGTATAGTGAATCGTAGCCGTCGGTCGACAAGTCGGAGGAGTCGGAGGCACATGAACGCGTATCTCGCCGCCTCTGCAGGAACCGGCCGCACGGCCCGTGTCTTCCTCGAGATATCGGCTCGAGCGGAGGCTCGCGAGGTCTCCCGCTGCGTCACGGCTCGGCGATCATGAAGGTGACCGAGCATCTCGCCGCGGCTACCGGGCCGTTGATCAGTTTCGAGATCATCCCGCCGAGACGCGGCAGCGATCTCGAGACCTTGTTCCGTCTGATCGAGGACCTCGCCGCTCACCGGCCGACGTTCATCGACATCACGAGCCACTCTTCCGAGATCGTCTACGACGACACGCCGGAAGGTCTGCGCCGCCGTGTGACGAGGAAACGCCCCGGCACGCTCGGCATCTGCGCCCTCATCCAGAACAAGCTGAACATCGACGCGGTCCCGCACGTGCTCTGCGAGGGGTTCACCCGGCAGGAGACCGAGGACTTCCTCATCGAACTGCACTACCTCGGCATCGACAACGTGCTCGCGGTTCGGGGCGATCCGTCGAAGCACGAGAAGCCGTTGGTCGAGGGCCGCACCACCAACGACCACGCGAGCGATCTCATCGGACAGATCTCCGACATGAACCGGGGCCGGTACCTGGAGGATCTGGAAGACGCGTTCCCGACGGACTTCTGCATCGGCGCCGCCGGATACCCAGAGAAGCACTTCGAGGCACCGAACCTGGCGGCGGACATCGAACGGGTGAGGCAGAAGGTCGACGCCGGCGCCGAGTACATCGTGACCCAGATGTTCTTCGACAACCGGCACTACTTCTCGTTCGTCGACGAGTGCCGGAGCCGGGGGATCGACGTGCCGATCATCCCGGGCCTGCGGATCCTCACGAACGCCCGGCAGCTGACATCGATCCCCAGTACGTTCCACTGCGAGATCCCGGAGGCCCTGGCACACGAGATCGAAGCGGCACCCGAACATGCCCGGGACGTCGGCGTCGCGTGGGCGGAGGGACAGGTTCGCGAGCTGCTCGAGGCAGGGGCCCCGTCGGTGCACTTCTACGTTCTGGCGAGCTCGCGGGCGGTGGGGTCGCTGCTCGCGAAGCTCGACATTTGAGGAGCGAGTCATGAGCGACCGGAAGGGTTCAGACGGGACGATGAGAGAAGGGACCGGATCCATGGACCATGCCGCGATCATCGAGGGGCTGCTCGACCCGGACGCGTATCCGCATCCGGTCGATGAGATCGTCCATCTCCAGACCCACATCTCGTCGATCCTGTTGACCGGCGACCGGGCGTACAAGATCAAGAAGCCCGTCGATTTCGGGTTCCTCAACTTCTCGACGCTCGAGCTTCGCGAGGTGAATTGCCGCAGGGAAGTCGAGCTCAACGGCCGGCTCGCTCCCGACATGTACCTCGGGATCGAGCCCGTGCGATTCGACGGCGAGCATGTGACGCTGGGCCAAGGCGACGGCGAGATCGTCGACTGGGCCGTCGCGATGAAGCAGCTCGACGGCGACCAGCTCGGCGTGGGGGTCCTCGAACGAGGCGAGCTTACGCACGACAAGCTGGCCGACCTCGTCGACATCCTCGTCCCGTTCTACCGGAACGCGCGCCGGGGGCCCGACGTGGACGCCTACGGCGAGATCGAGGCGATCAAGTTCAACACCGACGAGAACTTCGTCCAGACCGAGTCCTACATCGGGAAGCTGATCTCCCGCGAGCGATTCGACCACATCCGGGAGTGGACGAACCGGTTCTTCATCGAGCACGAGGAGCTGTTCACCCGTCGTATCAGCGAAGGCCGGATCCGCGAGTGCCACGGCGATCTCCACCTCGACAACATCTTCTTCTGCGACCCGCCCGTCGTATTCGACTGCATCGAGTTCAACGACCGGCTCTCCTGCGGAGACGTCGCGATGGACATCGGGTTCCTGGCCATGGACCTCGACGCCCGGGGGCGGCCGGACCTGTCGCGGTACTTCGTCGACCGGTTCGTCGAAGCGTCGGGGGACGAGGAACTTCGCGAGCTCATGGACTTCTACAAGACGTACCGTGCGTACGTGCGGGGGAAAGTGGCGGCGTTCACCTCCGACGACCCCAACCTCAGCGAGGTCGAGAAGCGACGGAACCGCAACGCCGCCCGGCACTCGTTCGGACTGGCCTACTCGTACACGGGCGGCAGTTCCCGGCCACCGCTCGTCGTCTTCTACGGGCTGATGGGAACCGGAAAGAGCTCCCTCGCCCGCTACCTGCGCGAGGAGTACGGGTGGCACGTCATCTCGACCGACGTGGTCCGCAAGCAGATCGCAGGCATCGGCCAGGCGACCCGGGTATGGGTGCCGTACGGCACCGGCCTCTACTCAGCCGAGATGAACGAACTCACCTACGACGAGTCGTGCCGCCGGGCCGGCTCCCTCCTCGACGCCGGCCTGCCTGTGGCGATGGACGGGGCGTTCAAGACCCACCAACAGCGGCAGGTCGTGATCGACACGGCGCGCGAGCACGGAGCCGATGTGCTCTTCGTCCGGACCGTTTGCGATCCCGACACCCAACGTCGACGACTCGAAGCCCGCCAGGTGTACGACACGCACTCCGACGGGCGGATCGAGCTCATGGAACGCCAACGCAACGAATTCGACCCTCCGGCCCCGGACGTGGCCCACCTCTTCGAGGAGTTTTCCACCGACGGCGAAGTCGATGACACCCGAGCCCGCGTCGTCGCCCACCTCCGCGACCTCGGCATGCTCGAGCGGCGGTAATCGGCCGGCTTACCCTTGCTCCATGTCCCTCGTCCCCAGCGGTCCGGGGCGAGAGTGGGAACCGATTGGCGGTAGACAAACCGTTCATATTGCCGGTTATGTATGGGCGGCGTGGACGGCTAGTCGTTGTCGCTGACTTCCACAGCGACGTGACCGACGAACGTGCCGATTGATCCATCGTCCGAATCGGCGATGATCGCCGTCTGAATGCGATACCAGCCGGGTGCGACGGCGGGAACCGTGACCTCAAACGGGAACGGGATGACGTATCCGATGGCGGGCACCGTTGACGTGGCCCCTGGTTGACCTTGCATCGTCGCACCCGGTTCGTTGATGCCATGGGCAAGCAAGTGGGTGCTCACCCATTCCGAGCCGTTCCAGCACTGCCATGACGAGCCGTAGCCCGTCATTGCCTCGCCGCCGACGATGTTGTCACCCCCGGGGGTTTCGTTGCTGCCGACGTACAGGGTAACGACATCACCAGCGGCGACCGGATTCTCCGAGACCGAGAGCGGGAACTCCGACTCCGAATGCCGCTGAGCCTCCGGTGCTGACCGACACCCGAACCCCGAGCCATCGCTCGATGACATACACGCCGAAGCAACGACTACGACCAGGCCGATAGCGATGAGTCGTCTCACAAAGCCACGATAGTCGGCGCAACCACCCGGGCCACGGTGTGCCCATATCGGCACATATGGCCCCCGGTGAGGCGTGCACATTGCCTGCGAGTTCGGGTGGTGGTTGCGTCAAATGGCTGGTTCGCCTAGTGGCTAGCTCCGTCACGCTTTCGATATGCGATGACGATGCTGGCGACACCAGCCATAGTCAGACCAACGAAAATGAAGGTCACTGACATCGTCGTCATAAAGAGCGAACTATCGAACACGAGATCTAGCGCCAACCAACCGACACCGACGACCGCAATCACTAGGCCGTTGACTACGAAACGGTCGGTGCCTTCACGCTTCTTGGTGAATTCTCTCCACACATTCATTTCGCCCCCCAGAACTGTGCGTGCTCCGGAGCATACCCCGACGCTCGCCGACCGCCCATAACGGCACCTATGCGCCTCTCGACCCGTGGTGAGTCGCGCCGCTTATGGGTTGTCTGTCGGGTAGCTTCGCGTCATGGTTTCTAGAGATGTTGTGGCAATGGTTGCGGTAACCCTCGATGGATACGTGGCTCGA
>JAOZRW010000087.1 GCA_029939995.1 Acidimicrobiia bacterium | reverse complement strand
ACTGTAGAACGCGCCCACCGTCACGAAGAGGTGGGTGATGCCCTCGAAACGCTGCACAAGCCCCACACCGACGAAGTAGCTGCGCAACTTGCGTCGCACTTCCGCAAGGCCGGCATCAACGACAAGGCATGTCGATACCTGCAACTGGCAGGCGACTTCTCCATGCGGCTCTCGGCGAGCGCCGAGGCGATCGGCTACTACACCGAAGCCCTCCGAATCCTCGATACCCAGCCGGACACGACCGAACGAACCCGGAGAGAGCTGACGATGCTCATCAGCCTCAGCTTGCCGCTTGAGATGACACAGGGATACTGGGCCGACGAGGTCGAAGCAGTGTCCGAACGGGCAAGGTCGCTTGGCGAGGAGTTGAGTGCGACCTCCGAGCTATATGCGGCGCTTCGTGGCCTCTGGCATTACCACCACAGCCGCTTGGAGTTTGACGAAGCGGCGGAACTGGCCGGTCGTCTGGCCCGTCTGGCCAACCGTGATGGAGGAGATCCGGTTCTCCTCGTCCAAGCCCACCGCATACTCGGGGAAGGAGCGTTCTTCCGGGGCGACTTCTTCAAGGCTCGTGAGCACCTGGAACGGGCGATCTCCACATACGATCCGGTGGCGCACCAATCCCATCCGTATCCGGGTGTTCTCGATCCGGGGATCCTCAGCGGAATCAATGTGGCGACCGCGCTGTGGATCCTCGGCTATCCCGACCGGGCCTCCGAGAGCATGGCTGAAACGCTGACGATGGCTCGAGAGCAGCCGCGCTCCTGCTCGTTCGTGGTCGCGCTCGGCGTCGCAGCACTCCTCCACATGTTCCGCGGAGAGAGTGAGAAGGCTCTCCAACTGGCCGATGAGAAGATCGAGGTTGCTACCGAGATCGGATTCGAGATCCAGATCGCCACCGGCCACATCCACAGAGGCGCGGCACTCGCGGACCTGGGGGCGGTGAGCGACGGGCTTCGCCTCATGAAGGAAGGCCTCAAGACCTACCGCGGAGCGTTCCTACCTGGCTTCCTGACGGTACTGGCGGAGGCTCACTGGAAAGCGGGTCAAGCCGGCGAAGGTCGCTCGGCCGTGGTCGAAGCCCTCGCCCTGGTAGCGGGAGCCGGAGGGTACTTCTACGAAGCCGAACTGTGGCGTGTCAAAGGCGAGCTTGAACTGCTCGCCGGGGACGAAAGCCAAGCCGGCAGCTCCTTCTCCGTCGCCATCGACACGGCCCGACGGCAAGGAGCAAGGTCACTCGAACTGCGGGCTGTGATGAGCATGGCCAGACTGCGAAAGCTACAGGGCCGCCAACGAGAGGCGCTCGAGATGCTGAGCGAAATCTACGGATGGTTCACAGAAGGATTCGAGACAGGTGACCTCGGGGAAGCGAAAGCGCTCATTGAGCAGCTGAACGCTGCTCCCTGATGACTACCAGCGTCAGGTACGAGGAGAGCCGGGCATCGACGGTGACCGGAGCGGCGATCCGTACTGAGGCGCCTCGAGCCGTGCGTCGGTGGTCACGGCTACATCTCCGGCAGGAACGGGGATCCCGGTGATCTGCCCGAATGCATGAAGCTCCGCCGAGCGATCCTCGCTGCGGTAGTTGTTCACCCCTTGACTCACCACCCTGCTCACGAGAATCGCCAGGTCCTCCTCGCCCCGCTCCTTCCACGGGATATCGGCTCCCTGCCAGGCTTCGAGACCCCGCACGTCCATATATGCGCGACGCTCTGCATCGGTGAGGTTCCAACGGTCCCAGGCGTGTGCCAGTTCGTGCGAGAAGACAGCCGTCGTGCATACCTCGATATGCCACGGTGTCGTATCAAACCGGATCCGACCCCACGCTCCAAACCGTTCCCGGCATCCTTCAGCGAACTGAGTCTCGAGGCTCGGCAACTCGAGTCCTAGATCGCCGAAGCGGTCGATGGCCCGTTGCATCTTCGCCACCTGGGCCTCGGTTCCTCCTTCGAATTCGAAGCGAGGTGGGTCAACGCCGATGACACGATCTGCGAGTACTCGACCGGTCGAGACTGTTGGCGTCAACCCGTCAACAGACTCAGACGGAGCCCACCGCCGTACGGAGTTGAACACGATCATGGCTGCTGCGATGACCACTACGAGGCAGGTCTTGGTGTCCATGCCCTCACAGTCCGAGCAACCTGTTGCCGAACTGTCTGTATCCACGTTGTCGGACGGTCATCGCCCTGTTGTCACACGCAACATGGAGTCGCCGAGTTGCTGCCGGACGATCGGCATCGGGACGCGTCAGTCCCGCAGCGCCGGCGGCTTCCAGGTTCCGTCGAGGGCTTCGGGCAGCGGGGCGTAGAGCCGCAACGTGAGGTTCCACGCCCGGTCGGCCGGTGAGGGCAGCCAATTCGCCTCAAGGGCGGCTCCGGGAGAATCCGGCTGGATGTAGAGGTCCAGCGATCCGTCGTCACCGTAGACGAGGTCCATCCAGTCGGCGATGGAGCCCCGATCGACCGCGTTCGGGACCGGGGATCCCTTCGGGGAGGTCGCCCGTCCATTCCGGCGGGATGTAGACGAAGTCATGCGGGCCGGTCCCGGTCGTGCGCCAGCCGGGGGAACCGATCACGTCGGTGCACAGGCTCAGCGTAGGGAGCAGGTAGTAGCGGCCGCCCGGATCGGGGACCGACACGACCACGGGCCCGTCCGTGAGGCCGAGCCAGCCGCTCGAGTTGCCGGGCCGTCGGAAGATCATCCCGAACGGTATGCCGGCGTCATCGCCCCGATCTGGACGAACGGTCCTCTCCGGCGTGGTACCGGACGGGACATCGGGTAGGGCAACGGCGCCTGTGGCGCATGCCGACGCCGCAGTAGGCTTCGGCACCGGATGCGGGGAGAGCACGGCGTGACGAATTGGAAGCCTTCAGCGGAGATCACGGCGCTCTACGACGACTACGTGGCGAGTCCGGCGTCGCTCGGCGCCGAACGTGCCATCCACTACACGGAGTACTGGAAGACCAAGGAAGCCAAGCAGGCCTCGCCGTGCGTTCGAAACGCCGCAGCCCTCGCCCACCATCTCGAGAAGCGGACGATCCGGATCTACCCGGGGGAGCTGATCGTCGGCTCGCATACGGAGCACCGGGTCGGGGCCGTCTGCCACATCGAGAAGGCCGGCGTGTTCATGCTGGGCGACCTCTTCCGCTTCGAGAAGCGGCCGGTGAACCCTATCCGGGTGGCGCCCGGGGCCAAGAAGGCGCTCCTGCGCTCCCCGATCCCCTACTGGCTCAACCGCAACGTGGCCATGCGCGCCTTCCCGCTGCGCGAACGCCTCGCCTACATCAGCGACCAGCTCAACGCCACCAGCTTCATCATCAACGAGGCCGGCGGCATCGCCCACTTCCTCCCCGACTACGAGACGCTCATCCGACTCGGCACCGACGGACTGCGCGCGCAGGTGCTGGAACGGATCGACGCGGGAAACCTCGATGAGGACGGGCGCGACTACCTCGAAGCCAGCCTGATCAGCTTGACGGCGATCGAACGCTTCGCCGACCGCTACCGGGACGAGGCCCGCCGGGACGGTCGGGACGACGTCGCCGAGGTCCTCTCCCACGTCCCGCGTCGGCCCGCCCGGAACCTGCGGGAAGCGCTACAGCTGATCTGGCTCTTCCAGCTGCTGATCCAGGTCGAATCCCTCGATCAGGGCGTCAGCCTCGGACGGATGGACCAGTACCTCTACCCCCTGTACGTCGAGGAGAAGAAGGCCCCCGGCTTCGACCCGGACCGGGTGCGCGACCTGTTCGCGGCGTTCGCCATCAAACTGTCCGAGGTCGTCCCCCTCTTCTCCGACAAGGTCACCGAGTACTTCGCCGGCCTGCCGACCGGGCAGGTGATCG
>JAOZRW010000200.1 GCA_029939995.1 Acidimicrobiia bacterium | reverse complement strand
GCAGTGCCTACGATAGACGTGTCGTCAGGGGTATTTGCATAGATGGTGGACGTTGTATTGCCGCCGTAAATGTTGCCGCTGCCATTGCCCGTAAATATGTTCGATGTAACGCTTATGTGGTCGCCGTTCATGTTCACGCCGTACCCGCCAGAAGTACCTATGCCGTTGCCATTTATATTCATGCCCGCAATGCCGATGCCGTCACAGCTGCTGTCGGTATAAATGCCGTCACCCCTGTTGTTGAGTGCCGTGCCGCCTGCCATTGTAATATTCTGGCAATCCTCGAACCTGAAGCCGTTGAACTGCCCGTCCACACTCTGAGAACCGCCCCAGCAAGCCGTGAAGTAGGAACGTGTCAGGCTTTTGATAAGCCAGTTATGGTTAGAAGAGCTGTCGCCGATGCAGTTCGCATAAAAGTGAAAGCCGTTCGTGTCCGCAATCGCAGGCGAAGATATCGCATTCTCCACATAGAAGCCGTGGGTATTTCCATAACAGGTAATGTTCGTAGCGTACAGCCCCGATACCGTGTTCACATGCAGCCCATAGTCCGCATTGTTGTCGCTCCTGCAATTGTCCACGTACATGTCCAGGCAGTCTGCAAAGTACATGCCGTTCACTTCACAGTTCTGTACCCGCACCCACCTGAAAGCACTCTGACTTGACGTGTAGGCATATATGCCGTAATACCCCCCATCAAGAAAAAGGTTGTCAAAGCCGCTCTGGTTCGTCTCTTCGATAAATATTAGAGAGCCGGATGTTTGCGAAGTACCTGCAATGATGGCGAAGTTGCTGAGCTTTGCATGGTAACTTGGACTGCCTATGAGCGCAAGCCCGTTGTCCGTGCCTGACATCTTTTTTAGCACGGACGTGACGCCAAGCCCGACCATATTCAAAGGGCCGTTGGCAGTAAGGTTCGTAAACCTGAAAGTGCCCGATGGTATCAGCACCACTTTGTTCTGTGCTATTGCATCGTCTATGGCGTCCTGAATGGCAGTGGTGCTGTCTGTGCTGTCATTGCCGACCGCACCATAGTCCTCTATGTTCAAATATTCTGCAATGCCGGGCTTGTTCAGTATCTCAGCGTCCCCGG
>JAOZRW010000199.1 GCA_029939995.1 Acidimicrobiia bacterium | reverse complement strand
CCCCCTCCGTCGATTCGGCCTCGATGCACGCGCAGGTCATCGAAGCCTTCGCGAAACAGATGGAGAGGGGCCAGAAAAGCCCCAACGGCAAGCTGGACGAAAAGGGGATCGAAACCTTCTGCCGCCTCTCTCCGGAAGCCGATACGATCCTCCTCAAGGCGGTACAGAACTTCGGTCTCAGCCACCGCGCCGTCGCCAACGTCAAAAAGGTGGCCCGTACCGTCGCCGATCTGGAGGGCGCCGACACGATCGAAAAATCCCACCTGCTGGAAGCCCTGAGCTTCCGTAGGAGATGACCGCATGCCCCGCTCCCTGCTCTATCCGCTCGGCGCCGCGGCGCTGCTGATTCTCGCCGCGGCGCTCTTTCCGCTCTATCTCTCCCCCAAAACGCCCGACATCGTGGAGAGGCCCATCCGCTTCGGCCCCGAGCGCAAATCCCTGACCCTGGCCTACATGAAAGAGCACTACGGCATCGACGCCAACGACACGACGATCACTCCCCGCATCGTCGTCGTCCACCATACGGCGACGAAGACGGCCGACGAAGCCTTCCGGGCTTTCGATCCCGAGCGGCTCCCCGCATCCCGCGGCGACATCGCCGGCGCGTCGGCCCTCAATGTCTCGGCCCACTTCCTCGTCGACCGAGACGGAACCATCTACCGCCTGATGCCCGAAACCACGATGGCCCGCCATGTCATCGGGCTCAACTGGTGTGCCATCGGCATCGAAAACGTCGGCGGCGCGGAGGGTGCGGACGACCTGACGAAAGCGCAGCTCAAGGCCGACGCGGAACTGGTCTTCTATCTGGCTACGAAGTATCCGACCATCAAATACCTCATCGGCCACTACGAATACCGCAAATTCGAAAACTCCCCCCTCTGGAAAGAGAAGAACCCCGCCTACCGGACCGAAAAGCACGATCCCTCCGAACGCTTCATGAAAGATCTGCGCAGATTGGTCCACAATCTACGCGCCGAGCCATGATCACCACACCGCTGGGCTACCTCCTCTCCATCGCCCTGATCGCCGCGGTGTTCGGCATTGCCGAGCGGTGGCACAAAGCGCGGTTTCTTTTCGACTACCTTCCGGCCGTGGTGCTA
>JAOZRW010000044.1 GCA_029939995.1 Acidimicrobiia bacterium | reverse complement strand
GCCCGGGATCAACGGTGCCAAGGTGTTCCTGAAGGATGCCGACGGAACGCTCATCGCCACGGCCACGACGACCAAGGGCCCATGGGATGGATGGTACAAGTTCGTCGGACTCGACGCCGGCACGTATACGTTCCAGATCGACACCAAGTCGGTGTCCGGCGAGTTGACCACGGCAGGGTCGTTCACGATTGCACTCGCCGATGGTGAGGAGTACCTCCTCGCCGACTTCGGTGTCGCCGAAGAGCTGCCGAAGACCGGCATGAACTCCGAGGAGCTCGCACTCATCGCACTCGGGCTCCTGTTGCTCGGCACTCTTGCCGTACTGTCGACCCGTAAGCGGCGAGGCGAAGAGCAGTAGCAATCAGACCGAAAACCGATCGATCGTGTGGGGCGGCCAACCGGCCGCCCCACACTCTTTTCCCCACATTCTTCTCCTCACCGTTTGCCCGGTTGACGGCACGGCTGAGTACGCTGTCGTCGTGTCCAAACTCGTCATCACAACGCTCGTCTTCGCCCTGATTGCAGCCGCTTGCTCATCCGCAGCGCCCGTGGAGGGTGTCGACCCGCCGGCGCCGATCACGAGCGAGGAGATGCAGAACCTCCTCGCCGATTCGACCGAGCCGATCGTCCTGAACGTGTGGGCGTCGTGGTGCACACCCTGCCGGTCCGAGGCTCCCCTGCTCAGCAAGGCGGCCGCACAGTTCGAAGACGACGTCCGATTCGTCGGTCTCGATGTGCGGGACACGCCGAACGGTGCGGCGGCGTTCATCGCGGAGTTCTACCTCGACGCTCCCATCGAGCACTACGCCGACCAGCCCGGATCGATCCCCACCGACCTGGGCGGCAATCGCGGCGTACCCCTCACGTTCTTCTACCGCCCGGGAGGTGAGCTCTCCTACCTCCACATCGGGGTCATCGACGAGCGCACGCTCGTGCTCCAGATCGACGAACTGGTGAACGGCTGATGGAGTTCACCCTCCTCGGCGCCGCTGCGATCGCCGGCGGCGCCGCCTACCTGATGCTCTGGTGGGAGGCGAGACACGGCAACGCCGCGCGGTGCACGGGGAACCTGTGGGAGATCGGCGTGGTCTCGGCCGTCGCCGGGATCTTCATCGGCCGCATCATCGCCATGCTCGTCGACGGCACGAACCCGATCGCTCACCCCGCCGACATCATCCTGGTCCGCTCGGGCGTATCGACGGCCGGTGCATCGATCGGGGCCGCCGCCGTCTTTCTCTGGCAGTCCCGCAAGGAACCGGTCTACACCGCCGACGGCCTCTCGGCCGCAGCGCTCGCAGGCCTCGCCGGATGGTCGGCCGGATGTCTCGTTCGCGGAACGTGTCTCGGCACCGCATCCGATCTTCCCTGGGCCCTGTCGCAGGCGGGAAGCACCGTGACACGTCATCCGGTCGGAATCTATGGGGCCGTGCTATTCGGTATCGCTGCTCTGGCGATCGCGTGGTGGAAGGCATACCGGAGACCGCCGGCCGGCATGCCGGCGTCGCTCGCCGTCGTCGCCGCCGCAGCCATTCGCCTGGCCATCGAACCGTTCCGGCCTTCGCTCTCGGGAGGGCCCGTCTGGTTCTACTCGGCTTCCCTATTGATCGGGATCG
Source organism: Acidimicrobiia bacterium (assembly GCA_029939995.1). GTDB lineage: Bacteria > Actinomycetota > Acidimicrobiia > Spongiisociales > UBA5794 > JAHEEL01. Next base: position 12,941 of record JAOZRW010000044.1, on the reverse strand, counting down.
TCGGGATCGTCTGGTTCGGAGTCGTTGTGCCGCGGCGGGCGCGATAGTGGTTTGGTTCTTCCGGGGTCAGGATGCCCCCCTGCGTCGCTTCGCTCCGCGTCCCCCCGTCCTCCGGCCGAGGGGACATGGTGAAACCGCGCCACACACCACGCCCCCATCCCCCGCCTACCAGCCGAAGGCACGGGTCGATGCTGGCTTCTCTCAGGCGTCGAGGGCTACGAGTTCGTCGAGGGCTTGTCTCAGACGCTCCTCGCCGGCTGCGCCGAACCAGTTGCCGACGATGACGTCGTTTCCGGTGATGAGGAACGACACGGGCTGGCCCCTCACACCGTAGAGGTCCCAGATCGAGTCATCCATGCCCCAGTCGACGTTGCTCAGCAACTCGTCTGCTCGCGACTTGGTCTTGTCGAAGTCCGATCGCCCGCCGATGGCGATGAACCGCACCGCGTCCTCATAGTCCGGCGCTACGGCATCGACGACGGGCAACTCCCGTCGACAGACGCTTCACCACTCGGCCCAGAAGATCACGTACACCGGCTTCTGCTCGGCCGACAGGCTGAATTCGCCGCCGTCGCCGAGGGCGAGGGTGAAGTCCGGTGCCGGCGGGCCGTCGACCTGGGACGCCGCATCCCCGACCGGTGACGTCGTCACGGGCGATGTCGTGACGGGCGACGTGGTCACGCTCCCACCGTCCGATGTGGACGGGGTTTCGTCGCCACCGCCCGAACAGGCCGCCGCGACGAACGCGAACACGGCTATCAGAAGGCTTGCTCTCCGCATCCATTCACCGTACACGCGCCGATCATCTACGGGGACGGTTCTCCCGACCGGGCTTCAGTGAAGGCGACGGCGCGGTCGAGCACGGATCTGGCATCACCGGAATCGATCGCTTCGTTGGCCAATTCGACCGCTTCCACGAATCCGTCCGCCAGGCCGGCGACGACGATGGCGGGAGCGGCGTTGACGACGGCGACATCTCGTTTCGGCCCCGGCCTGCCGTCGAGCACGTCCAGAAGGATCCGGACGTTGTCTTCGGCCGTCCCACCCTGCAGATCGTCGAGCGTCGCACGCCGCACGCCGAAGTCTTCAGGGGTGAACTCGGCGGTCGTGACCTCGCCGTTGCGGAGGCGGTAGATGAACGACGGCCCGGTGGTGGTCAACTCGTCGAGACCGTCCTCCCCGTAGAACACGAACGCCCGCTCTGCTCCACGGTTGTGGAGGACGTCGATCATCAGCTTCGCCATGCGAGAGTCGGCCGTGCCGACCGACATCAGTTTCGCACCGGCCGGGTTCGTCAACGGCCCGAGGAAGTTGAACACGGTGCGGATGCCGAGCGAGGACCGGACCGGCCCGGCATGGCGCATCGCCGGGTGGTACCGGCGTGCGTACAGGAACCCGAATCCCACGTCTCGGATCATGGCGACCGTGTCGTCCGGGTCCATCTCGAGGTCGAACCCGAGCGCTTCGAGCACGTCGGCCGAACCGGTCTTCGACGACGCCGACCGGTTGCCGTGCTTGGCGATCTTCACTCCGACGCCCGCCGCGATCAACGCCGCGGTCGTCGAGATGTTGAACGTCCCGGACCGATCGCCGCCGGTTCCCACGGAGTCGACGACCGGCTCACCGACATCCACCCGGATCGAGGCGTCGACCATGGCATCGACGAGACCGGTCATCTCGTCGGCGGTCTCCCCCTTGACGCGAAGCGCGACCAGGAACGCAGCGATCTGTGCGTCGTCCACCTCGCCCGCCATGATCTCGCCCATCGCGGCGTGTGCTTCGTCGCGGGTCAGGTCGTTACCGGCGATGAGCCGGTCGAGCAGCGCGGGCCAGGAGACGTTCGTCATAGGCGAAGACTCTAACCCCGGAGGACCCTGCGGAGCGAAGCGGCCGCGGCTTGCGTGACGTCGGCGAGGTCGGTCGCCGATTCGGAGAGCGCCCAGCCCTCGAGAGCCTCGCGCATCGCTGCGATTCCGGCGGCCGCCAGGATGCGGGCTTCTGTGGGTGTGACGGTTCCCCGCCGGCCCAGCATACGGGTGACGGCCCTCTCGAATCGCCCGAACGCCTCGCCGAGGGCACACTGCAAGGCCGGTTCCGTGTACAGGAACCGGGCTCGACGGCGCATCTCCGCGACCGGAACATGGAGCTCGACGGACCCGATCTGCTCCACGATGGCGGCCACGGCCTCGGCCGGGCTGTGATGGGCAAGTTCCCCTTCGAGCCCTTCGAGGGTCGGAACTTCGAGTTCGTCCCACAGGAAGACGCCCTCTTTGGTCCCGAACGTCCGGTACACCGTGGAGGGAGAGACGTCTGCCGCCTCGGCGATCTCTTCGACCTTCGTTCCCGCGTACCCCCGTTCGAAGACGAGTCGGAACGCCTCATCCTGGATCCGGAGGATCATGGACCGGCGCTTCCGTTCTCGCAACGGCGACAAATTGCTCATGATTCTGACAGAGACTATCATATGGAAGTTACTGTCACAAAGGAGTCCGGTTCATGTCCCTCGCCGTACGAACGACCGACCTCACGAAGATCTACGGCGAAGGCGAGACCGAGGTGCGCGCCCTCGACGGCGTGAGCCTCGAGATCCCCAAGGGCGAGTTCGTCGTCATCCTGGGTCCGAGCGGTGCGGGCAAGACCACGCTCCTCAATCAGATCGGGGCCCTGGAGGAACCGACGAGCGGAACGACGGACGTCGACGGCGTGATCGTCTCCTCGCTCAATGAGAAGGAACGTACCGAGTACCGCCTCCGTACCATCGGGTTCGTGTTCCAGTTCTTCAATCTGGTGCCGACCCTCACCGCCCGTGAGAACATCGGGCTGATCGCAGAACTCATCGACGGCGACGCCGAAGCGAGGACCGACGAGGTGCTCGATCAAGTCGGCCTCGCCGAACGCGGCGACCACTTCCCCGGACAACTCTCCGGAGGAGAGCAGCAACGCGTTTCGATCGCCCGCGGTCTCGTCAAGAACCCGAGCCTGGTGCTCTGCGATGAACCGACGGGTTCGCTCGACATCGAGACGGGGATCCAGATCCTCGAGCTTCTCCGCACGGTGACGGCGGACGGCGACCGGAGCGTTCTCACCGTCACGCACAACGCGATCATCGCCGAAATGGCGGACCGGGTGATTCGCGTTCGCGATGGCGTCGTCGTCGACGTGCAGGTGAACAGTTCACCCGCCGAACCGAGCGAGCTGACCTGGTGAGCTACCTGGCCACCAAGCGCTCACGCGACTTCCGCCGCTCGCGCTGGCAGTTCATCGCGGTGTTCATCACCATCGCGCTCGGCGTCGTCATGTTCGGCGCATCCTACGACTCGTACCGGAACCTCAACGTCTCGTACAACGGGACGTACGACCGTCTCCACTTCGCCGACATGACCGTCACCGGCGCCGACCCCGGCTTCGCCGACACGGCCGCAGCGGTCCCGGGTGTTGCCGTTGCCGAAGAGCGAGCCCAGGCAGACATCCCGTTCTCCATCGACGACACCGTGCTCATCGGACGCATCGTGACGATGCCGTCCGACGGGCAACCCGAGGTGAACCAGGTGGATGTGACCGACGGTGCGTACCTGTCTCCGTCCGACCCGACGGGTGTGCTCATCGAGACCCACCTCGCCGAGCAGTTCGACCTCGGCGTGGGAGACACGTTCGAGATCGCGACCGGAGCCGGGTGGACGACGGTCACAGTACGCGGTATCGCCGTCTCACCCGAGTACCTCTGGCCCGCGCGAAGCCGCCAGGAGTTCTTCTCGCTCCCGGGAACGTTCGGTGTGGCCTTCGTCTCCGCCGACGCCGTCGCCGCAGCCGCTCCGGAGGCGACGGCGAATCAGGTCGTGATGCGCTACGACGAAGGCGCCGATCGCGTGACGGTCGACGCCGCGGTCACCGACGCGGCGAACGCTGCGCACGCCGCGGACATCATGACGCAGGCGGATCAGCCGTCGAACGCCGGGCTGGATCTCGACCTCAAGGGATTCGAACAGATGGCGATCGCCTTCCCGATCCTCTTCCTGATCGCCGCCGGCATGGCCGCCTTCATCCTGCTGACCCGGATCGTATACACCCAGCGCTCCCAGATCGGCACGCTGCGAGCCAGCGGAATGAGTCGCTCCAAGTTGACGTGGCACTACCTGTCGTACGGGCTCATCCTCGGGACGGCCGGTGCCATCGTGGGTACGATCCTCGGCATCGCCGCCGGATGGGGAATCACCGGCATGTACACCCAGTCGCTCGGCATCCCCGACACCATCCGCGAACTCCGCTGGTCGACCGCGGTCGTCGGCATCCTGTTCGGTGTCGTCACGGGAGCACTCGCCGCGCTGGCCCCGGCCCTCGCCGTGTTCCACGCCAGCCCCGCAGAAGCCATGCGCGGTGAGGTCCCGACGACCGGTGGCGGGCACAGCCTCGTCGAGACCGTCATTCCACCGCTGCGACGCCTCCCCGTCCGCTGGCTCATGGTGCTGCGCGGCGTCGGTCGCAACAAGCTGCGCAGCCTCTCGACCATGCTCGGCGTCGTGTTGGCCCTCACCCTCGTGCTCTCGGCCTGGGGCATGATCGACACGGTCCGGACTCTCCTCGACCGCCAGTTCAACGAAATCGACCTGTCCGACGCGACCGCTCTGGCAGACCGGCCGGTGGACGACGATCTGGTCGCCGTGATCGCGGGTGTCGACGGCGTCGCCGTCGCCGAGCCGGTCATCACACTGCCGGCGACAGCGAAGTTCTCGGGCGACAGCTACGGGACCCAGTTGCAGGCCTATGTCAAGGACACCCGTGTTCGCGGGTTCCTCACCGACGACGGGGCGCTTCCGAGCGATGGGATCCTCGCCGGCGTGTCACTGAAAGACGAGATCGGCGTCGACGTGGGTGACACGATCACGATCACCTTCGGAACGCTCGAAACGTCGATCACCGGGCCGATCCGCGGTTTCGTAACCGAACCGATGGGAACGGTCCTGTACATGGAGCGGGACACGCTCCTGGCCGCTCTCGCAGCAGCCGACCCCGCCGTCCCGGAGACCACGCTGGGGAATCCGACCGTCACGACCGTCGCCACGGCGTTCGTCGACGGCGTCGACCGTGATGCTGTGATGGAACGCATCCACGACGTCGACGGCGTCATCTCCGTCGTCGACAGCCGCGAGGTCTACGACCTGGTCCAGCAGTTCATGGGCCTGTTCTACGCATTCATCGGCATCATGATCGTTTTCGGCGGAGCGATGGCATTCGCCCTCATCTTCAACACGATCTCGGTGAACGTCGCGGAACGATCGACCGAGTACGCGACGATGCGTGCGAATGGTCTCTCGAACCGCCGCGTCGCCGCTTTGATCACCGGGGAGAACGTGCTGCTCGTCTCTCTGGGGATCATCCCGGGCCTGATCGTCGGCTACCTCGCTGCCGCGTGGATGATGAGCACCTACTCGAGCGACATGATCAAGTTCAATCTCGAGATGCGACCGTGGACACTCGTGCTCGCGGCGATCGCGATGATCATCGTGGCGCTCCTGTCGGTGATCCCCGGCATCCGAACCGTGCGGCGTCTCAACATCGTCGAGGTCGTCCGCGAGCGGGCGATCTAGCCTTTCAGAAGTCGCTTCCGCTGACGCTCGGTCATCCCGCCCCATACACCGAAACGCTCACGGGTCTCGAGGGCGAAGTCGAGGCACTGCTCTTGGACGGTGCAGGTTCCGCAGATCTTGAGAGCCGCGCGTTCGTCGTCCCGCGTCGCGGCGAAGAAGAGCGTCGGGTCGGCGCTCCGGCACGCTGAGAACACCGCCCAGGGGCGTTCTTCCAGCACCGGTGCGTCGAAGGGGGCCATCGCGATCGTGTCGTTCATGTCGGAACCTCTCTCGTTCGTACCACGGTATGACGCTCGGGCCGGGCAGCGGGTTCCCGGGTTCGGGCGGTTCCGGGCGGCAAGATTCCGCCTCATCGCGGGAATTTAGGGCCTTCCGGCCCTGATACGGCGATCCCGTTGCCTCAGAACATGCATAACATGCATTTCATGCACATGCATCAGGCATTGTCTGCACGGTCTGCACGCTGATGCCGACTACGCAGCCTGCTCCGACATATCTCACTGCACGGGACGTCCAGGAACTCATCCGCGTCGATCGGTCGACGATCTACCGGATGGCCGAGTCGGGTCGCTTGCCGGCGATCAAGGTCGGCCGCCAGTGGCGGTTCCCGGCCGACGAGATCAACCGGATGCTGGGAGGAGATCCCCGACCGAAGGGATCGCCCACCGACGGCCTGCAACCACTGGCCGACCTCTTCGCCGACCTGTTCGACATCATGGTCATCGTCACCGACATCGCCGGGAATCCCATGACGGCGGTCTCGAACCCGTGCGGGTACTTCGAGGCCGTCTCCGGTGAGGCCGCCGCCCTCGAACGCTGCATCGCCGAGTGGAGGGCTCTCGGCAGCCAGTACGACTTCGAACCCCGACTCCGTCCCAGCCACCTCGGATTTCTCTGCACGCGAGCGTTCATCCGCGTCGAGAACGAACTCGCCGGCATGGTGATCGCCGGCGGCATCGCCCCGGACGACTGGCCCCCCTCCCCCGCAGAGATCGAAGAGATCGCCGCGGAGTCCAGGGTCTCCGGCGACGTCATCACCGCGAGCATCAACGACGTGCACCGCCTGGGCCCGGACGATCGGGAGCGTCTCCTCGACGGAGTGTCGACGCTGGCCAGGCATCTCTCTCTCATCCTGACCGCCGACCGAACGACGAATCATCCGACAAGGAGCGATAAAGGACACGACTGGTGATCCTCGGAGCAGGCACCGCCGGCACGATGGTGGCGGCCAAGCTCCGCCCCCGTCTCGCTGCAGACGACTGGCAGATCACGATGATCGACCAGGAACCGACTCACTATTACCAGCCCGGGTTCCTCTTCATCCCGTTCGGCATCTACACGCCCGACGACGTCGTCAAGCCGAAAGCCGACTTCATCCCTTCGGGCGTGGAGTACATCGAAGCCGAGATCGATCTGATCGAAGCCGCCGAGAACCGGGTCAAGCTCGGCGACGGAACCGTCATCGAGTACGACTATCTCGTCATCGCCACCGGAACGTCGATCCGTCCCGATGAGACACCCGGTCTCGAAGGCCCCGAGTACGGCAAGACCATCCACGACTTCTACACGCTGCCGGGTGCCAAAGCGCTCGCCGAGGCCATCCGATTCTGGGAAGGCGGAAAACTCGTCCTCAACATCGTCGAGATGCCGATCAAGTGCCCCGTCGCCCCTCTCGAATTCATCTTCCTCGCCGACGCCTACTTCCAGGACAAGGGTCTGCGCGACAAGGTCGAACTCACCTACGTCACTCCGCTCGACGGCGCGTTCACGAAGCCGATCGCGGCGAAGCACCTGGGCAACCTTCTCGAGGACAAGGGTGTCAATCTCGAACCGGACTTCTACCTCGAGCGCGTCGACAGCGACGAGAAGAAGCTCGTTTCGTACGACGAACGCGAAGTCGAGTACGACCTGCTCATCACGATCCCCCTCAACATGGGAGCGGATGTGATCGGACGCTCGGGGCTCGGAAACGAGGGTAACTACGTGCCCGTCGACAACAAGAACTTCCTCTCGAAGCAGTTCGACAACGTGTTCGCCGTCGGTGATGCCGCCGACCTTCCAACGTCGAAAGCGGGATCCGTCGCCCACTTCGCCGTCGAAGTCTTCACCGAGAACTTCCTCCGGCACATCGAGGGTCTCCCGATGCTCGAGGAGTTCGACGGCCACGCCAACTGCTTCATCGAGTCCGGCCACGGCAAGGGCCTGTTGATCGATTTCAACTACGACACCGAGCCGCTCCCCGGCAAGTACCCGCTCCCCGGCATCGGGCCGTTCACGCTGCTGCGTGAGACCGAGATGAACCACTGGGGCAAGATGATGTTCAAGTGGACCTACTGGAACATGCTCCTCCGAGGCAAGCCGCTGCCTCTCCCCCATGAGATGCTGATGGCCGGCAAGATCGACGAGGGGGTGTGATGACGGACACCTCCGCGGATCGGATCATCGAACTCGAGGAGAAACTCGACAAGATGTCCGGCCAGCTCGACCTCATCGCCGAGGAGCTTCGCGAACAGCGTCTTCGTCGGCAGCAGTGGGACGAGCTGCGCACCGACCTTGCGCCGATCGCCGCCGAGGCGATGACCCTGGCCAGCAACGAACTGGAATCGATCCAGGAGTTCGTCGAGCCGGAAGACATGCTGCATCTGCTGCGCCGGATTCTTCGCAACACGAAGAACATCGAAGACGGCATGGCCAAGTACGAGAGTCTCGTCGAGTTCCTCGACGACGCGGGCACGCTGACGAACGAGGCGTTCGTCAAAGCGTTGAACGCCCTCGAGGACTACCAGCAGCGAGGCTACTTCGAGTTCGCCGGTGCAGGCCTCGGCGTTATCGATCGAGTCGTGACCGCGTACTCGAAAGAAGACGTGAACGCTCTCGGCGACAACATCGTCCAGATGCTCGACATCGTCAAGAACCTGACCCAACCCGAGATGCTCGTCGTCGCGCAGCGTCTGCTCGACGCGGCCCAGCGGCAGCAAGCGGCGGCCGAACTCGAGCCCGCGGAGCCACCGGGTCTGTTCGCCCTCGCCGGGCAGATACGCGATCCGGAAGTGCGGCGCGGCATCGCGCGTGCGCTGAACACGTTCAAGGCCGTGTCCTCCTCGGAGACGACGAGGGCGAAGGCCACGCTCGAATCAAAGACGACGACAGCAACCAAGTCACCTGAAGGAGGTGCGTGATGCCGGCAACAACCATCGGCGGCCGGGAGGTCCACGTCGACGACGAGGGCTTCCTCACGGAGTACGACGAGTGGGACGAGGACCTAGCGAAGGAACTCGCGGCGAACATCGGGATCCCCGAACTCACCGAGGATCACTGGAAGGTCATCACCTTCCTGCGTGCCGACTACAAGGAGCAGGGAGAGACGGCAACGCTGCGACGCGTGTCCGCCGTCGGCGGCATCCCCACCAAGAGCCTGTTTCAGCTCTTCCCGAAGAAGCCCGCCCGCAAGATGTCCTACGTAGCCGGGCTCCCGAAGCCCGCCGGCTGTATCTAGAGAGGATCACCATGACCGACGCACCGATCGTTCCCGACTTCGGAGATGACGAGGAAGATCGCAAGATCTCGTTCGTGTGCTCGAAAGGCTCGCTCGACATGGCCTACCCGGGCCTGATCATGGCGAGCGGAGCTCTGGAGCTCGGCATCGAGACGCACATCTTCTTCACGTTCTGGGGTATGGACATGATCAACAAGAAGACGATGGGGAAGCTCAAGTTCTCCCCCGTCGGCAACCCCGCCACGCACATGCCGGCGGCTCTCGCCCCGTTCCCCGGAATGACGACGATGGCGACCAAGCAGATGAACAAGCAACTCGAGGATCTCGACATCCCCGACATCCCGACGTTCCTGGAGCACCTCCAGGACATGGGATGCCACCTCTGGGCCTGCAAGATGTCGGTGGACATGTTCAAGCTCACCGAGGACGACATGATCGACGGTCTCGACGGCGTGCTCAACGTCGGCGAGTTCATGGAGATCATCGAGGGCGCCCAGACGATGTTCATCTAGGAGCAACGGCTCCCGAAACTCATCACGCGGCGATGTGGAGGAGCGCTCCCCTTACAGGGGGGCGCTCCTCTTTGTGTGGTGTCGGTCTTCGTACCGTGTCGCCCGACGGCCGGTACCGGATCACGCGTCGATTATCTGCCCCGCGGTCGGCGGAGGGCGATATCGTTGATGGGGAGGTTCTCGATGGACATCCGCGTCCTCGGCCCGCTCGAGGTGGTCGCCGACGGCGTGACCATACCGATCGGAGGGCCGCGTCAGCGTCTGGTGCTCGCTCTCCTGACGATCGACGCCAACACCATCGTTCCGACCGACCGCCTGATCAACGGTGTGTGGGAGGACGAGCCCCCTGACGCCGCCCGTCGCACGCTCCAGGCTTACGTCTCGAACCTCCGTCGTGTCCTCGAACCCTTGCGCGACGGCACCCTGACGGCCCGCCCACCGGGCTACCTCCTCAACGTCGAGCCCGGCATGGTCGATGCGAAGCGATTCGAAGACCTGGCCCACCGTGGTTCCGAGATCGTCGCATCCGACCCCGCCGGTGCGGCGTCCCTGCTGCGCGAGGGCCTTTCCCTATGGAGGGGAACCCCGTACGCCGATGTGTCCGGAGCGCCCGTTCTCCGCCCCGAGATCACGCGCCTCGAAGAGCTCCGAACCGCTGCGATCGAATCGCGGATCGCTGCAGACCTCGCACTCGGCCTCGACGATGAGGTCATCGGCGAGTTGGAGGCGCTGATCGCCGATCACCCGTTCAACGAGCGGTTCCACGCGCAACTGATGACGGCTCTGTACCGCTCCGGCCGCCAGGCCGATGCCTTGCAGGTGTATCGGCGTGTGCGGGCCACGCTCGCCGAGGAGCTCGGACTCGATCCCGGCCCGGAGCTGCAGGAACTCGAGCAGGCGATCCTCGATCACGATGTCCGGCTGATCCTCCCCGATGCCGACGACGGCTTCGTCGATGCCACGGGGTCCGACCTCGCTCCTGCCGGGACGATCCCGCGCAACCCCTACAAGGGGCTCTCCCCGTTCGACGAGGCCGACGCCGACGACTTCTTCGGCCGGGAACAACTGGTCTCGTCGATCACGATGCGCATCGCGACCCTCCGACCTCGGTGTGTCAGCCTGGTCGGAGCGTCGGGTGTCGGGAAATCCAGCATCCTCGGAGCCGGACTGATCCCCGCACTCCGACGCGGCGACGTCCCGGAATCTGCTTCCTGGGTCATCGTCCGTATGCACCCCGGATCGCATCCGCACGGTCAGCTCGCCATCGCTCTGCGCGAAGTGGCCCACGACCCTACGGCCCTGGAACTTGCACGGTTGACGTGGGGCGACATCGACATCGCAGAGGCCGTCGATGCGGCCGTGCCCGATCCGAGTACCCGGGTGTTCCTGGTCATCGATCAGTTCGAGGAGCTGTTCACACTCGTCCCGAGTGAATCGGTGACGTCATCGTTCATCGACCACCTCGTCGCAGCCGTGTGCGCTCCCACATCTCGCATCCGCATCGCGATCGCCCTCCGAGCCGACTTCTACGATCGCCCCCTCCGCTATCGCCGCTTCTCGGCTCTGCTCACGGAGTGTCTGTTCACCGTGACTCCGATGGCCGTCGACGATCTTCACCGGGCCGTCATCGAACCCGCCGCCAACGTGGGAGTTCGGCTCGATCCCGGCCTCGCCGGCAGGATCGTCGACGACGTGGCGGGCCAGCCGGGTGCCCTTCCCCTTCTCCAGTACGCGATGACCAATCTCTTCGAGCATCGAAGCGGGAACCGACTCACGTCTCGAGCGTACGAGGAGGCGGGAGGCGTCCGCGGTCCGCTCGGTCGCCGGCCCGAGGCGATCTATCGAGACCTGACGCCCGAACAGCAACTGGCGTCCCACCAGATGTTCCTGCGCCTCGTCGCCGTCTCCACCGGCACCCCTCCGACCCGACGCCGCGTGAGCTACACCGAGCTGACGTCGATCGTCCGGTTCGGTCCCGTGATGCGGTCCGTGATCGACGCATTCGGCGATGCCCGCCTCCTGACCTTCGACGTCGACGCGACCACGAGAAGCCCGACCGTCGAGATCGCCCACGAAGCGTTGATCCGGGAGTGGCCGCGCCTGCGCCGCTGGATCGACGACCAACGGCACGACGTCGCCACCCACCAGCGTCTCGCCGAAGCAACGTCCGACTGGGAGGACTCCGGGCGCAACCCCGAGTTTCTCCTCAGCGGCGGCCTCCTCACCCGTCTGGCGACGTGGGCCTCATCGAGCGATTTCGTCCTCTCGGAGGAGGAACGGGCGCTCCTATCGGAGAGCGCCGCTGCAGCGGTGGCGGACCAGGCCGGCGAGGTCGAACGGATCGAGCATACGCGTGAGCTCGAAGCCCGGTCCCGTCGCCACTTCAGGATCCTCCTGGCGACGTGGGTGGTCGTGGCCGCCGTCGCGGTGCTCGCCGTCTTCTCCTTCGCTCAGTGGCGTAACGCTCAAGTCCTCGCCGCCCACGCGCGCGTCGTCGCCGTCGCCGATCACCTCGCGGCCATGGGTACCGCCCTCACTTCCGAAGACCCGCAGCTCGGGGCACTGCTCGCACTGCGCGCCGCCGAGATCACCATCGAGGCCGGAGCGGATGTGACGCCGACGATCCGGGACGCCGTGGCGGTCTCCGTCGCCGCGCTGCAAGGGACCGGGACCGACGCGGCGCTCACCGAAGCATCCGGGGGTCGCGGATCGGCCTCCCTCGACGAGCTCATCGCCACAACCCGCTCGCTCCTGACCCGCGGCTTCACGCCGACGGAGTGCTCCGCCTATCTCGGACTGTCGATCTGCCCGGTCGACACGATCGCGTCGCCGCTCACGGCGGGAACCGGCTGACTCGCGCTAGCGTTCAACCTGTGAGTCCGCCAGACGGCCGCGGCCTTCGGGCCGAGGAAAGTCCGGACTCCGCAGGGCAGGATGCTGGGTAACTCCCAGGCGGGGCGACCCGACGGAAAGTGCAACAGAGAGCAGACCGCCGATGGCCTTCAGGGATCTCACACCCAGGGGGCACAGGTAAGGGTGAAACGGTGGTGTAAGAGACCACCAGCGTTCCGGGGAACCGGGACGGCTCGGCAAACCCCATCCGGAGCAAGGTCGAGCAGGGACAGGGTGGCCCGCCCGCTACGTCCCGGGTAGACCGCGTGAGGCCGGCAGCAATGTCGGTCCCAGATAGATGGCCGTCCACGACAGGATCCGGCTTACCGGCGGACTCACAATCCTCGAAGCGCCCCCCCGAACCGGGGGGCGCTTCTCGATCACGTCGACACCCGGGATCTACCGGTCGGGGTTGATCTCGCCGCTGTAGCCGAAGTACTCCCCCGTCACACCGGG
>JAOZRW010000198.1 GCA_029939995.1 Acidimicrobiia bacterium | reverse complement strand
AATTGCACATACGTTTGGGTGTTATTCGGTACTTTTATGACGGATAAAAGGAGTTGTGCGTCATACTTTAAGACTTAGAATTATCACCAGTAAATGAATGAAGAATTAAATAGAGAAATTGAGAAAATCTTTAAAATCCAAAATCAAATTGGAATTGACGATTTCGAAGGATACTCCCCTCTTGAGATGAGATTTATCCTTTATGAATTATTTCATGAAGACAGTCCGGTTCAACTCGTAAAACCTGACAACTCAGAATTTCAAAATATCCCAATTCAAAACCAGATCAGATTTCTTCTTGAATTGATCAAAGAATCCGGAGAATTAAAATTGACAAGCAAGGGTTTTTTACCGACTAAAATTGTTGCTGAAATTTATAACCAAAGATTTATTAAAGAATATCAATTCGAATCAGGAATTTCTAAACTTTACAAAGAGATCGACTCTCAAACAATTCACTTGACTAGAATCCTTACTGAAATTTCAGGTTTGGTAAAAAAGAGAAATGGAAAAATAAGCTTGACAAAAAAGGGAGAGAAATCCCTTATTGACAATTATTATCTTTTTAGACAAATCTTCATAAACTTCGGGACAAGATTTAATTGGGCATATTTTGATGGTTATGGTGACAATAAGATCGGTCAATTGGGATTTGGTTTCTCTCTGATATTACTGAGTAAGTACGGAGACTCAAAACAACTCGATTCATTTTACGCAGAGAAATATTTCAAAGCTTTTCCTCAATTCATCAGAGACATAGAAGAACCGAGATATACAACAAAGGAAAAACATGTGACACGATGTTATTCAATTAGAACTTTCGAGAGATTTTTAGAATATTTTGGAGTTATCGAAATCGAAAAGACGAAAGATAGATCTGGTGACAATTTCATTAAGAAAACTGACTTATTTGACAGATTAATATCAGTACGCCACACAACATCGGCTATACGTCATGCGGGTGGTTTGAATTAAATATATAAATTAGTTCCCGCTAATAACTTTTGTTTCGGGAGCCCGGACTGTCGTCCGCTCTCCCGCACGAACGCATTGCCGGGTACGTATTAAATCAAATAAAAATTAATATTCAATGAAAAAATCAAATTTAATTGTAT
>JAOZRW010000197.1 GCA_029939995.1 Acidimicrobiia bacterium | reverse complement strand
CCCGCCTCTGGACCCCCACCCGGTGACCGAGCCCCTCGTGAGTTGGCCCCCTCTGCCCTCCGGGCATCTCCCCCGCCCTCCGGTCGGGGGAGAGTGGTGAACGGGGTCTTGGACCCGCGCCGTGCCCATGTCGCTAAGTTCGGTGGGGAGGGATGCCGATGTCAGACATCAGCACCGTGAGGAGCCCTGACCGGTGACGATCCAGGACTTCGATGTGGTTCTCGCCGCGGCCCAGGAGGGATCCGCGTGGGCGTGGGAGAACCTTGTGAGCGAGCTCGGCCCGAGACTCGTCGGGTTCTTCCGCGTCCGCGGCGTCACCGACCCCGACGGACTCGCCGGCGACGTGTTCGCCGACATCGCCGCGAACATCTCGAACTTCGAGGGAAGCGAGTCGGGGTTCATCTCCTGGGTGTTCGTGATCGCATACCGGCGCATGACGGACGAGTGGCGGCGACGCAACCGCCGGCCGGATGAGATCCCGAGCGGTCTCGACTCCGATCCCGCCGGGACGGCACCGAGCGCGGAAGACGTCGCGATGGAGACGTTCGCCGGCATCGAAGCGGCGAAGATGCTCGAAGTGCTCACCGATGCGCAGCGGGACGTCATCAATCTGCGGGTGGTCGCAGGGCTCACGCTGGAGGAGACCGCACAGGTCGTCGGCAAGCCCGTCGGGGCGGTCAAAGCGCTTCAACGGCGAGGCGTCGCCGCACTGCGCAGAGAAATCTCGAGACGGGGCGTATCCCCGTGAGCGATTTCGACGATTACACGGATGACATGGGATTCAACCGCCGCACCGACCGGGACATCGAGCGCCTCCTCGACGGCTCTCTCGACACACCGGACGACCTCGCTCCCGTCTCCGACCTCTTCACCGCGCTCCGGGCGGAAGCGAACGCCCCCCTCGATGCGGACACGCACGCACGACTGGTCCGGTCGGCGTTGACGGCGCCTACCGGGGACACGGTCCCGTTTCCCGTGACGGCGCGTACGAGCCGGAGTGTCGTACCCGGTTCGCTGCGTCGCAGAGTCGCCGCGGTCTCGGTCGCCCTGGCGATGTTCGCCGGAGGGATGACCGGTATGGCCGCGGCCGCCGATCACTCCAAGCCCGGTGATGCCCTCT
>JAOZRW010000196.1 GCA_029939995.1 Acidimicrobiia bacterium | reverse complement strand
ATTTAAGTCGTCAGCGTACTGAGCCTTGCCCGTAGCTTTGACCGCGGCATCAACTCGGGGAGCCCGAGTAACGGTTCGCTGTCCCCGAGTTCTCCGACTGTCGTGTCGCCGCGACGGCGGGCGTCGCCGATCGTGGCACAGAACCGATCTAACGACGCTTGCGCCTCAGCGAGCGACGACGCCTGGAGGGTGCGCCACCAACGCTGGGTCAGGAAATGGATCTGTTTCTCGACGACGCCTTTGCGGTTCCCTCGCCGAGGTGGGCACGGCACGACGTTGACGCCGTAATGCTTCGCCACGGGAGCGAACGACGCCTGGATCTTCCCCGTGGATGGGTTGATCACCGTCGCCATCCGATCCACCCGCCACACCCGTGCCGTGCCACCGAAACGACGCAGGACCTGATCGATGCCCTCGATGAGATGCGGCTGATCCTCGCTATGGGAGAGCCACGCCCGAGACTTGGACGAATGCGACAGGGACCCGACCAGCATCGACACCTCGACGGTCGGATCCCACGGACACGTCCCCAACTCGTCCCAGTCCCACTGCACCTCTTCCCCGGGAGGATGGTCGATGATGACCGTCGGGCGGCCCTTCACCCCCGAGAACAGGCTTCGCAATGCGGACGAAGCTGACGTTCACGTATCTTGCGGGTGAACGTCGGATACGAACGGTCATACCCGAGAGCCTGGACCTCGTCGAACAAGACGGTTGCCCACACGCCGTGATCATCGGCCAGACGCTGCCGAACGTATGGTTCGATCCGGTCGAACGGATCCGGCTCCAGATTGACGCGCACGCCTGGTTGGCGCACACCAGCCAGATACTCCCGGATCGTCTTCCGGTCCCTTCCCGTGTGGCGGGCAATCTCTGAGATCGACCAACCCTGCTTCTGCAATGCATGAATCTCCACGTCTTCCTCCTGTGTCAACATCAGGACTGGGGTTCCTCTCCTCGCCGGCCGGTCGTTGCTGACAGCCAGCTTGGAGAGGACCCCACCCGATGACGGGTATCTCCGTCTCAGGAGGTGGGGAATTTCAGTGAGCAGGTCTGGGGAGATTCAATGAGCGCGGTCAGTGGGTGGCGGGTCGATTCCGAGTTCTTGGCGGAGTAGGGCGAGTTGGTGGCGTT
>JAOZRW010000195.1 GCA_029939995.1 Acidimicrobiia bacterium | reverse complement strand
TGCCGAAGCGGCCGGCTTCCGTCCCTGCAAGATCTGCCGTCCGGCTGCGGCCTGAAACTGCCTCATCCGGCGGCCGGTTCAGACCGAACCCGCGATGAGCGCCGCATACACCTTCGCTCCCGGATTGCAGTTGAGATGGAACAGCTCGTCGTTACTGAAGTACTCCGGATGGTCCCGGCTCGCCGCTTCCCAATCGGCGAGCACCGCATTCGGGTAACGTCCGACGCCGTCACGGATCACCCGGTTCGATGAGGCGACGTAATCTCTCGGCACTTTGATCGTGACGAACACGACCTTCGGAATCGGCGCCGCTACCGCCATCAAGGCGTCGAACGCCGCACGCGACACGGGACCGTTGGTCCCGAGGTGGATGATCAGCACGCGAGGGGTTCGGCCGCTCGCGATGCGGGACGACACGATGCCCTTGGCTGCGCCGAACTGGCGGCTCACCATCCCCTCGACGTCGTAGATCTCGAGTCCGGGGATCGCTGCCGGGAGGGTTCCGCAATACTTGTTGCTCGCGGCCTGCATCACCGAGTCACCGATCGCCAGGACGCCACTCGGGTCGGACGGAACGGTCGTCGGCAGTGTGGTCGTCGAGGACGTCGTCGGTGCCTGCGTTCCCGTCGTGGTCGTCGCAGCCGTAGTCGTGGGAGTCGTGGTCGTCGTCGTGACGGTCGTGGTCGTGGGGGTCGTGGTCGTCGTTGTGCTCGTCGTGCTCGTCGTGCTCGTCGTCGGAGTCGTCGTCGACGTTGTCGATGTCGTTGTCGGGATGGGTTGCGTCGACGTCGTCGATGGAGCGGGCGTCGACGTCGTTGTGGTGGCCATCGTCATCGACGCGCCGAGATCCGGCGCATCACCTGTTCCACCCGACGTAGCACCGCACCCTCCGAGAACGAGGGCGACCACGAGGACGGCGATCTTGAAGCGTAGAGTCGGCACGGATCTCACCTCGACCCGAGAGTACACGCACGACACATCACGTCCGTGCTCGTTCACGGGCGCCGGCGCGCGAAGGGGAGCGGGTCATCCCGCTCCCCTTCTCCGCGTGGTCTTCGGGTACTACGTTCGAGACCTCCGATCGCTCTACGGTGCGACCGGTGCGCCGGCATCGACCAGCGACTGGTAGCTCCCGCCGT
>JAOZRW010000194.1:605-1141 GCA_029939995.1 Acidimicrobiia bacterium | reverse complement strand
ACCTGACCGTCGTTACCTAAAGCTGTATTGTGATTTTGTGAATACCACCAGCTTGATTCGTTACTTTGTGCATCGGTAAGCATTCCTGTTGCCAATACACTTAAACCTCTGTTTTGGCACTCTACAAGTCCTAAATCACAGTATGCAACTATAGATACAGGGGTAAGTATGCTACCCGCTGTAACATCATCGTAGAAAAATCTATTTGGTTTTGCCCGTCCGTAGACAAAGGTGACGTTTTTGTCAATATCTTTATTCCCAAAAATTTGATGATTGGATTTTCCATCAACATAGAGCGTCGTCGGTTGTACGCTGTATGTTACATTGAAATCATTCATACTCACATAGATAGGGTTTTTAGGTGCATTATAAGCACGAGGTTCATTGTAACCTAAATCCATAGTAATACTCCCTTCCATGTCTTTTGCAAAGTTAGCTGCCACTTGTGGAATATTATCATTAACCATATCCGCTAAAGCCTTATTGTCTCTGATTAGATACACGACACTACTGTCTGTAGAGTTGTAATCTATGAG
>JAOZRW010000194.1:0-595 GCA_029939995.1 Acidimicrobiia bacterium | reverse complement strand
ATTGACAAAATTTGTGAGTGCTTCATAGCCACCTGTAACATTATGATCAACAGCTGTAAATGTACCTTGAACGTTATAAGACATGTTTCTATCTACACTGTTACGGTATAAAGTTTTATCCATGGTATGGTTATAGACAAAGGTATTGTTGTTTGTATCCCCATTGGGTCTTGCATTTGGTGATAAAGCAGATACATCAATTTTATAAGGATGACTTCGTATATTTACTGCCCTATATGTACTTCCATGTATACTGCTCGTCTCACAACCTACTTTACTTACTACGTCTGGAACACTGTTATCGTCTGGGATGCAGTCAGGTGTTGAGTTATGGATGAAATTACCACTATTGTGATGCTGTGTCAAATTCTCTTCCCAGTCATACTTGGTCCACTCTTCATCTACAACTTTAAATTCGTATTCACCTACATTAATGAGTGTATCATGTCTGTCCTCCCATGTATTTATGGGATTGACGTTAGTATTGGTACCATCAATAAGAGAGAAGCTCATGTTTCTATCTTCCGGAGCATTACAATTAGCGTCAGCTTGAGCTGATGAAATTAGTTGTGGGTTCCATGCCATATACGCTCGT
>JAOZRW010000193.1 GCA_029939995.1 Acidimicrobiia bacterium | reverse complement strand
GCCCTCGACCCGAAGGATCGCTGATGCCCGCGGCTCTCGATCTCCGTGACCTCCAGGTCCGCTTCACGACTCCCGAAGGGACGGTGGAGGCGGTCAACGGTCTCGACCTCAGCATCGAGCGCGGCGAATGCCTCGGCGTTGTGGGAGAGTCGGGGTCCGGCAAGACTCAGGCCTTTCTGGCCGCCATGGGCCTGCTCGCCGACAACGGCACGGCTTCCGGCAGCGCGCGCCTCGGCGGTGACGAGATCCTCGGTCTTCCCGATGCCGCACTGAATTCAATTCGCGGCAGTCGCATGGCAATGATCTTTCAGGATCCCATGACCGCCCTGACGCCCAGCATGCGCATCGGACCACAGCTCACCGAGGTGTTGGAGATCCACCGCGGCATGGCGCGCCGCGAGGCTCGCGCGCTAGCCATCGAAATGCTCCACAGGGTGCAGATCCCCGAGGCCGAGAAACGGATGCGGCAGTGGCCCCACGAGCTGTCCGGCGGCATGCGCCAGCGGGTGTTGATCGCCATGGCACTCCTGTGCGAACCCGAGCTGCTGATTGCCGACGAGCCGACCACCGCTCTCGATGTGACGGTGCAGGCCGAGATCCTGGATCTCTTCCGGGATCTCAGGGGGCAGATGGAGACGGCGATCGTGCTCATCACCCACGACCTCGGAGTCGTGGCCGGCCTCTGCGACCGGCTCGCGGTGATGTACGCCGGCCGAATCGTCGAGCAGGGCCTTGCCGCCGAGATCTTCGCCGACCCGCAGCATCCCTACACCGCCGGCCTGATGCGATCGGTGCCACGCCTCGATCATGAGGCGGCCGAGCTTTCGACCATTCCGGGTCAACCACCCGATCTGCAGCATCTACCCACCGGCTGTGCCTTCCGTGACCGTTGCCCGGAGGCCTTTGAGCGCTGTGCCGACGAACGCCCCGAACCGCAAGCGATCGGAGGGGCCGGCCGCGCGAGGGCCTGTCACCTTGAAGGGATCAGACCATGACCGAGGGGCTGCTGTCCGTGCACAACCTTGAGGTCCACTTTCCGGTGCGAACCGGGGGCGTGCTCCGGGCTCGGTATCGGGCGCTCAAGGCGGTCGACGGCGTCACTTTCGACCTGGCATCCGGGGAAACCCTGGGTGTGGTCGGGGAAAGCG
>JAOZRW010000192.1:612-1162 GCA_029939995.1 Acidimicrobiia bacterium | reverse complement strand
ACCTATAGCAGATGTCTCTGCATTCTCTAGAGCTGAAGTGGCATTGATCCACCCATCTCCTCTAAACTCTTCTGCAAAACCTGTAGCAATAAGAGTATCACCTATTTGTATTTTGGCTTGTATGATTACTTTGCTTTCATCATCGTGAACAAGTACAGTCTCAATGGTAGCCGTAGGGAAGTGTTTGCGAAATGCTTCGACACGGGAAGAGACGGTAGCATATTGTTTGCCTTTAATGTCTATCTTTGGCATTCTCTGTAGTTCTTGCATTGCTGCTTGTAATGGTTCTGTTTGCATAATTATTCCTCCTATGCGGCTTCAATGTTAGTTGAGTCAGATTTGACCACCTTGCGTTTATTGATTCTGATACTGGCTGGTTTCTGTATGGTCTCAATGCGAACATCTACATACTCTTCGACCTCATGTCGTTGGTCTGCCGAATAGAGAGCTTCCTCTACGGCTTCCATATCTACTACTACGGTGAAGTATCCAGCCCTTATGAGAGCATCTTTGTTGATGGGAGTCACATGTGTTTTACTCGTCTCTGATG
>JAOZRW010000192.1:0-602 GCA_029939995.1 Acidimicrobiia bacterium | reverse complement strand
AGCAGGATTAACTGTAATACTGGAGATAGCAACTCCTTCTAGTTTTGAGACATCAAATGAGGTGAGGGCTTTTGCCACCTGCTCTTTGGCATTACTACGAGATAGTTCCAGTTGCTTTTTTACTTGCTGCAAAAGCTTCGTCTGTTCTTTGATGTACTGTATCTTGGAATCAATGGTCATGAAAGCATTGGCTATCTTGTCAGCTTTCGTAAAGTAAGGCATAGATTCGTTCTGTAAGAGAGTAACAATAGATCCGTAAAACCACTCTTTGGTCTCTGGGTTATCTGTATGCAGTCCAACAATGGACTGCTCTAATGGGGTTGATTGTGTAAGTTGCATAATATGGTTCCTCCTTATGCTGCTAGAGCCAATGTGGGCTGTATGGTTTTAAGTCTTGCCATTGTTGTGACGGTAGACCATAGCTCTTTGTTGAGTGAGAAGTTGGTATCTATTGCATTGATGGCTTTGGAGGTGAAGTTTCGTCCACTTTCCATATTTTTGCCTTTCACACCACCTCTGATGATGGCTTCCTGTATTCGGTTAAAGGTAGTCCATAGAGAGCTATCGGCATCTTCCTGACGGTGAATAGTCAAGAGCTCCTC
>JAOZRW010000191.1 GCA_029939995.1 Acidimicrobiia bacterium | reverse complement strand
TGTCGTCCACAAGGCAGACGTCACCATGATCATCGGCGACCCCATACCCATGTCGTCACCCGTCGCTGGAGATCTCAACGACCTCGTGTCGTACACCCAGGAGGTTGTGCGAGCCGGCGAACTCGCCGAAGGTGCCGAAAGGTCTTGAGGCAACGGATGAAGATCGGTCGTCTGCAAGCTCTCTCCGGCCGGTACCGACACGTTGCTTCCGGACGGGTGGCAAGGCGGTGGTCCCTGTGGTGGTGAACGCGGTGGCGGTGTGCCCGGTGCTCCGGCTTCAAGGCTTACCTCCGCAGCCGATTCCGAGTTGGAGTTCTACGACGGGTGCACATTCGGACGGAGCCGACTATCAATGGTTCTCCAGTCGAGGTCACCGTCCTCTATGAGACCGATGATGGATCTGTGGTGATCCGTTGAGTCCCCTGCCAGTTCGAGGCCGTTCATACGGAGATGGACGTCGGCAGCCGCGAGCGCTGCACGTCTGTTTCCATCGAGGAACGGGTGGTTCTGGACGATGCTCTCGAAGAGTGCTGCTGCCTCGGCGATGGAGCCCTCGTAGTAGCCGGTCTGCGGGCGGAAGACGGCTGCCTCCAGTGTGCCAAGGTCGCGGACACCGTCGGCACCCCCGAACTCGTCGATTACCAGGGCGTGAATAGCGAGGACTTCGATGACTCTGAGGTAGTCCCTCACTTGCTCGGCCACCTTCTTGTAGAGCTGTCGATGTCGTGCGATGGATGCCTTGGTGTGCGCGATCACATCGGACCGAGGTGCCTCGCCCTTCTTCTTCTTCTCTACCCACTCAGCCAGGGCCTCGTCCAATACCGCTTGGAACTGTCGTCCCTCGGTTGCGGCGATACGGCGGACTTCGTCGAGCAGTTCGGGTCTCGCTTGCGAGGAGAGTTTCTGCATCGTCATCGCGTCGTGATTCATCATGACAAAGCATGATCAAGGGTTGGCAATCCGGTTCGATGCGCATCTCCCGCTGAAGTTCGGTGGCGGCCGGATCGTCGCGTTCAGCAGTCACTGCAGTTACGACATATGCAACCGTGGCGCTTGGGCGACTCGAGCGCGTGGGGCACGAGGACTGCCCGGGGCGTCGGAGCAACCCGGCGCTGTGGTTTCCGCCTAATCGTGGCCGGGGAGAAGGTCGAGCGCGTCGAGGAGTA
>JAOZRW010000190.1 GCA_029939995.1 Acidimicrobiia bacterium | reverse complement strand
ATATGCAATAGCGAAACTCGCTGGAGTACACAGAGAAACTGTATCCGAACACCTTAAAAAAATGAACCTAATCTAACCCCCCCCTTTGGAATTAGTGGGCTTGCCCACTTCTGCAAATCGATAGATTTGCTTTTGATTTTACCCTTGTGGTACAATCCGAATGCAGGGATAAAAAAATTTTTTATCACGTAATGAGTGACTCATTACGTGATACCGCCCGAAGGCAGTATCACTATATGAGCTTTTTCTACCCGCAAGGGGATACGAAAAAGGGCAATTCCGAAAGGGTAAAATATGAGCAAGTTTGTTTCCGTAAAAATTAGAGAAAGAAAAAAAACAGCACCGCCAAATCTGCACTCACTTCTGCATAATTTGCGGTATGGAAAACTGCCAAGTTATCTACTTCCAAAAGAGTTGAGACAAGAAAATTATCATCTTCACCCTACCATGTCGGCTGAAAAAAATTGGAACAAATGGAACGATGAAATCCAAGCCAGATATACAAAAGAGCACAAACGAAAAATGAGATCGGACAGTGTTGCCCTGGAAGAGGGATTAATCATTTTGAGTGATGAGCAAGTCCGAAACTGCAACCCTGATGAAATCTGGGAAAAGATGCTGGAGTATATCAAATGGTTCGAAGAACGATTTGATACCAAAGTTCGCACTTTGGACTGGCATCGAGACGAAGGAGAGATCGAACTCGGCAGGGTCAAATACAACGAACACGCCCACTTTATCTTCGATGATGTGGACAGCAGGGGAGAA
Source organism: Acidimicrobiia bacterium (assembly GCA_029939995.1). Classification (GTDB taxonomy): domain Bacteria; phylum Actinomycetota; class Acidimicrobiia; order Spongiisociales; family UBA5794; genus JAHEEL01. The sequence goes on along the minus strand of JAOZRW010000190.1, from coordinate 411 downwards.
AAGATTAGGAACAAGTGGAGCAGGTACGGCACTGAGCTGAAAGAGATGCAAGACAAAGTTGCTGAAATCTTTGCACCACTTGGCTTCATTCGAGGTGTTCCTCTAAAAGAAGGAGAGGAGAGACCATACCGAACCCCAAAACAGCAGAGAAAGTACGCTGGCAAGAAGGTTGAGCAGAAGCTAATCAAGACAATCAACAAGGGCAAGGCAAAGATAAAAGATGTCACGGCAGAAGCCAAAAAGATTAGATCGGAGCTGAAAAAAGAGAAGGCAAAAAGGGCTGAATATGCAGAGCTTGAAGCCCTGACAAAGAAGCTCAAAGCGGAAGCCAAAGCCAAAGAGCTGACAATGGAAGAGCTGAAATCAAAAATGGAAACATTGGAAAAACGACTTTTAGAGCAGATCAATGAT
>JAOZRW010000189.1 GCA_029939995.1 Acidimicrobiia bacterium | reverse complement strand
GGCGTACGAAGACCATCTATGAGAGCTTCTACCAGCAGATCGGTGATGAGATAGGAAAGTTTGTTCTTAAGGCTGTCAGTGAAGGGGTTAAGAGTATAGAACTTACCGGCGCGAAACTCGGTATAGACACATCCGCTATAGCTGATATGACGATGACGTTCAAAGAGATTGATGTTACCGGTATGGATGCAGGTGAAATAGTCGCGGCTGTACAGAGTTCTGTCTCAGCGCAGCTCGACCAGGCGGCCATAGAACTGTTCGGCAACATACTTGACGGGTATAGAGAGGACATTGTAGGATTCTATGAGAAGGCGGCGGCTATTGCTACCGACTTTGACCAGGTGACGCATTCACTTTCGCTGATGGGGCTTGAGCTTCGGTCTACGAACAGATATGCATGGGAGTTCACAGAGACGATGATAAGCGCGGCCGGCGGTATGGGCAACCTTACTCAGGGCATGACCGCGTATATGGACGAATTCTTCACGGAGCAGGAGAAGTACGAGCAGCATCTGAAGACGCTTGAGACCTCTTTTGCCACGCTTGGGATCTCTATGCCAAAAAGCAATGCGGAATTCAGAAAGCTTGTGGAAAGCCTGAACCTTTCAAGCATAGAAGGTGCTAAGACCTACGGCGAACTGATGAGCCTTGCGGACAGTTTTGCTTCTGTGCAGGATGAGGCAAAAAGCCTGACAGAAGAGATAAGCACGATGATACAGGACGTGGCGAATGCATGGATGAGCAACCTGTCCTACCTGACACTGCAGCAGAAAACGGAATTTGCATCCGGATACCTCCAGATGGCATCTACTTCACAGGGGCAGATAGACAGTGTAGAAGCTGCGAGAATGGCTGCTGAAGCGGCATTGAAGAGTACGCAAACCAAAGAGGAATATATACCGATCTTCAATAGGTACATAACAGAGCTTGAGAAACAGGATGATACTGCAACTCTTGATGACGTGGTGTACAGGCTTGATACGCTTGTGGAAGAAGTGAAAAATCTTGAAGAAACACAAAGGAAACTGGCATGACACTCGGAATACCTATAAAAACTGAATATGTGGAGATAGACTATACGAACATAGTAGACAGCACGCCTGCTTTTGACAACACTGCTGCAAAGAGATTTCAGGAAGGTGACAAAGTACAGGACGACAACAAAATATACTATGCTATGGAAG
>JAOZRW010000086.1 GCA_029939995.1 Acidimicrobiia bacterium | reverse complement strand
CCCTGAACAGCGGCATCCACGCGCACCGTAAACGACGTCGACATCCCCGCCGGAGGCTCGTACACCCTCAGCTACGCCGCGGCCATCCCGATGCAGATGAACACCATGACGTGGAGCGGCTCGGGAGGCGAGCCGGCGCCCACCAGCGGACTGCAGGCGTCGAACATCGACAACAACAACGGCGACCCGACGCGCGAAACCGGCACGGAACTCGCGTTCACGAACCGGGCTACCGCAACGGGCACTTACACCGGCGACGGCGCTCCGTACACCCACTTCGGGGAGACGACGGTGACCTCGGAGGACGTCTCCCTCCAGAAGACGGTGGACCGAGCCGACATCGTTCCCGGCCAGACGAGTCGCTGGACCGTTCACGTCCGGGTCTCCGAGTACACGACGGCGGCGACGGGGATCCGGGTCGTCGACACCGTGCCCGACGGTCTCGAGCCCACCGGCTCAACACCGACCTGGGACCCAGCCTTCGAGAACAACGACGGCACGTGGACGGTGACCTGGGACCTCCCGGCCATGGTCGCGAATCAGGTCGCGACGATCACCTACGAAACGGTCGCCCTCAGCCACTATCAGGAGAACGGATCGGATGCCGCTCCGGTCCTCGCCGGTGACGCGTGGGAGAACGCGATGGCCCTCACCGCATCGGCCGACGGCCGCGCGGTGACCGACGAGTCTTCCGACGGACAGACGGCGGGAACGGCACAGATCCTCAAGGAGGTGGCAGTACCTCAGACGCCGACGGCCTCCTGCGGCGACGGCAGGCCGATCGGCACGTGGAACGACGACCAGGCCGGGCCGTACGGTCCCGGAGACCGCGTGTGCTGGCGGCTCACCGTGACCGGGAACCATCTCTTCGGAGGCGACTACGCCGTCCAAGACTTCCTTCCCCGCGGGTTCACGTACGAAAGCTGGGCGTTCGGGGTCGGGAACACCGCGGTCGAGTCGAACATCGGATTCGACGGCTCCGGAACCGGAGACGGCTATCTCCGCTGGTTCCTGATCTCGAACGCGAACCTCAACCCCGGCGCCGTCTTCCGGGTCGTCGTCTCGACGATCGTCGACGATCCCGGTGCGCACGATCCGGGCGACCTCGCCGGCAACTTGATGAAGTTCTCCGGCAAGAACACGGCCGGCGAGTCGTTCCAACTCCGCGACGACGCCCTTGCGGAGTGGGGTGAACCGGATCTCGCCATCGACAAGACCGCGACCAGCGACACCGTTCAAGGTGATGATTCCGTCGACTTCACGATCACGGTTCCGAACACCGGGAACGTCGACGCCCTCGACGTCGAGGTATGGGACGTGCTTCCCGTCGGCCTCGAATGCGGCACCGTTTCTTCGATCACCGGCGGTGGAACATGCATCACGACGGCCGATCCGGATCGGATCGAATGGACGATCCCGACGATTCCGGCAGGCGGATCGGTCGACCTGATCTACACGGTCACGATCCCTTCCGATGTCGGCGCCGGCGAGTCGTTCACCAACGAAACGGGTGTCCGACGGTACGAGACCGCGACCAACACGGGGGCCGGCGACCGGTTCGTGTACATCCCGTCGAACAACATCGACCCGACCCAGAACGTGTCGGCGAACACGGACGAACTCCGCTCCGAGTGGACTTTGGCAACGGAGCATCTCGAAATTGGCAAGACGAAGCGAACCGAGATCCTGGAACCCGGCAACACGAGAGGGCAGGCCACGATCGGTGAGCGGATCGACTACACCGTCACCGTGACGATTCCCGAGGGGGTCACGGTCTATGACGGGAGGCTGATCGACGACTACCGCGAGGCACCGTTCGCCTACCTCGGAGATGCGGCGGCGACGCTCAACGGATCCGCGCTACCCGCGGGGTGGACGCTCACCGTCATCGACGAGGTGATCGAGGTTGCCTATCCGGCTACGTACGTGAACGCTCCCGGAAGCGGGGACGACACACTCGTGCTCACGTTCTCCGCCACGGCCCTGGACGTTGCGGCCAACACACGCGGCGACCGCATTCTGAACAGGGCCGTCCAGTGGTGGCGGGACAGCAGAGGCCGACGCCGCTCCCGCGGCAGTTCGAGCCTCACGCGAATCGTCGAGCCGAACCTCACGATTTCGAAGACCGACGACGATGACGACGGGATCGTTCAGGCCGGCCAGGTCGTCGGATACAGCATCACCGTCGGCAACGATGACGCGATCGGCTTTGTGTCGGTCGCGCACGACCTCGTCGTCACCGACACGCTCCCGACCGCTCTCACCTGTGCTGCAGTATCCAGCATCTCGCACGGCGGCACCTGCGCCGACACGAATCCCGACGTCGTCACGTGGGACGGAACAACCGACGCTGCTCTCGCGAGCCTCGACCCGGGAGCGTCGCTGACCCTGACGTACGACGCCACGTTCCCGTCACCGATCGTCACCGACGCACCGTTCACGAACACGGTCCTGGTCGTGGGTTCGTCGATGGCCGGGACGCCGACGGGCGAGCGCACCGCCGCTTCCCCCAACGGCGGGCCGGGTTCCGGCTACCAGGCGACCGACCAGGACACGCTCTACGCACCGCAGACGGGCACGACCAAGTCCGTGACCCCGGCCGAACAGACCGTCGGCGAACCCGTCCGGTACACGGTGACGGTGCGACTGCCGAGGAACACGGTCGTGTACGACGCCACGATCATCGACATGCTGCCCGCCGGGATCGGGGTGACGAGTCCCGGATACACGGTGTCGGCGACATGCGACGAGGGCAGCGCCGGGAGCGGCACCGCGTGCTCCCCCGCCGTCGTGGCGACCGAACTCACTCCCAACGGCAACGACGTCGGATGGTTCCTCGGCGATCTCACAACCGTCAGCACCGAAGACCGATTCGTGACGATCGTGTACGACGCGATGGTCGACGACGTGCCGGCCGCGACCGACGGGTCGGTCCTGACCAACACCGTCAGGGCCTACGGCAACCGCACCGACAAGCTCGGCACCGTCACACAGGTGCCGGATGCACCCAACTACGACGTGACCGGTGCGCCGAGCACCGCCGACGTCACCGTCCGGGAACCGAACCTCGTGCTCACCAAACATGTACTTGACGGGACGACGCCCGTCGATGCACGGCGGGCGCTGCCCGACGAACATCTGACCTACGAGGTGACGCTGACGAACACCGGCAACTGGCCGGCGTACGACGCGTCGGTCGCCGACACCATCACGATCCCCAGCAGCAACCACGTGACGGCGGTCAGTATCACCGATGGGACGAGCAACGGCATCGCCTATGCCGTGGTCGATGGTGACCCGACCGACGGGACGCTCGAATGGAGCATCGACGGGCCGATCCCCCCCGGGCAGTCGATGACGATCGAATACGTCGTTGCCGTATGGGATGCAGACGAGACCGATGAGAACCCGGCCGGCCCCGAGATCGTGAACACGGCAAGCAACCCCTCCTACTGGGCGGTGCCGGCGCACTCGCCGGGGGATGGGCACCGCGAGTACACCGGCAACGATGACGACGTCGAGATCGAACTCGACCTCGCGTCGATCGGCGACTACGTCTGGTTCGACGTGAACCGCGACGGAATCCAGGACGCATCCGAGCCGCCGATCCCGAACGCCACCGTGACCGTCACCTACCTCGGCCCCAATGGGGTGCCGGGCGGAGGCGACGACGAAACGCACATCGTCGTTACCGACGCCGACGGCGGATATCTCGTCGAGGACCTCCCCGGCGGCGAGTACACCGTGGTCGTCACCGGCCTCCCCACCGGAACGACACCGAGCTACGACCTCGACGGCGGCACGACCTCTCCGAACGGGCAATGGGCCGGAACCCTCGCCGAGAACGACGCCAAGCGCGACGTCGATTTCGGCTACACGGGCACCGGGAGTATCGGTGATTACGTCTGGTTCGACCGTAACGGTGACGGGGTGCAGGACCCGACCGAGCCGGGAATCGACGCAACCGACGTGACCGTGACGTTCTTCGGATTCGACGGTGTGGCCGGCGGTGGCGACGACGTCGTGTACGTGGTGACGACGGCATCGGGTGGCTCCTACCTCGTCGACCACCTCCCGGCGGGCAACTACGAGGTCACGGTCACCGACATGCCGCTCCCGAATGTCACGCCGACGTTCGATCGAGACGGAACGGCGGATGGCACGACCGACCCGACACTCGGCGCCGGACAAGACATCACCGACGCCGACTTCGGATACAACGGTGATGGGGTGGTTGGTGATCGGGTGTGGTTCGAT
>JAOZRW010000188.1 GCA_029939995.1 Acidimicrobiia bacterium | reverse complement strand
GTCCCACGTCCAGACGACGTTCGGCTGGTTCGACCAATCGAACGTGATCGTCTCCGCGGTAGCCGTGGTTGCCGTGGGCTCCGGTCCGTAGACGAAGAGCGCGGGCGGCGCCTCGTCGGGCCAACCCTTGCCGTCGGCATACTCACGGATCGCGGGCGTGGACGTGTAGAGGTTGTGAGGCGCTTTTCGGTGGGGCATCCGGAATGTCGTTATCCCGTTGTCGTAGACGACGTGAACTCCGTCCTTCTTGAAGATGTCCTTGACCCATGGCTGCGCGCCCGAGATCTGGAACGCACCGTTGAGAGGCGCCATCAGCCCCGAATCGGTCGGACGTCCGGAGCGGTTGGGACCCACGAATTCGCTGTCCGACTGCTGGAACATGGCGATGAACCGGGTGAGACCTCCTTCGACGAGGACCTCGTAGACGGCGTCCGCCTCCTGCAAACCGGACTGCGGTCGAGCCGCCGGGTGATTGTCGATCTTGACGGCGATCAGTCGCCGTTCGTAAAGGGCCTCGTCGGCTGGAAGGCCGTTGATCGTGGGAGCGATTTCCGGATCAAGAGTGGTCGTCGTGGTCGATGCCGTTGTCGTGACGGCGGCGGCCGTGGTCGACGTGGTCGCCTTCGACGTCGTTGAGGACGGTGCGGCCGTCGTGGTCGTGGTTGTGGCGGCGTCGGTGCCCGAAGAGCACGCGCCGACTACGAGCGCCGCTGCGACCAGCAGCACCGGAATACGGAAAGAGGAGTGTTTCATAGCGGCAGGGAGTGTAGGAGCGAGGTCCGTGAACCCGACGGACATCTCTCCTCAGGGTGCCTCTACGATCCGCCGTCGCGGTGCGAAACCGAGGATGATGAGAGCCGCGATCTCGCCGACAGCGAAACCCCAGGAGATCTTGAGCATCGGGTCCACGGGCAACGCGAACACCGCAGCGGCGGCCAGGAGAAGAGCGAGGGCCCATCCGCCCGCAAGACCTCTCGTCCGCCCCGACGCGATGAAGATCTGTCCCACGAACAAGGCTCCGAGGCCGGCGCCCACACCGGCACCCCCCAGCGCCGCGACCATCCTCGGCGGTTCGAATGCATGACCGTAGAGCAGTCCGACGATCCACGGCCCGATCAGATATGCCGCCACCGCCCCGAGGATGGCCAGACCGCACCCGACGACTGCGATCCGGTGACGCCAGACGGCCAGCGTTTCGATCTTCCCC
>JAOZRW010000187.1 GCA_029939995.1 Acidimicrobiia bacterium | reverse complement strand
GATCACCGTTCACCGACACCCAGCTTCTTCTCCAACCGCAACGAAATGCGGCTGAAGGTGAAGGCGAACATCCAGTACACGATCGCAGCGAAGATCAGGGTCTCCTTGAGCGTCCCGAGGAACACAAACGGCTGGGTCTGGTTCGGGATGACGTTGCGAGCGATGTACAGGAAATCGAAGAGGCTGACCAGAGCGACGAGCGACGTGTCCTTGAAGAGCGCGATCACCTGTCCGACGAGCGCCGGGATCACGACCCGGAGGGCCTGCGGCAGGGTGATGAACACCGTCGTCTGGGCCGTCGTCAGGCCCATCGCCTGGGCCGCCTCGTATTGGCCCTTCGGGATCGACTGGAGACCGCCGCGCACGTTCTCGGCGAGGTAGGCCGCGGAGAAGAACGTCATCGCCGCGATCGCTCTCGCGACACCGCCGACCTCCACGCCGGGCGGCAGCATGATCGGGAACATGATGAACGCCACGATCAGCCAGGTGATGAGCGGCACACCTCGAACGAGCTCGATGTACGTCGTCGCCATCAGCCGGAAGATCGGCATCTTCGACGTCCGCCCGAGCGCAAGGAGCACCCCGATCGGGAAAGAGAGCGAGATCGCCGTGACGGCCAGGAGGATCGTGAGAGAGAGGCCGCCGAGGAAGAACTTGCCCGGCACCTCGACCGTCGAGGGAGCGGTCAGGATCATCATGACGTAGACGAGCGCCACCACGAGCCCCGCCCAGAGGCCGAGGAACCGCCAGCGCCCTGAGCCCTTGCCGCCGAACGTGGGGGCGAGCAACGCGAACGTTGCAAGCAGGAGGAGGAGGAATCGGACGAGGAACTCCATCGGGATGAGGAACGATGCAAGCCCGACGACGAGCAGGGCGCCTCCGATCGCCCGTCCCGCTTCACCCTTCGCCGACGAGATGAAGTTGAGGATGAGCCCGCCGATGACGATGAACCCGAGCGCCACCGGCAGATACCACGAGAACGCTCGCCCGTAGTTCAGGTCCGGATCGCGCAGGATGACGAGGAAGATGACCGGGAACGACGCGACCCACAGGGCGATGAGCGTCCCCTTGGCGGCGCCGACGGGGACGTGGTCCCGGGCGAGCCATACCGCCCAGTAGATGACGACCGCCAACGCAGCGATCACCGTCCACGGGATCCTGGTCGTCATGGCGACCGGGTCGAAGACGATCGTCTGCACGCCGTCGATGTCGGCC
>JAOZRW010000186.1 GCA_029939995.1 Acidimicrobiia bacterium | reverse complement strand
GCCGCCGGAGGCAAAGGCCCAGGCCAGGGTGTTGGAGTGGGCCTTGAGCGCCAGGGGACGCATGAGAGACACGTCGTGGTCGTTGTCGATGGTCAAGCCGCCGCTCTCAGGCGCGGTCCCGTCATAGAGCAGGACGCCGGAGACGGCGTCGGCCAGGGTGACCGGATGGTGTGGGGTCATCAGGTCTTCGGGAATGAAGAGGTCGAGCCACTCGGTCGGCTCGGCGCCGCCGTCGTATTCGTAGGTCACGGTGATGCCGCCTGAGGGATCGAGGGCCGAAAAGGCGACGACGTCTGCGAAGACCTCGACGTCGAGGTCGCCGGGACCGACGCCGGAAAGCGGGACGCTGAGCGCCATGGTCGCCTTGTGGGCGACCTGGGCGTTTTCGGCGCCGCTGAGTTCGTCGATGTCGTAGAGCCTGAGCGCGACGTGTTCGCCAATCCGGCCTTCAAGCGTCAGGACCTGCCCGAAACCGTCGGTCGAGACGGCGCCGACGCCGACGATTCCCGAGGTGTAACCGCGGTTGACGGGGTCGTTGGGGTCGGAGACGTCGAAGGTACGCAGCCCGCTGTCACGGTCCGCCATCAGCAGCAAGTCGCCGTCGATCGCGACGTCTGCGATGACGGCGCCGGTCAGGACGGGACTGCCCGAGGGGGCGTCGCTCATGCGCAGGGGCAGAATCAGGGGCGAGGTGATGCCGTGTTGGCCATAGCCGAAGCGAGCTTCCGAGAAGACGCCGGGCTTAAGTTCGAGATGGTAGGACTCGCCGCTCTCCCACGAGGGATCGGGGCTCAAGGTCACGGTCTGACCGTCGACGACGACGTTCAGCTCGGTGGCGCCGGCGTCTCCCTGTGGATCCAAGAAGAAATCGTCCTTGGAAATGCCGACGTCTGCGTCTGAGACGTCTTTGTTGAATCTCAAGACCAGCGGCTGGTCGCCCAGGCTCATCACCGCCTCGACGACCAGCAGGAGAGGATCCCCGAGGTCACAGTCGAGACTCAAGGTCCCGGGCGCCGTGGTCAAGGCCCTGAAGGCGCCGTTTTTCAAGCTGATCAGGCGGACTTCCCGCCCGCCGGGCAACGAGCCCTCCGAGACGTTGACGGTCAAGGCGGAGTCGGGCGCCACCATGGTCGCCTCGATGCCGTCGGCCAGGGGTTGGTTTCGACCCACGACGGCGTCGAATGCGATCATCAAGAAGGGGTCGCCGCCGATGATCTTGAG
>JAOZRW010000004.1 GCA_029939995.1 Acidimicrobiia bacterium | reverse complement strand
GCGTCCCCTCTATGTGTACTGCATGTGATCCCGTCCCAGCGAAGTTATCGGCACCTACCGGCGGTTTCTGAACCGACGACTACACGTACCGGTGGTTTGCATCCCGCTTCGCCGTAGAAGCGTGCATGAGTCGCAGACGAGCGCAGGGGTTGTGTACGTCCCCTGCAATCGATGGACCCCTTTGGTGAATCCGAGTCTTGCGAGGCAGTTGCCGGATCCGTCGTGGCTTGAGAGGGGTATGCCGTGTGCCGATACGATGTGAGCGATGATCGAGAAACGAACCATGCGCCGGCGTTCCGTGATGACGGTTGGGCTCCTCGTATTGCTCGCCGTCGGAGGAGTTCTCGTCGCTCACGGCGTGAGGTCGATGTCTGTCTTCTGCACCGCAGACGGTCTTCTGACAGAAGAGCCTCCCGGTTGGGATCTGCGTCGGGATGGTGCGAATGGCTGCGAGTGGACGTTGTTCAACAAATGGGGAGTTCGGGCGCCTGAGAGTCTGTATCACGAGATCTCGATTGATGCGCCACCGCCAATCTTCGTCACGCCGGAACGGACGATGATCGTAGGCGTCATCGTGATCATCGGCTCGCTCGTCGGCCTCGTGGCTGTGAACCATCGCAGGAGGTTCGACCCTGTCGACACCGGCTAGATGCATCGCTCCGGGAGGCTATTGGCCTGTTGGCAGACGGGCTCGTCCGGCCGGTATCGTGGCCGTCCCATGATTCGTCGTCGAAGCCTGATACTGCTCGTGTTGCTCGGTGCCGTGTGGCTCGCCTCCACGATCTCGTTGAGCCTCGTCACCCAGGAGATCGAGGGGTTCGCCTGCACGATGGAGCTTCCTGTCCAGTACTCCAACGACGTGGATGGTTGGAGCTGGTCGAAGGATTCTGCGAATAGCTGCGAGTGGACGCTTTTCCAGGAAGGCCGCCGAGCTCCGGAGAGCGTGTACGTTGAGAACGGATTCGAACCTCCGCCGGACATTCGGGTGATAGCCGGTGTGCGGGTCCCCGCACCCGACACGCTGGCAGTATCCGGCGTTGTCGTCGGGGTTCTGCTGTCCGTAATCGCCGCGGTCGTTGCCGGAATGGCGTGGCTTGTCCGGAGCGTGAGGCGAGGTACGCGGATCGAGTGAAGCGCCTCCGGGCACTCGAAGACTCCGGCGTACTCCGGTCCAGATGGAATGGCAGCCTATCGGTTCAGTCGTGCGTCGAGTCGGCTTGGGATGGGTCGCCGGCTCGTGCCTTCGGGAATGGGCGCGGGGGCGTGGTGTGGGCCATGTCTCCGACGCGAACGGGAGTGTCGACAAACCCACTTACCAAACGGGACAGTATGGTAATGTATTGAGGGTGTTGAACGATCCATCCTCAGAACAGCGGCGGCGAGGGCGTCCCCGCGACCCGGCCGTCGATCGAGCCATCCTCGAGGCGGCCCGGTCGGTTCTCGCGCGCCGGGGCTTCACCGGCACCTCGATGGATGAGATCGCCAGAACGGCGGGTGTGGGGAAAGACACCCTGTACCGCCGATGGAAGTCGAAGGAGACACTCGTTCAGCATCTGCTCTCGGAACTCTCCGCCGAGAACGCCCCGATTCCCGACGTCGAGGACCCCCGGTACGCCCTGTTCATCTTCTTGCAGAACATCGTCCGGCTCAACACCCGGTCGGATTTCGGGGCGATCCTGGCCGGGATCGTCGGCGAATCGGCACGCAACCGGGAGATGGCGACGGCATTCCACCAGTTCTGGGCCGAACGTCGCACCATCGCCGCGGGCCTCGTTCGCCGGGTCGTCGGACCGGGTGCATCGGACCGGGAAATCGGACAGATCCTGGACCACGTCCTCGGACCGATCTACTACCGCCTCCTTCTCTCCGGCGACCCGATCGACGATGAGTACCTGTGGGACCTCATCGTCGCTCTCCCGTGGTCGACCGGTGAAACACCAGATCAAGAACAACCAACAGAAAAGGAACTGAAATGAACACACAGGAACACATCGTCGCCGTCGTCGAGCCAACGCTCGACGGAGAGGCAACCATCGAGATCGCCCGCAAGGCCGTCGACGGAGGGGGACGGGCCACCGTCGTCGTACTCGTCAGCCGCGGAACCATGAGCGACATCCGGGACTTCGCCGAGTCCGAGAGCCTCACCGTGCCGGACGCGAGCGAGATCTACTTCGACCGCCTTGCAGAGACCTACTCGGATCGGATCGGCAGCCGCGAAAGGGTGGCGATCGTCACCGAGAGCGCGTACTCGGGCCGGAAGGTCTTCGAGAAGGCCGTCGGGGTCGAACCGACGACGATCGCGATGCCTCAGCGACTCGCCAACCGTCGCGGCTGGCGGCCGTCGGTGGCATCGTCCGACGTCCCCGTCCTGATCGCTCCGGCTCCGGCCGCATAGGTCGGAATTCGCCGCCGATGCACGGAGGGCCGTTTCGAGAGGGCCGAATCAGATCGTGATCGTGCGTTCAGAGAGGAGACGTTCGTGGTCGACCGCGACGCCGATACCCGGGGCGTCGGGCGGCGTCCAGAAGCCGCCGGGCATCTCGATCGGCGGGTCGACGAGGTCGTGTTCGAAGTGATGTGCGGAGGGGGTGGAGTCGGCGGGGAGCTCGAGACCCCGACACGTGGCGAGCGCCAGATTGAAGCTCTTGCCGATGCCCGTATCGACCAGCCCGCCGACGAACGCAGGGACGCCGACGTCGGCGCACCACGCGGCGGCATCCCGGCTCCGGATCCACCCGCCCATGCGGGGTGCCTTGACGTTGAGGATCCCCAGGGCGCCCATGGAGTGAGCGAGACGGGCCGTCTCGAAGTCGTGGATCCCGTCGTCGAGGCAGATCGGCGTTCGCATCGTCTTCGCCAACTCCGCGTGGAGATCGAGCCGATTCCCCGGGAACGGCTGCTCGAGCATCAGGAGGTCGAAACGGTCGAACGCCGCAAGGTCCTCGAGATCCCCACGGCCGTACGCCTCGTTCGCGTCCGCCATGAGCGGGATCGCGGGATGGCGCTCCCGGATCGCCGACAGGACGTCGACGTCACGCCCGGGTGTGATCTTGATCTTCACCCGGGTCGAACGCGCAGCGACGGCATCGTCGACCCGACGGAGCAGGTCGTCCGGATCGCCCTCGATGCCGATCGAGGTGCCGCACGGCACCCGGTCGCGCTCGCCCCCGAGGAACCGGAACAGCGGAAGCCCGGCACGTTTCGCGAGGAGGTCGAGGATCGCCCCCTCCAGGCCTGCTTTGGCGAACGACCAGCCCCGCACACGGTCGAACACCCGGGGCACGTCGTCGGGACGGTCGAAGTCGGCCGCCAGCGCCATCGGCGCCAGGAAGTCGCGTAGCATCAGCAGCGCCGTCGAGCGGGTCTCTGGGTAGAACCAGGGGTTGTCGCTGATCGCCACCTCACCGAAGCCGTGCAGCCCATCGGATTCGGCTTCGACGATGAGGACCGGCCGATCGACCTCGCGCTCGACGCTCGTCTCGAACGGCGAGCGCAGACTCAACGTGACCGCATGAACGTGTACCGCATCGAGGCGCATGTCTACTCCCGGCTCGGGTCGACGACACGATACGCCCAGCCGCCACCACGTCGTTCGATGCCCGTCACGATCGCCCCACCGTCGATGAGCGGCCGGAGCTGCTCCCTGAGGCGGAGGACCGCTTCCCGGGCGGGGACGGAGCCGACCGCTGTTCCCGTCTGGGGAATCTCGACGAATCTGGGTGGCGCCGTCGTCGCGACGGGATCCGCCGTGAGATGCCACGTGACCGACAGGCGATCGCTCGGTGCGTCCTCACCGGTTCTCGAAGCGGGATCGAGCTTCCCCGGCATCGAGCCGTAGCAGTTCTCGATCCAGCGGTCGGCGACGGCACCGAGCCGGTTGAGGTTGAACCGTGCGTTCCCCACCATCAGCGGATCGAAGGTCCAGACGATGCGGTCGATGCCGCGATCTCGACACCATGCCGCGTGGTACTGCTTGATGGACGTGCCGATGCCCCGCCCCTGGAAACCGGGGTCGACGCACAGGGTGTGGGAGTGATGGAACGGTCCGTGTTCGTCCCATCCGGCGAACGACCACAGCCCGCCGACCAGGTGATTCTCGGCGAACGCACCCATGCACACACCGCCGGCGAGGAGCGATCCGCGGATGTCGACGACGCTTGGAACGGGATCCCCGAACACGTCGGCGATCAGGGCGGTGAGGCGTCGCAACTCGTCGAGTTCATCGAGGACCCTCATCTGAAGATCGGTCGTGTTGCCCATCGATATCGCTCCGTCCCGGGGTCGACCCGACCGGTACCTTAGGTGCCGGCGGCCGACGGAAGTGCTGTGAGACCCTACCCATAGGGCGGGGAACCGGCCATGCTGGACGATGACGTTCCGAGGAGGATGAGAGTCGATGCGTTCCCACTACCTGAAGGCGCTCTTTGCGCCGAAATCCGTCGTCATGTTCGGCGCCAGCGATCGGGCCGATTCGGTGGGGAAGGTCGTGTTCGAGAACCTCCTCAACGGCGGCTTCGACGGTGAGATCTACGCCATCAACCCCAAACGGGACGAGGTGCAGGGGCAGAAGGCCTACCCGGATCTGGATTCCATCGACCGTGCCGTCGACCTCGCGATCGTGGCAACGCCCGCCTCGACGGTGCCGGGGATCGTGGAAGAGTGCGGCACGCACGGCGTGAAGGCGATGATCATCCTCTCAGCCGGGTTCCGCGAGGTCGGGCCCGCCGGCAGAGCGCTCGAGGACAAGGCTCTGGACCTCGCCCGGTCGTACGGCATCCGTTTTCTCGGACCGAACTGCCTCGGGCTGATCCGCCCGAGCATCGGGCTGAACGCCACGTTCGGGAACAACAACGCGTCGGAGGGCGGGGTGGCGCTCGTCTCGCAGTCGGGCGCCCTGTGCACCGCGTTCCTCGACTGGGCGGAGAACCGCGACGTCGGATTCTCCGCCGTCGTGTCGACCGGGATCGCCGCCGACGTCGACTTCGGCGACATCCTCGACTACCTCGCATCCGATCCGAAGACGCAGAGCATCATCCTCTACGTCGAAGGGCTGCACGACGCGCGCACCTTCATGAGCGGCCTGCGCGCCGCCGCGCGAGCCAAACCGGTCGTCGTCATCAAGGCGGGACGCCACTCCGAAGGCGCCGCGGCATCCATGTCGCACACGGGCGCCCTCGTCGGCAGCGACGAAGCGTTCACCGCGGCCCTCAACCGGTCCGGTGTCGTGCGCGTCCAGACGATCAGCCAGGTGTTCGCCGCCGCCGGCACGCTCTCGTCTCGATACCGAAGCAGCGGCGATCGGATCGCGATCATCACCAACGCCGGCGGACCGGCCGTGCTCGCGGCCGATCACGTGTCGGACGTCGGTCTGCGGCTGGCGGAGTTGGGGGAGGAGACGGTCGAGAAACTCGACGGCGTGCTCCCAGCGACCTGGTCGCATCGCAACCCGGTGGACATCATCGGTGACGCACCTCCGGAGCGGTACAAGGAGGCGATCGACATCTGCCTCAAGGATCCCGACGTCGACGGCGTGCTCGTCATCCTCACACCGCAGGCCATGACCCGGCCTCTCGACGTGGCCGAAGCCGTCCGGGAAGCGGCCGAGCACCATCAGAAGGCGATCGTCACGTCGTGGATGGGCGGCACCCAGGTCAATCCGGCGAGGCAATTGTTCCGACAGGCGAAGATCCCGACGTTCAACACGCCCGAAGCCGCCGTCGACGCGTTCCATTACCTCGCCGCCTATCGGGCGAACCAGAAGCTGCTGCTGCAGACGCCGGCCCGACGATCCACCTACCACGAGGAGCCGGACACCGAAGCCGCCCGGCTCATCATCGAGAGCGCCCTCAACGAGAAACGGAGCGTGCTCACCGAGCCCGAATCGATCGCCCTCCTCCAAGCGTTCGGCATCCCCACCGTCCGCAACGGTGTCGCACGATCCGCCGAGGAGGCGCTGGTCGTCGCCGTCTCGATGGGGTTCCCCGTCGCCATGAAGATCTACTCGGAGGACATCTCGCACAAGTCCGACGTCGGCGGCGTCAAGCTGGGGATCAGGAGCGCGGGCGACGTGCGCGGCGCCTACCGGGACCTGATGGAGAGGGTCCACAAAGCCCGGCCGGACGCGAAGCTCGAAGGCGTCACCGTGGAACAGATGCGTACCACGAGCAACAGCCGGGAGGTCATGGTCGGTGTGCTGAAGGACCCGGTGTTCGGGCCCGTGATCAGCTTCGGGGCCGGCGGAACCTGGGTCGAGGTGATGAAGGACGTCGTCGTCGCACTCCCGCCGCTCAACGAGCGGCTCGCCACGAACCTCATCTCCCGGACGAAGATCGCCAAGATGCTCGGCCAGTTCCGCAACATGCCGGCGGCCAACGTGGATGCCCTCGTCGACGTCCTGCTGAGGGTGTCGAACATGACGTGCGAACTGCCCTGGATCGAAGAGATGGACATCAACCCGCTGTTCGTCGACGAGAACGGGGTCGTCGCGGTCGACGCACGGATCGTCGTGGGCATCCCGCGTCCGTCCACCGACCCGTACAACCACATGGCGATCCACCCGTATCCATCGGACCTCGAGACCCACTGGCAGCTCCCGGACGGCACGGACGTCACCATCCGGCCGATCCGTCCCGAGGACGCCGAGATCGAAGCGGAGTTCGTGCGGAACCTGTCGGAGGAGACGAAGTACTTCCGGTTCATGCACGCCGTGCACGAACTCACGCCCGAGATGCTGGTTCGCTTCACCCAGATCGACTACAACCGGGAGATGGCGTTGATCGCCGTGACGGGCGACCCCGGACATGAGGTGGAGCACGGTGTCGTCCGGTACGTCACGAACCCGGACAAGAACAGTTGCGAGTTCGCATTGGTCGTCTCCGACGAACTCCAGGGCCATGGGATCGGCCAACGGATGCTCACCCGGCTGATGGAAGTCGCCCGGTCCCGAGGCCTCGACATGATGGAGGGCGAAGTGCTGGCGAACAACCGCAAGATGCTCGACCTCGTCCGGTCCATCGGGTTCCAGGTCCAACCCAGCGACGACGACCCTGGGATCAAGTACGTCTGGACCGACCTCTAGAAAGCAGCCATCGACGCAGGTCGCTCAAGTTCCGGCGGAGGCGCGTGCGACGATCGTGACTCACGATTACATTCCGGTAGAGAACTCGAGACAAGGAGGAGCCATGGCCGACGGTGCGCACGATGTGGAGCGGATCGCTGAGGAGTCGTTCATCTACCTCTACCCGCTGGTGTTGATGGACATCACGCGCAAGCAACTCACGAGCGGGGTACAGCCCGCCTTCTACGCCCCGATGAACGCCTTCAACCACATGCTGGAGTATCCGCCGCTCGACTTCAAGGCGGTTGTTCGCCCGAACTTCGACACGCTGTACTCGAGCGCCTGGCTCGACCTCACCGGGGGCCCGGTCGTCGTGTCGGTACCCGACTCCGGTGGGCGGTACTACCTGCTTCCGACGTTGGACATGTGGACGGACGTCGTCGCATCTCCCGGGTGGCGCACAACCGGGACGGGACCCGGCGACTTCGTGTACCTGCCGCCCGGATGGGCCGGTGAGATCCCGGAAGACCTTGAACCGATCCAGTGCACGACCATGTACATGTGGATCATCGGCAGGACCCAGACGAACGGTCCCGACGACTACGCGGCCGTCAACGAGTTCCAGCGAGACATGCGGGTCATTCCGCTCGACGAGTGGGGAACCGAGGTTCCACCGGCCGTCGCCGTGCCGGACACGTCCGTGGACCAGACCGCGCCGCTCGAGCAGATCGAGGCGATGTCGACCGGCGACTTCTTCGAGTACGCCGCCGAGTTGATGAAGCTGAACCCCCCGAACTCCACCGACTACAGCCACGTGTGGCGCATGCGCAACATCGGCATCACCGTCGGTGAGAGTTTCGACTTCGAGACCCTCGACGGCGACACACAAGCCATGTTCGACCGGGCACGCGAAACCGCGTACGGCAAGATGATGGCCGCATCCAAGCATCTGGGAACACCCGTCAACGGCTGGAGCATGCCGCTCTCGGTGATGGGCGTCTACGGAAACGAGTACCTCCATCGGGCCGCGGTGGCGCTCGCCGGGCTGGGCGCCAACCAGCTCGCAGACGCCATCTACCCGATCCAGATCGACAACGTCGGACCGACGGCGGATCCCGTCGTTCTGCACTTCGACGCCGACGGGATTCCACCGGTCGGAGCGTTCTGGTCGGTGACCCTGTACGACGACAAGGGGTTCGCGGTTCCGAACGCGATCAACAGGGGGTCCATCGCCGACTGGATGGATCTCGCCTACAACGACGACGGCTCGCTCGATCTCTACATCCAACCGGACTCGCCGGGTCCCGACCTCGCAGCGAACTGGCTGCCGTCTCCCGCCGACCGGCCGTGGAATCTCACACTCCGCCTCTACGCACCGCTTCCCGATGCCCTCGACGGCACATGGACACCACCAACCGTGCATGTCTGACATCCGGACGGGAACACTCGACCGGGCGAGATCTGAGGTCGAACACGGGGCGGTGACGGGTCGGAAGTCCGTCGGCTCGGCCGCCCGGCGCCCGCCCCCATGCTGGAACGCGGAACCATCTTCCTCATTCAAGTACCGGCGGGTATAGGGTATTGCCCATGCCCAACACACACCCAGCTTCCGGAGACGCGGAAGAAGTACCGTCGACGACCCCTCCCGATGACACCGACGGGACTTCTCCCGCGCTCGACGCAGCGGACGGTCGCGGTGCACCTGATGCCTCCGACGGGGTCGACCCTGAGATCTCCGGCGCCGAAGCGCCCACGTTCAGGGTCTTCACGACGCGGCTTTCCGGTCCCGGCGTCCTCCTGGGTCTGCTCTTCTTCGCTTTGTCCCTCTTCGAGTCCCTACTCCCTCGTACCGGACTGTTCCAGGGCCTCGCCTCCGGCATCACGATGATGATCGGTTACGGCATCGGGGCCTTCGGCCAGTGGGTCTGGACGTACCTCGAGATTCCGAAGTTGAAGGGTCGTGTCCGAAGGATCTCCGGGTGGGTCCTCGCCGTGATCCTCGGATTCGTCATTGTGTCGGCCATGTGGCACCACGTCGGTTGGCAGAACGATCTCCGGGAGACCTTCGGGATGGACCCGGTCTCTCCCATGGTGTGGCTGACGATCGTCGCCGTCGCCATCCCCGTCGCCATCCTGCTGCTCGTCATCACCCGCTCGTTCGGCAAGCTGTTCTACTTCTTCGCGAAGTGGCTCGACAAGGTCCTGCCTTACCGGCTCTCCCGACTCCTCGGTGCCGTCGCTCTCGGCCTCTTCGTGTGGTTGCTCTTCACCGGCGTGCTGGAGAACGGCTTCTTCGCCGGGGCCAACAAGATGTTCGAGCCCAAGGACACGAAGACCGACCAGGGTGTGGAACAGCCCGAATCGGCGTTCAAGTCCGGCAGCCCTGTATCGGAATCGACGTGGGAAACGCTCGGGCGCAAAGGTCGGGCGTTCGTCGCGACCGGACCCACGGTCGACGACATCAACGCGTTCTCCGGCGGGGGAGCGACCGAACCGATCCGGGTCTACGTCGGTCTCAAAGGATCATCCACGATCGGTGGCCGAGCCGAACTAGCGCTCAACGAACTGATCCGGACGGGGGCGTTCGACCGGGAAGTCCTCGTCGTGGCGACCACGACGGGCACCGGGTTCCTCGATGCACACGGCGTCGACCCCATCGAGTACATGTTCAACGGGGACACGGCCATCGTCGGTGTGCAGTACTCCTATCTGCCGAGTTGGATCTCGCTCCTCGCGGACAAAGAGATCACGCGGGACACGTCGAAGGCCGTGTTCGACGAGATCCACAGCTATTGGGCGACGCTCCCCGAGGACTCGCGGCCCGAGATCTACACGTACGGTCTCTCGCTGGGATCGTTCGGCGTGGAGTCGATCCTGACGTCGGTCAACATCATGAACGAACCGATCAGCGGCGCATTCATGGCGGGACCTCCGTTCGTGAACGATCTGCACAAGGAGCTCACCAAGGACCGTGATCCCGGAAGCCCGGCATCGTTGCCCGTCTATCAGAATGGACGGACGGTACGGTTCACGGCCGAAGTCGATGCGCTCGGCGAACCGACGGGGAAGTGGGGAGACACGAAGGTCGTCTATCTCCAGCACGCCTCCGACCCGGTCGTGTTCTTCTCCTGGAGCCTCGCTTTCGAGGAACCGGAATGGCTGCTCGACGGCCAGCGTGGCCCCGAGATCTCCCCAGACTTCGTCTGGGTCCCGATCGTCACGATGTGGCAGGTCGCCCTCGACTTGCCCGCTGCCGGATCCGTTCCCCAAGGCTTTGGCCACCTCTACACGGTCGGGGCCAACGCTGCCGCATGGGCCGGGGTGACCCAACCCGACGGGTGGACGGCGGACGACACGCAGCGACTCAAGGACTTCCTCGGCCCCATGGAAAAGTACGCCGAGGGGTGATCCACCTCGATCGAAGGCGGTCTCTCCCGATCTATCGGGTTGCAGGTCCAACCCGGCGACCAGGACCCGCGATCAAGTACGTCTGGACCGACCTCTAGGACTCTGGCGTTGATGCGAACGAAATATCGGTGGCATAAACGCCAGACGCCGAGGGGGATGACGGCGGGGTCCACGGCGGGGGAGTTGGGGAGGACCGGGGGGACCGGCCGGTAGGCCGAACCGGGTTCCGGTCGCGGATCGGGTTCACCCTTGTTCGGCCACATCGCCATCGCCCGTTCGGACATGGCGGTGATCGACAGCGACGGATTGACCCCGAGGTTGGCTCCGAGCGCGGCTCCGTCGGCGACGTGGAGCGTCGGGTGCCCGAACATGCGGTGGTACGGGTCGATCACGCCGGACGACGCGTCGGCCGCGACCGGGGCGCCTCCGAGGATGTGGGCCGTGGTCGGACGGTTCAGAAGCACCTCGTTGATTGAGCTCATCGGATCCCCGTCCATCGCCCTCGCCGCGATCTTCGCCGCTTCGTTCGCGATCGGGATGTACGTGGGATTCGGCCGTCCGTGACCCTGACGGGAGACGACGCGGGTGCCGAACAGGCCCCGCTTGCGGAACAGCTGCAGCGAGTTGTCGTAGCTCTGCATGACGAGGAGGATCACCGAGCGCTCCGCCCACCGCCGGACCGACATCGATCGGAGCCACCGGATCGGATGTCGCACCGTGTTGCCCAGGTACCGGAGCGGACGGGGCATGCCGGGGCCGCCGTCGGTGAGGAGCGTGCCGAGCAGGCCCATCACCGAGCTTCCCTTCGGGTAGCGGACCGGCTCGATGTGCGTGTGGGGTTCGGGATGGATCGACGACGTGATCGCCACACCCTGGGAGTAGTCGACGGTCGTGTCGTGCGCCGTCGCTCCGAGGAGCACCTCCGAGTTCGTCCTGACCAGCTGACCGATCTGGTTCGAAGCCTCCGGAATGCGTCCTCGCTCGGCGAGCGAGAGCAGAAGCCGCGTCGTGCCGAGGGCGCCGGCCGAGAAGACGATCTGGTCGGCGAAGAACGCCTTCTTGTTGGTGCCGGTGCGTGGGCCGGGTTGCTGGGTCGAGATCATCCACCGACCGCTCGGCAGCTGCTCGATGTCGACGACCTCCGTGTCCGGATGGACGACGGCGCCACCCTGCTCCGCGAGATAGAGGTAGTTCTTGTCGAGCGTGTTCTTCGCGTTCTGGTTGCAGCCGACCATGCACGCTCCGACCGAGGTGCAACCGGCACGTCTCGGGCCGGCGCCGCCGAAGTACGGATCGTCGACCTCGACCCCCGGCTCTCCGAGGAAGACGCCGATCTGGGTGGGATGGAACGTGTCCTCGACGCCGAGTTCGGCCGCGATCGCGCGCATCACGTCGTCGGCGGGCGTGTCGGCCCGGGCTTCCGTGACCCCCAGCATGCGTTGAGCGAGGGCATAGAACGGGGCGAGCTCGGCCTTCCAATCGGTGACGTCCCCCCACTGGGGATCGGAGTAGAACGAGTCGTGGGGCTCGTACAGGGTGTTGGCGTAGACGAGCGACCCGCCCCCGACCCCCGCACCGGAGAGGACGAGGACGTTGCTCAGCAGATCGAGGCGCTGAATCCCGTACATGCCGAGTCGGGGCCCCCACACGAACCGCTTGACGTCCCAGTTGGTCGCGGGAAACTCGCCGGTCCGATAGCGACGGCCCGCCTCGAGCACACCGACCCGGTACCCCTTCTCCGTCAGGCGAAGCGCCGAGACGCTCCCACCGAATCCCGATCCGATGACAACGACGTCGTAATCACGCTTCATGGCGCAGATCGTAGCCGCCCCGTCACCACGGCCTCTCCGGTTGCCGGTCGGCTCCTAGAACTCGGCCGCGCCCCAGACGGGGATCTGCGCGCCGTCGATCACGGCGGAACGGTGACTCGTGAGGAAGTCGATGACGTTCGCGATCTCGGCCGGCTTGGGCCAGTTGACGTAGTCCGAGTAGGGGAGCGCCGCTCGAGTCCGCTCCGTGTCGATGACGGACGGGAGGAGGACGTTGCAGGTCACGTTCGTGTCGTTCAACTCACGCGAAACGGACTTGCCGAGGGCGATGACACCGGCCTTCGCGATGTTGTAGGCGGCCTGACCGGCGGGAGGATCGATCGCCTGTCTGCTGCCCAGCATGACGATCCTGCCCCAATCCAGCTTCTGCATGAAGGGGATCGCCGCCCGGACGGCGTTGAAGGTCGAGCGGAGGTTCAGATCGATCATCCGGTCGAACCGCACGTCGTCGGTTTCATGCACGTCGCGTCCCCCGGCCCAGCCGCCGACGAGGCAGACGAGGACGTTGGGAGGTCCGAACGTGTCGACGGTCTCCTGGATGAATCGGCTCGTTGCCGCGGAGTCGACCGCGTCGACCCGGCGGAGCAGCAACTGCTCTTCCGGAAGATCGAGCTCACCTTCGAGCTTGGCTGCCTGTTCGGGGACGATGTATGAGACACCGAGTTTGAAACCCCGCTGGACGAGCAACGGGAGCAGCGCCCGGCCAACCGAGCCGGACCCCCCGGTGACGATGGCGATATTCGATTCGGTCATAGGTCCACCATAGCCAGCGAGGGAACGGTCTGACGCTCATACCGCCTGCTTCGCGGCAGTGGTACGATGTGCCCGGAGCTAGCCAAGGAGCCGGAAGTGGCGGAGATCAAACTCGAGGACATTGGAAAGATCTACCCGGATGGGACCCGTGCCGTCGGCCAGGTCGATCTCGAGATCCACGACGGAGAGTTCCTCGTACTCGTCGGGCCGTCCGGTTGCGGAAAGTCGACCGTGCTGCGGATGATCGCCGGTCTCGAAGAGATCACCGAGGGCAAGCTCTACATCGGTGACCGCCTCGTGAACGACGTCGCACCGAAGGACCGGGACATCGCGATGGTGTTCCAGAATTACGCCCTCTATCCGCACATGTCGGTGTACGACAACATGGCGTTCGGCCTCAAGCTCCGCAAGACGCCGAAGGACGAAATCAAGCGGCGGGTCATGGATGCCGCCGAGGTCCTCGAGATCACCGAGTTCCTCGATCGCAAGCCGAAGGCACTGTCCGGCGGTCAACGCCAGCGTGTCGCGATGGGACGTGCGATCGTGCGTGAGCCGATGGCGTTCCTCATGGACGAGCCGCTCTCGAACCTGGATGCGAAACTCCGCGTGCAGATGCGTACCGAGCTCGGACGCCTCCACAACCGGCTCGGAACAACGACCGTCTACGTCACGCACGATCAGGTCGAGGCGATGACGCTCGGGCACCGTGTCGCGGTCATGCGTCCTGTGTCGGCGAAGCGCCCGTACAACATGCAGCAGGTGGCGGCACCGACCGAGTTGTTCAACGAGCCCGTCAACCTGTTCGTGGCGGGATTCATCGGCAGCCCCGCGATGAACATGATCTACGGGACGCTCTCATCCGAGAACGGCGACGTGTGGTGCTCGTTCGCCGGGAGAAAGATAAAGATCGCTCAGCCTGCACTCGATCGTCACCCCGGTCTCGAGAAGCACATGAACAAACAACTCGTCGTCGGCATCCGCCCCGGCGAGTTCGAGAACGCCGGGATGCTGCCGGACGACCCCGATCACACGATCGAAGTCGTGACCGACGTCAACGAGATGCTCGGGTCCGAGACCTACGTGCACTTCATGCTTCCGGAGCCTCCTGTGATCACCCCGGACATCGAGGAGTTGCTCGCCGATTCGGGAGCCGACTCGTCGAGCCTCGGTGAGCAAACGAAGTTCAGCGCCCGCGTGAGCCCCGACATCGAAGTTCCGAACGGGTCCACGATCAAGCTGGTCGTCGACACCGCCAAGATCCACTTCTTCGACCCGGAGACCGGCGACCGCATCGGCCTGAAGAGCAGCTGACGGTCAGACGTACGTCGGCCGCTCCGGCGTCCTCGACGCCGGGCAGATGCCGGGTCGCACGCGCGGCCCGGGATCCGCGAACCCGGGTCAGGTGCGTTCCGCGACGATGATGCCGACCGGCTCGAGGGCTTCGAAGAGCGCGGGGCCGTCGACGGCGCGGTGCATCGTGTGGACGCCGGTTTCGAGGATCTCCCGACGGGTGACGAGGTCGACGAGCGCGGTCGCGGGGAATGCCGTCGTGCGCGCCAGGGCCGAGAACCTCCCGTCGTGAACGTCTTCGATCTCGAGGATGCGCGTCGCCTCATCCGTCTCGATCCACACCCGGACGAGGACGAGATCGTCGTCGCTGCGGGGGAGCGTGCGTTCCAGTGCTTCGAGCAGCACCGATCGGGGCGACGGATCGCCGGTTTCGTCGAAGAGACCGAGTTCCCGGATCGCGGCGAAGATTCTCCCGTGACCGGGGAACCTGAGCGTCTTGTACTCGAGATCGTCGACGGACCCCTCATGGACGACGCACATCGTCGACGTGCCGCCGGCCGTTGAGAAGGCCTCGAGGGGGCCCCAGCCCTCCCATGCGACGTCCTCGAACCGGGTCAGCGGATCGACGGTGCGGTAGACACCGTCCTCGATGACCTCGCACGGCTCGGCGTACTCGTTGACCAACCCGGCAGGGCTGAACGCCAGTTGATAGCCGAGCGTTCCGACCGGTACCCGCGGCAGGGCACCCACCCGCATCTGCACGGAACGGGGATGGCCGGGCGTTGTGGCGATCAGATATTCGGCCATCACGTTCGCGAGGCCGGGAGCGAGGCCGCAATCCGGAACGACGAGCACGCCCGCCTCGACGGCGTCCTCATGCAACTCGGCCTGGCTCGCGACGACCGTCGGGTTGCCGCCGAAATCCACGTAGTGAGCTCCCGCACGGATCGCTGCGGTGGCGACGCCGAGACCGAACCGGTAGGGAACGGCCGAGACGACGGCGTCGAACCCGTCGATGAGGTCGATGAGCGCGGACTCGTCGGCGACGTCGACCCGGCCTGCGGTCGCCCCGAACTCCCGGGCCACCGAGTCCGCCGCTTCTCCATCGGCGTCTGCCACCGTGACCGAATGGCCGCGGCGAACGAGATCCCAGACTGCAGCGGATCCGACGATTCCCGCACCGAGGACGAGCGTTCGAGTGGCCATCTGGATCTCCTTGTCGTGCGGGCGGGGGTGGAAGAGCGCCGCAGGACGGTGTTCGCGCCGGCGGTGCTCGCGCCGTCAGCCTACCGTCCGTCTCCGGCCGTGGAACCGGGTGCGTTGTACCGCGAGTCGGCGAGATGACCGAGCCGCCGGAAGGCGTCCAGGTCCCGGGGTCGGTCGAGATCGAGGGCGAGGCCGGGGCGGATGAGAACCGCGGCATGTCCGCCGAGGGCCGAGACGTGCCGGTGGAAGCTGCCCGGCCCGTAACGGAACGGAAAATCGGACAGCGTCCCGCCGATCAGCGACGTTCCCCCGTCGTGCGAAGGAGCGAGGACCGTGTCCGACGGCACCATCGAACACGCCGCGCGAACATCGTCGGGTCCGACGGCGGGCAGGTCTGCATGGATTACCAGCCACGGGTCACCCGCGGCGGAAGCGACGCCCGTGCGGGCGGCTGCGTCGAGACCTTCCGGTGAGGGCTCGGCGATCCACGCGACACCGAGTTCGTCGGCCCACCGACGGACGGCGGCATCGTTCGTGATCACCGAGACGATCGTCCCCGCCTCGCGACAGGCGGAAACCGTCCGCCGGGCGAGCCGCATCGCGAGGACCCGGCGATCGGCCGGCCCGATCACCGATCCGAGCCGGCTCATCCCGTCGAACGACCGGATCGGGATGAACGTCCGGACCGCTGCGATCATCAGTGTCCGGGCGTGGCGATGTGCCGCTCGTACCAGCGGAGCAGAAGGCTGAGCGAGACGGTCAACGTCAGGTAGAACGCCGTGAGGATCAGGTATCCGGGTAAGAACTGGAACGAACTCCCCGTCCAGAGTTTCGTCATCTGTGTGAGCTCGCGAACGGCGATCACCGATACGAGCGACGAGTCCTTCAGCAGGGCGATCAGGTCGTTTCCGAGCGCCGGCATGATGTTCCTGATCGCCTGGGGGAGCACGATGAACCGCAGGATCTGCCGCTTGGACAATCCGATCGACATCCCGGCCTCGCGTTGGCCGTTGGGAATCGACTCGATTCCCGCCCGGAACACCTCTGCGATGAATGCGGCGTAGATGATGCCGAGCGCGAGGGTTCCTCTGAGCGCCTTATTCGGTTTGTCGATGCCGATGATGTCGTCCGGCCACAGTTGGCCGAAGCCGACGATCGAGATGAACAGGATCGTGACGAGCACCGGGACGCCGCGGATCACTTCGATGTAGTACATCGCCAGGTTCTGCAGGATCTTGTTGTGTGAGAGGCGGGCCAGGCCGATCACGAGGCCGAGCACGATGGCGATCACGAAGCCGCCGAGGGTGACGAGCAGCGTCAGGGTGATGCCTCCGCTGATGAACGAGAAGCCCTGTTGCCACGTCTCGTTGGTGAAGATCTGGAACCCGATCAGAGCGATCGTTGCGATGATTCCGACGAGCCACCACGGGAGACCTCCGAACGTCCACCGGGTTGTGGCGCCGGGTGGCAGAGGGTCGATCGTCGGTTCTTCGACTGTTTCCATGTCTGCTCCCTGGTCGGCCGTCGATCCTGGAGGTTGGCACAAAGAGAGACGGAGCGCACATGCAGAAGCGCCGGACCCGCAGGCCCGGCGCTTCCATCTCGATCGACTGGTTCAGATCAGCCTTCGAACTCGACGAACCACTTGTTTGCCAACTCGTCCAGCGTCCCGTCGTCCTTCATCTCCTTGAGCACCTTGTTGACGGGCTCGATCAGGTCGCTGTCCTTCGGGAAGATGAACCCGAGCGGATCGGACTGCAGGGAGTCGTCGAGGAGCTTGACGGCCTCCTGATTCGCTCCCTTGTACCCCTGACCGGCCGTGTCATCGATGATCACGGCATCGACGTCACCGTTGATGAGCGCCTGGACGGCGACACCGAACTGGTCGTACGCATCGATCCGGTTATCGCCTCCGAGCAGTTCGACTGCGAGCTCGTAGTTGGTCGTCCCGACCTGGGTGCCGAGCCGGTAGTCACCGACGACGAACTCGTCGAGCGTGCTGAACCGGGTCTCGTCCTTGCGGACCATGAGCTTCTGCTCGATGGTCATGTACGGGTCCGAGAATGCGACGACTTCCTTGCGCTCGTCGGTGATCGAGATGCCGTCGGCCGCAGTGTCGTACTGGCCCTGACCGGTCTCGACGATGACATCCGGCCATCCGGCTTCGACGAACTCGGCCTTACAGTCGAGACGCTTGCAGATCTCGTTCCACGCGTCGTAGTCCCACCCCTGGCCGACGTCGCTTCCTTCTGGGATGAAGTTGTACGGCGGGTAGGCGTTCTCGACGGCGACCTTGACGGTCCGGCCGCCCAGATCCTCACCGGATGAGCTCGATGAGCAGGCCGCGGCGACGAGCATCACGGCGAGCGCAACGAGCAGTAGCTTCGTGAACTTTCGCATCATTCCTCCTAGCGATCCCACGGTTGGGATCAGTATCAAAGGCTACTCGCTGCCGGGGTCGCCTGTCACCTTTGCGTGGGCGACCAACGGTATCGTGAGGTCGTGCGAAGAAAAACGAAGATCGTGGCGACGCTCGGACCCGGCGTAGATTCGCTCGACGGGATACGGGACCTCACCGGGGCGGGCATGAACGTCGCGAGGTTCAACTTCTCGCACGGGTCTCACGCGGATCATCTCCGCCGCTACGAGTGGGTCCGGACCGTGTCGTCCGAGATGGGTGTTCCGATCGCGACGATGCAGGACATCCAGGGCCCGAAGATCCGCGTCGGCACGTTCCCGGGCGGAGCGGTGCTGCTCGAAGAGGGGACGGAGGTCGCTCTCGCACCGGGAGAGGGAACGGGCGATGCGGGCAGGATCCCGATCGCCTACCTCGATCACGTCGACCTTCAACCCGGCTCGGCGGTCGTGCTCGCCGACGGGATGATCCGGCTCGAAGTCACGGACTTCACAGGGGGCGAGGCCCGGGCGCGGGTCACGATCGGCGGCACGCTTCGCGACCACAAGGGTGCGGCCTTTCCCGGATCGACCACCGATGTGCCGGTGATCACGGAGAAGGACGTGGAAGACCTGGCGTTCGGCCGCGAGCTCGGCTTCGATCTTGTTGCGGCGTCGTTCGTGTCCTCGGGAGCCCACATCCGGGAGATCCGTCTCCTCGCCGGGTCGAAACCGGTCGTCGCGAAGATCGAGACGGCGGACGGCTACGCCAATCTCGACGACATCCTCACCGAAGCCGACGGGGCGATGGTGGCTCGCGGTGACCTCGGGATCGAGCTGCAACTCGAAGCCGTTCCGAGGGCGCAGAAGGAGATCCTCACGCGAACGAACGCCGTGGGGAAGTTCACGATCACGGCAACCGAGATGCTCGAGTCGATGATCACCAGCCCGCGGCCGACGCGAGCGGAAGTGAGCGACATCTACGGATCGGTTCTCGAAGGGACGGACGCCGTGATGCTCTCGGCGGAGACGGCGATCGGGGCACATCCGGTCGCAGCAGTTCGCGCGATGGATGCCATCAGCCGCGAGGCGGAGCGATGCCCCGAGTTCGAGTTCTCGGGTCAGGGAGCCGAAGTCCACGACGCCGCCCCGTACTCGTCCGCCGTCGCCCGCGCCGCCGTGGAGACCGCAGACCGGCTGGGGATCGACGTCATCGTCGCCTTCACCGAGTCGGGCTCTACTGCGCGCCTCCTGTCGAAGTACCGTCCGAGGGCCGACGTGTACGCGTTCACCCCTCACGAGGCGACGTACCGGGTCATGAGCATCTACGGAGGGATCACACCGCTGCGAACCCCGATCCACAACTCGACCGATGAGATGCTCACCTTCGCCGAGCGGTATCTGCTCGAGCAGGGCATCGCATCCACCGGTGACACGGCGGTGATGGTCGCGGGAATCCCGCCGAACCTGCAGGCTTCCACGAACCTGATGAAGATCCACCGGATCGGCACGCAGACCGACGGCACCCCGAAGCACTGAGCTCGGGGATCGCTGCCGACGCCTCCCGGTGTCCTACACTTCCGGGTCCCGATCCGAGGAGGAGCCCGTGGGGCAGCCGATCGTAGAACTCGACCGCACGATGGTTGACGGAGTGGCCGTCTTCACGCTCGACCGGAACCTGACGAGCATGGCGACCAGAGCGTTCGACGGGGCCCCCGATGACCCGGACGGAGATGACTTCCCGGCGATTCTCGCCGCGAGGATCTTCGCCCAGGATCGTGCGATCACCCGGGTGTACCTCGCAGCGAACGTCGTGCAGGTCACGAGACCTCGCGGATGGGACGATGCTTCGCTGGACGCGGTCGGAGAGATCATCACCGACCTGTTCCGGTTCTACGACTGACTCACGGCTCAGGGAGCGGCCGTCGTGGTCGTCGTCGTGGTCGTCGTCGGCGGTGCGCTGTAGACGCCGACCGTGAGCGTGACCGTCGTCCCCGGGTCGGCCCATGTTCCGCCGGCGGGGCTCATCGACAGGACGACGCCGTTCTTCGACTCGCTGGTCACGGTCTCTTCGATCTTGATGACCCCGTAGCCGTTCGCCCGGAGCTGGTCGTAGGCGGCGTCGTATGCCGTGCCGATGTACGACGACAGCTTGACCGGGCAGTTCACCGGTTCGCCGGTGACCATGCACGGGTGGACGGCGATCTTCTCGTTCTGCGTGCTGTACCGCCACTGCCACGTCTTGCCCCGCTGCGTGGTGCCGTCGGGCAGGTGGATGATCCGGGTGACCGTCTGCGTGAACCCGTTGATGCCGCTCTGGATGCGCTTCTCCTCACCCGGGTCGAGTTCGAGGTCTTCCTCGTCGGCGGCCGAGACGTAGATCGTCTCGTACTCTTCGGGGTGGGTGCGTTCGCCCCATTCGGCGGTGCACGTCTTGCCTCCGATGTTGCCGTAGAACAGGACGGTGATCGTGGAGTTCGTGTAGGCGGTGCGGATGATGACCGGGGCGTCGCTGTTGTTCCTGAACTTCAGATCGGGGCTCGGGTAACCCATCGTGGCCTCGATCACCTCCGGGTATTTCTTGAAGTAGAGGGAGTGCGGCTTGTGCTCGACGTCCTCGTAGCAGCCGTAGAACACGGCGTTGTAAAGCGTCGTGGAGAACTGAGACACCCCACCGCCGATGTTGGCCTGGCTGCCCTCGCACTGGACCGTGCCGTTGATGATGGCGCAGTCTTCGAGGTAGCCCTTCTCGAGCGTCCGCTGTCCGACGACCTCGTTGATGGAGAAGATCTCACCGGGCATGACGACGGATCCGTCGACCGTGTCGGCCATGAGATGGATGTTGTGGACCCGGTTCTTCCCCGGCGTGTTCGTCGTGAACTTCGAGACGAGACCGAGCGGTCCGAACGCCTCCGCTTCCTCGGTGGTGAGGTTCGGCTCGTCCCCGACGGCGACCGGGAACGGCCCGACCTTGGGACCGGCTGCGGCCTTCATCAACTCCGCGGTGACGGCCGGCACGTCCATCTTGGTCCCGTAGCGTGACGGGACGATCGAGACGTTGCCGTTCGAGATCGTGGCCTTGAACTGCGCGCTCACGGGAGGCAGTTCGATCTCGCTGCGGTGGGGTTCGAGGAGATCGGCGATGACGGCCTCGTCGAGGAGGATGTCGATCTGAACCGGATCGGTGTTGACCTCCGTGTAGACGGCGCGGGCGATATCGTCGCTCGTGAACGTCATCGTGAATCCGATGTCGTCGTTCGTCAGCGTCACATCCGAGTTGATGAGCCTGCGAACCTTGGCCGCCGCGGCGTCGACGTCGGAGTTCGTGACGACCGGGACGCTGTCGATGACGGGGAGACGGGCCTCTCGTCCGTTGGGGTTGATGAGCGTCTCGAACACGATCTCGGCCGACGTGTCCTTCTCGAGCCGCTGCCCTTCCCGAGGGTACTCGACGACGACCTCGCCGTTCTCGACGAGAACCGCGCCCTCGTATGCGGGATTGGGGATGGCGGTGCTCTCCCACGTGTCCAGCTGATCCTGGACGGCCGATCGATCCAGCGTGAACGCGAGCGGCACGTCGACGGGTTTCGAGAACCCTCCGATCCACGAGAAGAACCGGCTGATCGAGCCGCCGTCGGTTCGTTGCGACATGGCTTCATCGACGGCCGTTCGCTCGTCGGCTTCGAGCGAGACGGAGGACGGATCGAGGCGGAACGACCGCTCGTTGACCGTGAACACGGCCGGGGTGGTCTGAAGCTGACGCTCGTAGGCCTGGACGGTGAGCATCGCGTCGTCGTAGCTGAGGCCGCTCACGTCGATGCCGGCGATCGAAACGTTGCGCGGGATCTCTCCTTCCGCGATCGACCGATCGACCCAGAACACGCCGGCGGGCAGCAGGAACAGGGCGATCGGGAGGAGTGCGTAGAGAGCAACGCGTGGCTTCACAGTGGGTCTCGAATCGATGTGGTCAACTGGCTTTGAGGGTACCGGCGCGTCCCGATAACGACGCTACCCGTCGCCGCTTTCGTAGTGACCGATCGTGATCGTGATCGTCGTACCCGGCTTCTGCGATCCACCGGGCGATTGGGCGATGACGACGCCGTCTGCGTTCGGATCTTCGGTCGATTGGGTCGTTCTCGCGACCTGGAAGCCGGCCGCAGTCAGCCTGGCCGCCGCTTCGTCCGCGGGGAGCCACATGACGCTCGGGACCCGCACCGGACACGGGCCCTGGCCCAGGTCGCACGGGTTCTTCTCGATCACCCGGACGTGACCGCGATACCGGTGGGTGAACGGCTGGCGGATCACCGTTCCATCCGGCATCGTCATCACCCGGGTGACGGTGACGGTCCAGCCCTGAGATCCCTTCTCGACCACCCGTTCGGATCCGGGGGCCACGGCGGGGTTCGGCTCGTACACCGTCTTCGGATCGGTGTAGTTGTAGCGTTCGGAGCGTTCCGCCTCGCACTTCCTGCCCCCGTTGTTCCCGTAGAACTTCACGGTGATCGTCTTGTTCCCGTCGTAGGAGTTGCGGATGATCACCGGTGCGTCGGTATCGTTGCGGAACCGCACGTCGGGCTTGGGGTACCCGAGCGTGGCCTCCCGTCCCTCGGGATACCGCGAGATGTAGAGGCTGTGGGGCGTGTGCTCGAGATCCTCGTAGCAACCGAAGAAGATGGCGTTGTAGATCGTGGTCCCGTACTGGCTGACGCCGCCTCCGACGTTCGCCGGGTCGTCGCAGCACGTCACGACGCCCCCGATGATCGCACCGTCGCGAAGGTACCCCTTCGCCTCCGTGCGTTGGCCGACGACCTCGTTGATCGAGAATTCCTCACCCGGCCAGACGACGTAGCCGTCGATCGTGTCCGCCATGAGGTGGATGTTGTGCACGCGGTTCTCACCGGGTGTCGAGGTCGTGAACTCGGACACGAGACCGAGCGGACCGAACGCTTCAGCATCAGCCGTCGTGTACTCGGGCTCGGCCCCGTCCGTGTACACCATCGTGGCGCTCCCGCTGCCCGACGTCGCCGCGTCGAACAGAACGGTGGTCATCGCGTCGGCGTCGATCACCGTCCCGTTCTTCGACGGGATGATCGTGACCTCGTCGGTCTCGATGTCGACGTCGAAGCCGACGTTCACCGGGGGAAGCTCGAAGTCGGCGCGATACGGCTCGAGGATGGCGGCCACCTTCTCCGGGTCGAGCGATATGTCGATCCGGGCGGGGGACTCCCTGACGATCGTGACGACGGTCGCGTCCGCGATCTCGGACGGCTTCACGGTGAGTACCTTGTTCTGCTCTTCGTCGTGGACCAGGATCGGCCTCGACACCATCCGCTTCAGCGTCGCCACCGCTTCGTCGATATCGGCCGCGCTCAACTCGGGCACGGAGTCGGTGAGCGGGAGCTCGACGGTCTGACGCTCGGGTGTCTCGAGGGACGCGACGACGAGGGCGCGGGCGGCATCCATGTCGATCCGGTCTCCGATACGCGGATACTCGAACACGACGGTGGTACCCGACATCTCGATCGAGCCCTCATACGCCGGGTTCGTGATCGCCTCCGCTTCCCAGGCAGCGAGTTGAACGTCGATGGCCTCCTCGTCGACCACGATCGGAAGGTCGAGGTCGATCTGATCGCTGAAGCCTCGGATCCATGGAACGAACCCGCTGAAGACGCCGCCGGCGCGCTGGCCCATCGCCGTGTCGACGGCACCGTCGACGTCGGCGTCGAGCCCCACGGTCACCGGGTCGAGCTCGAACGTCGTGCCGTTCACGACGAACACGGCCTTCTCCGATGCGAGGTCCCGTTCGTAGGCGGCGATCACGGCGGTGGCATCGCTTCGGGACAGTCCTCCGACGTCGATGCCGACGATGCTGACGTTGCGGGGAACCTCACCGTTGGAGATGCCGCGATCGACGAGATAGACGACGAACGGGAGGAGCAGCAACAGCGCCGGAACGGCGATGAATACGGCGATGCGGATGCGGCGATTGTCCATGGAGTCCCTGGTCGGAGGATGCGAAGAACGGCTCGGCGTCGAGTATAGGAACGCGACCCGATAACGCCGGGTATCACGAGGGTCTGATAACCCTTGGGCTGCAAGCGTTTCGCACGTATGATCGTGCGCTGTGATCACCTTTCCACCGGTGCCGGACGGCGAGGCCCTCTCGGTGTCGGCAACGCTCTACGTCATCTATCGCTCGTGTCCCCAGCAGGCGCTCGCGCGGCTCCAGGGCGTGTATCCCCCGGAGACGATCCCGTCGTTCCGCGGCTCGCTCGCCCATCGCCTCTTCGCCCGGCATCTCACGACGGGACCGATCGAGAGCGAGAACCTACCGCAGGCGTGCCGCGAGGAGATCGGAGCCCGGGACGGCCATCTCAACATGAAGCTGACCGAGCTCGGCCTGAACCGCCCGTCGAACCTCGCTCGGGTCGTCGCCGAGGTCGGCGACCTGTACGAACGGTTCCGGCGGCTCCCGACCGACCGCTTCCGCGACGCCGAGGTCCGCCTCGAAGCCGAGGTCGCTCCCGGGGTGATGCTCCGGGGAAGGGTCGACGCGATCTTCGACGATGATGAGGGGGCGCCGGTGATCGTCGACTGGAAGACCGGGATCCATCTCGACGATGCCGAAACCCAGCTCGACTTCTACGCCATGGCGTGGGCGATGATCCACGACGAGCTGCCCGCGCGGGCCGAAGCGGTGTCGATCCCGACCGGCGAGCGGGTCGCCATCGAGCCATCGATCGAACGGGCCCGGGAGGTCGCGTCGTCGGTCGCATCGATGGTGGGTGAGCTTCGCGGCGCGTTCGCCGCGGGCACGGAACTCGAACGGAGCGCAGGGCCGTGGTGTCGCTGGTGTCCGTTGCTGGAAGGCTGCAGGGAGGGGACGGCGGCCGTCGAGGTGCTCACCGCCCCGTGAATCGACCGAGGATCGCAGGTTCGGGGGCGGGGTGTGTTTCAATACGGTCTCATGGATGATCAACCGGCCCGCATCCTGTCGGGCGTGCTCTCTCGGATGGATCGAGATCTTGCCGAACCGGCGCTGCGCCCGCTCGAGCGTCTCCTCGCTCGGCCCGGGGCGAGCGATTCGCTGATCGTCGCGCTGATCGGGCCGTCCGGTGTGGGGAAGTCGACGGCGATGAACCTGCTCGCCGGCGCACGGATCGTTACGGCCGGGCCTCTCCGGCCGACGACGACGGCGGTGACGGTCTGGGGAGACGTGTCGACCGCCTACCTACCGGGAGCGCGGCTGTCGGCCGCCGGTCTCCCCGGTGGGATCGCGCTCGTAGATACACCACCGATCGAGCACTACCCGGACGCCGTCACCGACGTTCTCGACCGGACCGACGCGGCGATCCTGGTAACTTCGCCGGACCGGTACGCCGACGCACTCACCAAGGTCGCTGCGGCGTCCTTCGCCGAACGAGGAGTTCCCGGTCGACTCCTGTTCGTGATCGAACCGGACGAGGTTCGCGACATCGATGCGATCACGGCCGACGCGGCCGCCAAACTCGGACTCGCCGTCGACGCGGTCGTGATCGACGACGCGGGTCCCCTCCGGAGCCTGCTCGACGCGATGGCGGCCGACCGCGACGGCATCGTGAGCGAGAGAGACCGGGGTGCCGGGGCGTTCGTGGCAGACCGGGCACGCGACGTCGCCGACCGCTTCGCAGCCCGGGCGGCGGACGCCGAGACTCTGTTGAAACGGGCGGTCGGCGCACTCGAGCAGGTGCGGGTCGATCGCACGCTGCTCGCAGGAACGACCGGGGGCGACTGGAACTCGGCGGAGCGTGCGATCGAATCGCTGTCGCTCTCCGCCGTCGACGACGCCATCGACGAACTGGGCGTCGAATACGGTGAGGACCGACTCGCCGTGCGCCAACTCGCGTCGGCCTCGGTTTCGCTTCCGGGCGTCACACGGGAGCCGATCGATCAGTGGCATCGATCGATCACCGAGGCGGCGATCGGATCGATGAGGCATCGACGGCTGCATCCCCTCCGACGGCGCGCGGTGCGCGAAGACATGTGGCGCCTCGCCGTCGACTTCGACCGGACGCCCTCGAAGCGGGTACGCAAAGCGCTCGGCGGTCGACTGGCCGATCTCCGGATCGAGGGGGCTGGGGATCTGGAGAAGGCTCTCACCCGGTCGATGGAACCGAGAGTGCACGCGTTCCTCACGGCGCTCGACCCCTACGCGGAGGTCACGCCGGACGAGATACGGGCTGCGGCCGAAGGAATCGCGGCCCCCGAACGGGGTCCGGTCGACGGGGGAGGGACGGATGAGTGACCTCTTCACGGCGCTGGACCTGCTCGATCTCGCCATCGCGTCATCCGACGGGCTCGCGTCGGAAGCCGTCAGGGAGGCGGCCGCCCGGGCCGCCGCTTCGGCGCGCAGCCGGCGGGAGTATCTCGGCGATGCGATTCTGATCGCGATCGCCGGAGGCACCGGCTCGGGGAAATCGAGTCTCCTCAACGCCATCGCCGGAGATGACGTAGCCTCGACGAGCGAACTCCGACCCCACACGGACGAGCCGCTGGCGTGGATTCCCGCAGGGGACCCGGTCACCGCCGCGTTCGTCGCCGAGTTGGGGATCGGCACCGTCGTCGAGCACGAGGACGCCCCCGAACTCGCGGTCGTCGATCTTCCCGACCTGGACTCGATCGACGGCCGGCACCGTGCCCTCGTCGAGGGTTTGATCCCCGTCGCGGATGCGGTCATCTGGCTGTTCGATCCGGTCAAGTACCACGATCCGTCGATCCACCGGGACTTCCTGGCCGGGATGACCGCGTACGAGCCGGTGTTCCTGTTCGTGCTGAACAAGATCGACCGGCTGGACGACGCCGAGCGTGAAGCCGTCGCGGCACATCTCACCGGGATCCTGGAGGTGGACGGCTTCACCGACCCTTCCGTCGTGTCGATCGCGGCGGCGCCCCCGGAAGGTGAACCGCAGGGAATGGAATCGCTTCGCGCGGCGATCGATCGTCGCCTCGTCGCCGTTCGCGCGGATCGGCTGAAACTCGTCGAGGACATCCGGGAGGCCGGGAGGAGGCTTGCCGCCGACGCGAACGTGTGGAACGGAACGGCCGAGGGCACGTACGACCGGATTCGTGAAGCGGCCGACGATCCCGAAGAGCTCGCAGCGGTGCTGACCGAAGCTCGCATCGAGGGGCCGTTGCGCGAGGCGCTCGAAGCCGCCGCCCCGGGTGATCAGATCGAGCGCTTGCTACTCCGACGATCGGAATTCGCCGCGACGGTCGCCGCACTCGGCGTGGCGTGCTCGGGGCTTCGGCAACACGACGGGGGCGCATTCACATGAGCATCGACGCTGCGGTCTGGACCCGGATCTGGCAAACGGCGGCAGTGCTGGCGGGAGGAGCCGTTGTCTGGCTCATCGTCCGATTCGCCATCAACCGCTGGAGCGATCGAGCCCGGGAGAGGCTCGAATCGACCGGGGATCTCAAAGACCGGGCGCGGGGGCAACGGCTCGGCACGATCGCCGGGAGCATGTCGACGGCCGCACTCGTCGTGGTCGTCGTCGTGGCCGTTCTGATGGGTCTGGCGGTGTGGGGAATACCGATCGCCCCGATGGTCGCGTCCCTCTCGGTCGTCGGCATCGCCGTCGGGATCGGGGCACAGTCGCTCGTGAAGGATGTCATCGCAGGGTTGTTCGTGCTGATCGAAGATCAATACGCCGTGGGCGACGTCGTCGAGCTTGCGGGAGTCTCCGGAACGGTCGAGGAACTGCGGCTCCGTACCACGGTCCTGCGGGGACTCGACGGGAGCGTCTACCACGTTCCGAACGGCGAAGTGCGGGTCGCGAAGAACGTGACGCACGACTACAGCCGACTCGTCATCGACGTGTCCGTCGCCTACGAGGAATCCGTCGACCGCGCGATGTCCGTCGTCGCAGACGAGGCGCGATCGATGGCGGCGGATCCCGACTGGGACGAGCGGATCATCGAGGAGCCGATCGTTCTCGGTGTCGACGAGTTGGCCGAATCGGGTGTGACGATCCGCGTGCTGCTCACGACGGATCCCGACGAGCGATGGACGGTGAAACGCGAGTTCCTTCGGCGCATCAAGAACCGTTTCGACGCGGAAGGGATCGAGATCCCGTATCCACACGTCACGATCGACCGACGGGACGATCGGGCCTGACGGTCAGCCGCTCTCCGCAGCGCAGCAGGCCACCGGATCGCGAACGACGAGCAGGGCGTCGGGGGCCGGAGAGATCTCGAGACGGGTCGCGAGCCCGAGATGCTCGCCGTCCGCCTGGAACGGCGTGGCAGGGTCGGCTTCGATCGTCATCCGGTCGAAACACGTGAACAGCGGGATGCCGAGCCGATCGACGAGCGGACGACGCAGAATCGCCCTCGCGAAGATCTCTGCCGCCCGGTGCACCTCGAGATCCGTTGCGACGACGCCCGCGAGGCCGTCGACGGCTTCCCGGGTGATGTGCAGCGGAACCGGCCCGAAGTACGTGTACGGATGATGGACCTGGACGAGGGCGGCAACCCCGTCGACGCGCCTGCCGTCCACCGCGACCCGTAGGTTCGGCGGCCGGCCGCGCCAATCGGTGAGCAGCGTCATGATCGCCGACTCGGCATAGTGCAATCCACCGAACCAGACCTTCGAGTGGGGGCGTGTCTCGGCACGGGTGACGACGTCGGCGTCGAACCCGACGCCCACGGCGAACGTTGCGAACTCCACGCTCGTCCGACCGGAAACGGTGGACTCGATGCGAGCCAGTCGGGTCGGAACGAGATCGAGGTCGGCGATGGCGGCGGCGGCACGTTTGGGCCGATGGGGAAGCCCGAAGATCCGGGCTGTGACGTTCGTCGTGCCGGCCGGGATGATGGCGAGCGCCGCCGCCGTTCCGGCAACGCCGTTGGCGACATGGTGTACCACGCCGTCCCCTCCCATGGCGGCGACGATCTCGTATCCGTTCTCCGCTGCGGAAGCCGCAAGTCGCAGCGTGTCGTCGGGGCCGTTGGGCCACTCGGTGTCGAGAGAGAACGACGCGGAGAGCGTCTCGACGACGGTGCGATACAGGGCGCCGGTGAACCCGGAAGCCGACGGATTGGCGAGAAGGAGGAGGCGGCGCATCGCCGGGAAGCGTACGCTGACGGTGTGAGATACCGCGATCGTACCGACGCCGGGCGACGTCTCGCCTCCGCGATCGAAGCATCGAACCTCCTCGAGGATGGGGAGTCCCCCCTCGTCCTCGGCGTTCCTCGCGGAGGTGTTCCGGTCGCGGCGGAAGTGGCGAACCGGTTCGATGCCGAACTCGATGTGCTGGTGGCACACAAGCTGGGAGTTCCCGGGAATCCCGAGTTCGCGATCGGCGCCGTCGCCGAGGACGGTTCGAGAATCCTGGACCGGAGGATCATCGATCGACTCGGCATCAGCGACGCGTACATCGAAGAGGAGACCGCCCGTCAGCTTCGGGAAGTCGAGCGCCGGGCCCGGTTCCTTCGCCGCGGGAGAGATCCGATATCGATCGACGGGAGGACGTGCATCGTCGTCGACGACGGCGTGGCGACCGGCTCGACCCTCGAAGCGTCGCTCCGGCTGGTGAGCAACGGCGGCGCGAGCCGGGTGATCGCCGCGATTCCCGTCGGCCCGCCCGAGACGATCGAGAGGCTTGCCGGCATCGTCGACGCGGTGGTGTGCCCGGTCCGGCCGCGGATGTTCTACGCCGTGGGCGCCTGGTACGAGGACTTCACACAAGTGTCGGACGAGACGGTGACGCGGCTCCTGGCCGCCGCCTCATCCCGCTGAACGGTCGGGGACTATCCGCTCTCGGTCGACGGCAACGTCGTGCTTGCCAGACGGACGAGCTTCTCGACCGCGACACGTAGATCATTGGGGCGGAACGGTTTGATCATGAACGCGTCGGCTCCACCCGCAGCGGCACGATCGGCCATCTCCGGCTGAGCGTGAGCGGTCAGTACGAGGACGCGAACGCCGTTCGTCGCGGGATCGGACCGGAGCCGGGCGAGAACCTCCCAGCCGTCGAGGCCGGGAAGGCCGATGTCGAGAACGATCACGTCCGGCACGTCGGCTCCGGCCGCCTCGATACCGACCAGGCCGTCCTCTGCGAAGCGCATGTCGGCGCCGAGAGGGCGCAGACAGACCTCGATGAGCCGGCGAACGCTGGCCGAGTCCTCGATCACAAGCACGGACGGTTGCATGTGCCAGTCATCGGCACGCCCGAAGCGGCACTTGAACAGTCCGTCGCCTCTAGCCCCGCAACGCTCTCCAGGTACGATGGGGGTATCCGAAGAGACGAGGAGCGCTCATGTTGCCACCGTACAAGACCGTTGCGTACTCGGACTTCACGGATCCGGTCGCCGCCGGCGCGTATCGCGAAGCCCTCGGCCGGGTCGAAGCGAACCTCGGTGTTCACGCGCCGCTCGTGATCGGCGGGGAACGGATCGTCACGGATCGCGTGATCCGCAGCATCGATCCGTCGAATCCGGATCGACTCGTCGGGACGGCGTCGTCGGCGTCGAATGAGCATGCGATCGCCGCACTCGACGCCGCCTGGGACGCCTTCCCCTCATGGTCCCGCAGGCCGGCGGCCGAACGAGCCGAGCTCGTTCACCGCGTCGGCGACCTCATCGCCGAACGGATCTACGACTACGCCGCATGGCAGACGTTCGAAGCCGGGAAGAACTGGGCGGAGGCGGAAGCCGACGTCGCCGAAGCGATCGACTTCTGCCACTACTACGCCCACCAGGCTCTCGAGATGGATGAGCCCTTGCCGGTGTACGACTATCCGGGGGAGACCAACGAATCGTGGCTCCAACCGATCGGTGCCGGGGTCGTCATCCCGCCGTGGAACTTCCCACTGGCGATTCTCGTCGGCATGACGGTCGGGCCCGTCGCGGCCGGGAACACCGTCGTCCTCAAACCTGCATCGAACACGCCGCTCATCGGATGGGGGTTCATGCAGGCCGTCGAAGAGGCCGGCATCCCCCCGGGAGTCGTGAACTTCCTCCCCGGCCCCGGTTCCGAGGTCGGCGACACGCTCGTCGACCACCCCAGGACCCGCTTCATCAACTTCACCGGCTCGAAAGAGGTCGGTCTCAGGATCGCCGAGCGATCCTCGGTCGTCCACAACGACCAGAAGTGGATGA
This sequence comes from Acidimicrobiia bacterium, assembly GCA_029939995.1. GTDB lineage: Bacteria > Actinomycetota > Acidimicrobiia > Spongiisociales > UBA5794 > JAHEEL01. Next base: position 79,816 of record JAOZRW010000004.1, on the reverse strand, counting down.
AACGCGCCTACATGGAGATGGGCGGAAAAGACGCACTCATCGTCGATGAGACGTCCGATCTCGACGCCGCCGCCGACGACGCGGTGCGCTCCGCGTTCGGCTTCCAGGGGCAGAAGTGCTCTGCATGTTCGCGGCTGATCGTGATCGACTCGGTCCACGACGAACTCGTCGACAAGATCGTCGAGCGAACCGAAGCGCTGAGCATCGGAACACCCGCCGAGAACCGGCAGGTCGGTCCCGTCGTGTCCGAAGCGCAGTACCGGGCCATCCTCGACGAGATCGAGCACGGGCGTGCCGAAGGGACGCTGGTCACCGGCGGGCGGGCCGTCGAGAAGGACGGCGGGTACTACATCGAACCGACGATCTTCACCGACGTCGATCCGAACGCCCGTCTCGCCCAGCACGAGATCTTCGGACCGGTGCTGTCGGTCATCCGCGTTGCCGACTTCGATGAGGCGCTCGATGTCGCGAACGGCACCGAATACGGGCTCACCGGGGGACTCCACTCATCCGACGAGTCGCGGATCGAACGGGCACGCAGGGAGTTCTACGTCGGGAACCTGTACATCAACCGGAAGATCACCGGGGCGCTGGTCGGGATCCAGCCGTTCGGAGGCTTCAACATGTCCGGATCGAACGCCAAAGCGGGAGGCCCCGACTACCTGCGGCTCTTCATGGAGATGAAGACCGTGGCCAGGCGATTCGAGGCGTAGCGGCGAGGTCGGGCGCGAGCCGTTCGGCGGTTGCGGGTCTATCCGTCGACCTCGTACGGGTGTCGTTCGACGACGTTGCCGAGGGTGTCCTGAAGGATAATCGTGTTGCCTGCGGTCGACCAGACTGCCTCGTCCAGGCACCAGTAGACGGCTTCGCTGTTGTTGGTCCCGCAGCCCGTCGCGATCCGGACGAACCTCCCCGCGCCGACCCCGAGGCCGGACGAGAAGGTGAGGCGCCGGTCGCCCATCTCATTGCGGACGACCCAGCCGCCCATCCCGACACCCGTATACGACTGGTTGATGATCCGGAACCACTCATCGGTCAGGTCGCCGGTGCCGTCGGTAGCGGGGAGGAGATTGATCTCGTCGATCCGGAGCTGCGGCCGGTCGGGAGAGACGCCGTCGCCCGGATGTCCGCACACGAACGTTCCCCACATGCCCTTCCCGGACGCGTAGGCGCGGTCGCCGCGCGCGAGGAAGTCGTCCTGTTTCGAGTGGCCGCTGTGGAGGGGCACGGCCGCTCCGGACGAGACCAACTCGGCGTTGACGAGGATCGGCGGATCTTGCTCGACGATCACGTACCGCAGGAGGCGCCCGTCCGCATCGGCGTCCGGCCCGTCGGAGGCGAGAACGACGGTCTTCCCGGTCACGAGCGAAGCGAGCGCCGATCGGGCCTGGTCCCCGTAGCACTCATCGCCTTCCGGGGCGTTGATCCCGATGAGTTGAATGTCCACCTGCCGGCCGTCCACGACCGCCTGGAGCGTGTCACCGTCGAGCACGCCGTCGACGGTCCCTCTCACGAGATCCTCGTCCGGAGGCAGCGTTACCTGCGTCGTCGACGGCGCCGATTCCTCCGTGACGGTTGCGGTCGTCGTCGTTTCCGTTTCGATCGACGGGCCGGACGTGCAGGCGGCCAGAACGAGAGTGAAGGCGGCTATGACGGTCGCGGTGCGCAGCATGGTGATCGGTACGGTACCGGCGATCCGTGGTTGCAGACGGCTTTCCGATCGGTAGCCTGTCGGCAGCGATCGAGAGGAACCGTGTGCAGATCATCCCGGCTGACGAACTTGGGAATCGGATCGGAGAGGAGACCGGAGTCTCCGAGTGGGTCCAGATCGATCAGAGCCGTATCGACGCCTTCGCCGACGCCACCATGGATCACCAGTTCATCCACGTCGACCCCGAAGCGGCGGCGCAGACCCCGTTCGGCTCGACGATCGCCCACGGTTTCCTGACGCTGTCGCTCACGACACCGATGATGATGGAAACGATGCTTGCTCCGGACGGGATGGTGATGGCCATCAACTACGGGACCGACAAGCTTCGCTTCATCGAACCGGTCAGAGTCGGGAAACGGGTGCGGGCGCGAACACGACTCGTCGACGTGACCGAGAAGGGGCCGGGTCGCTGGCTCCTCAAGAACGAGATCACCGTCGAGATCGAAGGATCCGATCGCCCCGCGCTGATCGTCGAGGCTCTGACCCTCTTCGTCACGGCATGAGCACCGTCGTGCTCGTTCACGGTGCGACGATGGACGGGTCCGTGTGGGAGTACCAGGCCGATGCGCTGGCACGGGCCGGTTTCGACCCGGTGTCGGTCGATCTTCCCGGACACGGCCGGTCGGAAGGTGAGCCGTCGACGACGATCAAGGGATACGCGGGATGGCTCCTCGCGTATCTAGCGATGTTCGATGAGCCCGTCCATCTCGTGGGCCATTCGATGGGGGCACTCATCGTGTTGGAGGCCGCCGCAGCGCGACCGGATCTCGTCAGGTCGGTGACGTTGATGGGGGTATCCGATCAGATGCCGGTGAACCCGGGCCTGCTCGAAGCCGTGCGCGGTGACGATCGGTCGATGTTCTCCACGATGGCGAAATGGATGTACACCCGTGCGCCGGTCGGTGAACCCGCATGGAGTCTGGACGCCACGATCGCCGTCCTCGAGCGATCCCGGCCGGAGGTCGCCCTCGCCGACCTGACCGCATGCGACACGTATCCGGGGGCAGCGGAAGTCGCGTCGAAGATCACGGTTCCGATGCTGCTGGTCCTCGGGGACGGTGACGTGATGACGAGTCCTGCAGCCGCCGAACCGATCGCCGAGGCCGCTCCGGATGCCACGATCGCGCTGATCGAGGGAACGGGGCATCTCATGATGATCGAACGGCCCGGCGTCGTGAACGACCGGCTGATCGGATTCCTCCGGGGCACCTGAGGAGACCCGCCGTTACTCGACCAGCTCCGGGTAGGCGAACACGGCGAAGCCGCCCCCGGTGTGCCACAGGATGACGTCGTCGCCGCTCGTGAACCGTCCCAGCTCGATCTCGCGTTTCAGCCCGTAGATCAGCTTGCCCGTGTACGCCGGATCGAAGAGCAGCCCCGTGAGACGAGTCGCTTCTGCCTGCACGGCGAGCTCCTCGGGCGTCGAGAGCCCGTAGCCGAGTCCGATGTAGTCATCGACGATGTGCCAGGGGACCCCGTCGGGGGCACCGCCGAACTTGGCGATCGAGTCGGCCAGGATCGCACGGATCCGGGCGCCGACGTCCGCGGCCGGATCGCCGACCGATGAGCCGATGATCTCGACGTCGAGCCCGGCCGCGTCGGCACCGCGGATCATCCCGGCGGTCGTGCCCGCGCTGGACGCCGCATGCCAGATGATCGGGCGGTCCAGCTGCAGATCCCGGATCTGAGGAGCGATCTCGTGCATCGCCGCCACGAATCCGAGAGCGCCGAGCGCATCGGAGGCGCCTTCGGGCATCACCCACGCCGAACCGTGCTCGGCGGCCGCCTCAGCCATGATCCGGTTCCGATCGTCGTACTGCGCCGGGGTGATGAAACGGCACTCCGCTCCGGCGAGACGCTGGAGGAGATGGTTGCCCATCGGTTGCGGTGGCGGTTCGCCGTCGGAGCTCCTCAGATAGAGGATCGTCTTCAAACCGACGCGGGCGGCCGCAAGCGCCGTGGCCCGACAGTGGTTCGACTGGACGGCTCCGCAGGTGATGACCGCATCCGCTCCGGCATCGAGCGCAGCGGCGAAGTGGAACTCGAGCTTCCGCACCTTGTTCCCGGACAGGCCGAATCCGGTGAGATCGTCCCGTTTGACCCAGATCGTCGGGCCGCCCCAGGCTTCCGTGAGGCGGGCGGCGGGCTCGAGTGGTGTGGGGAGATGGGCGAGACCGATGCGTGAATGATCCATGATCCGAACGCTATCACCTGAACCCGGGTCCGGGCCATCCGCGATGTGCAACACTGGGCTCATGGCAACCATCACCGTCAACCACCATCAGTTCTTCACGCGTGAACGAGGCCGGGGCCCGGTCGCCCTGTTCGTGCACGGGTTCCCGCTCGATTCGACGATGTGGCTCGAGCAGACCGAGCGACTCTCGGATGTGCGCCGCTGCATCGTCCCGGATCTCAGGGGTTTCGGCTCCTCGGCGCCGAGCCTGCGAACCGTGCTCACGATGGAGGAGCACGCCGATGATCTCGTCGGGATCATCGACGTCCTCGGGATCGAACGGGTCGACCTCGTGGGCCTGTCCATGGGCGGATACGTCGCGCTCGCCTTCGCCGAGCGGCACCCGGACCGGCTTCGCACACTCGCGCTCGTCGATACGAAGTCGACCGAAGATTCGGAGGAGGGGAAGGCCGGGAGGAGCGCCGCGGCGCTGCGCATCGCAACCGAGGGGAGGGCCGGTTTCGCCACCGACATGGTGCCCATGCTCGTGTCCGAATCCGCATCACCGTGGCTCCGAGCGCGGCTCCGCACGATGATCGAGGCCGCTCCCGCCGAATCCATCGTGGCGGCGCTCGAAGGCATGAAGCGCCGCCCGGACCGGACCGCCGTGCTGTCGAACATCGGCATTCCGGTCGGGGTGATCGTCGGGGAACACGACGCCCTGACGCCGCTCGCCGACGCCGACCATATGGCTGCCGCCGCCGGAGCGGCGCTGTCGATCGTCCCCGATGCCGGTCACATGGCGCCGGTCGAGAACCCCGCCGCCGTCGAAGCTGCTCTGCGATCCCTCTGGGGCGCCGTCTCACCCGACTAGCCTCGGGTCGGATCGAGAGGGAGAGCGCCACATGACCGATGCGATCGCGGGGTACGGGGCTGTCGACGACCGGGTGTACCGCAAACGGGTCCGGGCATGGGCCCTCTACGACTGGGCGAACTCCGCGTTCGCCACGACCATCCTCTCCGCGGTCCTTCCCGTCTACTACAGCCAGGTCGCCGGACGCACACTCGGCTCATCGGCGCAGGCGACCGCGTACTGGACGGCGACGCTCTCCATCTCGCTGATCATCGTCGCCATCCTCTCGCCGATCCTCGGAACGATCTCCGACCTCAAGCGAGGCAAGAAGAAACTGCTCACCGTCTCCATCCTCGTCGGCGCCCTCGGCGTTTCGTCCCTCGTCTTCGTAGGAACCGGCGACTGGCTGATCGCATCGCTCGCCTTCATCGTCGCCAGGATCGGATTCGCCACCGGGAACGTGTTCTACGAGGCCCTGCTGCCCCACGTCGCCCGGGAAGGCGACCTGGACCGCGTGTCGAGCCTCGGATACGCGGTCGGGTACCTCGGCGGTGGCCTGCTCCTCGCGATCAACATCGTGATGATCTTCACCCTCGGCAACTCGCTCGGAACGCGGCTGTCGTTCCTCTCCGTGGCGATCTGGTGGATCGTGTTCTCCATCCCGATCATGCGGCGCGTACCGGAACCGCCGGCGGCGGTGGCGACCGAAGCGGGCGGCATCCTGTCGGTCACCTTCCGACGCCTCGGCGACACGTTCAGCCACCTGCGCAGCTACCGGGAACTGCTCAAGTACCTCATCTCCTACCTCATCTACAACGACGGGATCGGGACCATCATCGGCGTGGCCGTCATCTACGGCGCCGAACTCGGCTTCGGCTCGATCGAGTTGATCGCCGCGATCCTCCTCGTCCAGTTCGTCGGGATCCCGTTCTCCATCGTGTTCGGGAAGATCCCGTCGAAGGACGAGTCGAAGCGGGCGTTCTTCCTCGCGTTCGTCGTGTGGAACCTGATCATGCTTCCGCTGGTCGGCATCGGAAGCCAGTTCGTGCTCGGTGCGGACATCACCGGCACCCGTCCCCCCGCCTATGAGGACACGGCCACCGCCGTCGGTGAGGGCGACTACGGGATCGACTCCTCCGCCGTCGAGCTTCGCGGCTCATGGCAGCAGGAAGGGGAGTATGCCTCCACGAGCGACGTCGGAGCCGTCTACGCCCTGAGATACAACGGGACCACGGTACGGCTCCACTACAGCGAGGGACCGAACCGGTCGAAGTGGAACGTCCTGATCGACGGAGTGCCCGTGATCGAAGACGGCGACCCCGTCGTCATCGACGGCTACAACCCCGCCGTCCACGAAGGCGTCGACGTCGACATCGCTGCGGAACAGGCGGGGGAGCATCTGCTCGAGATCGTCAACAGCGGCGAGGCGGACGAGGCCTCCACGGGGACCGTCATGGTGATCGGTGAAGCCACGGTCAGGGAGCCGCCGCGAACGAGCGCGCTGCTCTCGATCCTCGGTCTGTTGTTCATCGTTGAGGTCGTCGGACTCGGGATCGCCGTGGTACTCGCCAAGCCGTTGTTCTCAGGCCTGGCCGACACGATGACGACGAAGCGGACGATCATCCTCGCCCTCATCGTGTACTCGGCGATCGCCGTGTGGGGATTCTTCCTCGACAGCGTCATCGAGTTCTGGTTCCTGGCGTTCATGGTCGCGGTGGTCCAGGGCGGATCCCAGGCGTTGAGCCGCAGCCTGTACGCGTCGATGACACCCAAGGCGCTCTCCGGGGAGTTCTTCGGATTCTTCTCCGTGATGTCGAAGTTCTCAGCGATCATCGGGCCGCTGCTGTTCGTGGCCGCCGTCGCGGTGTTCGGCTCGTCGAGACCCGCCGTGCTCGGCCTGATCATCTTCTTCGCCGGGGGGATCTACCTCCTGGTACGGGTCGACGAGACCGAAGGTCGACGGGTCGCCCGGGAGGCAGACGAAGCCGCCGAGGCGGCGGGCATCGTCGAGGCGGACTGACGTGCGGCTCCTGGCTGCATCCGTCGTGGCGATCTCGCTCGCCGCAGCGGCGTGCGGAGGCGCTGCGACGCCGTCGACGATCGCGCCGTCGACGTCGACAACCGCGGCATCGACGACCGCACCCGACGAGGTGCTTACGACGACAACGCTCGCTCCCGGCGAGCCCGTGCCGACGACCCTTCCGTGGACCGACACGGTGCTCCGCCTCGAACCGGTCGCCGACGGGTTCGAGCAACCCGTCTTCTACACGACGGTCGGTGAGCGCGGGTTCGTGGTGGACCAGCCCGGGGTGATCTGGGCGGTCGAGCCGGGCGCCGACCCCGTGGTGTTCCTCGACATCCGCAAGCGCGTCAAGTTCAAGGGCGAGCAGGGCCTGCTGGGCCTGGCGTTCCACCCCGATCACCCGGACCTCTTCTACGTCGACTACGTCGCGAAGAACAACAACACGGTGATCTCCGAGTTCACCATCAGCGGCGGTCTCGGCGACCCGGACTCCGAACGGACCATTCTCGAGATCCGCCAGCCGGCGAAGAACCACAACGGCGGCATGATCGCGTTCGGACCGGAGGGGGACCTCTGGATCGGGATGGGTGACGGCGGCGGCGCCAACGACCGGTATGGCAACGCCCAGCGCGACGACACGCTGCTCGGGGCGATGCTGCGGATCAGGGTCGGGCCGGGGATCGAGTCCTACGAAACCCCGCCCCACTTCGACTTCAGATCTCGTGAGATCTGGGCGATCGGACTCCGGAACCCGTGGAGGTTCTCGTTCGATTTCGACACCGGCGGCATCTGGATCGCCGACGTCGGCCAGGGAGACGTCGAAGAGGTGAATCGGGAAGAGATCGAGGATCTCGGGTTGAACTTCGGATGGCCGATCTACGAGGGCACCGACTGCTTCGCAGCGCACTGCGACGGGGTCGACGCATCGCTTCGTGTGCTCTCGTTCCCCGTGTACGAGTACCGCCACGACGAGGGCTGCTCCATCACCGGCGGCTACGTGTACCGCGGCGACGCGATTCCGCAGCTCGACGGCCACTACTTCTTCTCCGATTGGTGCAGCGGCTTCATCCGCTCGATCGCCCCCGACGGCACGGTTCACGACTGGACCGACCGCACGGGCAACGTGGCGGCGGTCACGTCGTTCGGCCGTGACGACTCCGGGGAGATCTATGTTGTCTCCGGCGCAGGGACCATCTACCGCATCGTGGAGGAACACTGAATGATCGCCGTCGTCGGATCCGTCAACCGGGATCAGGTCCTCCACGTCGATCACCATCCCGTCCCCGGCGAGACGGTCATCGCCCTCGGCCACGAGACGATGCCGGGAGGCAAGGGCGGCAACCAGGCGGTGGCCGCCGCCCGGCTCGGCGGCGACGTCGTGTTCATCGGCCGCGTCGGCGACGACGACGCCGGGACCGCCCTCGTGGAGGAGTTCCGGGCGGAAGGGGTCGATACGACGAACCTCACCGTGGACGCCGACGGGCCGACGGGCCTGGCCGTCATCATCCTCGACGCAGGCGGGGAGAATTCGATCGTCGTGAGTTCCGGCGTGAACGGCAAGCTCTCACCCGACGACGTCTCACGGGCGGAGGCGGTCCTCATGGCTGCGACCGTGACGCTGCTCCAACTCGAGATCCCGATCGAGACCAGCACCGCCGCAGCGCAGGCATCGGAGGGGATCGTCGTGTTGAACGCAGCCCCGACGACGGACCTTCCCGTCGCGTTGCTCGACGCCGTCGACGTCCTCGTCGTGAACAGCGTCGAACTCGAAGCTCTCACCGGATCCACCGATCCGGTCGCGGCCCGGCAGATCGGTGTTGCAGTGACCATCGTCACGCTCGGGGCAGACGGGGCTCGTGTGATCCGGGCGGACTCGGATCAGACGTTCCCGACACCTCGCGTCGACGTGGTCGACACCACCGGAGCGGGAGACACGTTCTGCGGGGCGCTCGCCGCCGGCCTGGACGAAGGGCGGACGCTCGAGGAGTCGGTGCAGCGGGCCGTCATCGCCGGCGCGCTGTCGGTGAGGGCGGTCGGCGCACGTTCCGGGATGCCGACGAAGGCGCAGGTCGACGCAGCCTCCCGGCCGGGTCCCACCTGACCCAACCGCGCTGCGAACCCAGGGCTCGTAGGCGCAAATAGCAGTCGATTCGGCCCACGGTTCGCAGGCATCCGACGGCTATGCTCGCGAATCATGCCTCGCCCCATCGTCATCGACACCGATCCCGGCCAGGACGACGCCGTCGCGATCCTCCTGGCGTTCGGATCGCCCGAACTCGACGTGCTCGGCATCACGACGGTCGCCGGGAACGTTCCCCAGCCGCTCGTCACGACGAACGCGCTGAGGCTCTGCGAACTCACCGGGCGGACCGATGTTCCTGTCTACCGGGGTGCCGATGGACCGCTCGAACGGGAGCTCTTCACCGCGGAATACGTTCACGGTCCGACCGGTCTCGACGGCGCCGACCTCCCCGCTCCGGTGACGACCGCTCGTTCCAAGCACGCCGTCGACTTCATCATCGACACGTGCCTCGCCGCCGGTCCGGAGGGTGTGACGCTGTGTCCCGTCGGGCCGCTGACGAACATCGCCTCGGCGATCGCTCGCGAGCCGACGATCATCCCCAAGATCCGTGAGATCGTGATCATGGGCGGCGGATTCTTCGAAGGGGGCAACACGACACCGGTCGCCGAGTTCAACATCTACGTCGATCCGGATGCCGCCGCGATCGTCTTCAACAGCGGTGCTCCGATCACGATGTTCCCGCTCGACGTCACGCACAAGGCGTTGGTTCTTCCCGAGGACCTCGAGCGGATCCGGGCCATCGGGACTCCGGTGGGTGACGCGGTCGCCGGCATGCTGGGCTTCTACGAACGACACGACGTGGAGAAGTACGGTATCGCGGGGGCACCGCTCCACGATCCGTGCGTGATCGCGTACCTGATCGACCCCGGCCTGTTCGGTGGGAAGGCCTGTCGGGTCGATATCGAGACCGATTCTGAGTTGACGGTCGGCCAGACCGTCGTCGACTGGTGGGGCGTGACCGGTTCCGAGCCGAACGCGGTGGTCATGTCCGAGGTTGATCGGCAGGGCTTCATCGATCTCGTCATCGCCCGTATCGCCGAACTCTGACGGCGGGGGTTCGAACCTCCGGGTGCGGGTCTACGAGAGGCTGCCGGGTTTCGTCTTCCACGCCCAGAGTCCGAGCATGAGGGCGAAACCGACCAGGGCGGCCGCGAAGATCATCGTGTCGGAGAGGCCCGCGGCCTGAGCCGCGGCGGGGGCGCCGGCGACCTCGCCTGCTTCGGAATAGACGGCCGTTCGTGCCGCCCACACCGATCCGAGGACGGCGATACCGGTCACGCTGCCCGTCGTTCTGTTGATCGTCAGCATCCCGGAGGTCACGCCGAGCTCGCTGTGTGGGACGGAGCCGAGGATCGCCGAGTTGTTCGGCGACTGGAAGATGCCCATTCCGAGGCCGATGATCAGCCCCACGATGACGATGAGGACCGTGGTGGTGGCACCCTCGATCCAGAAGGCCGCCGATCCGTACGCGATCACCATCAGCGCCAGACCGGCGACGGTGACCGGTCTCGACCCGATCCGGTCGGAGAGCGAGCCCGACATGGGGGCTACGACCCCCATGGCGATCGGGATGGAGCCGAGAACGAACCCGATCGACCGGGGGGAGAGGCCCATCACGTCGGTCAGGTAGAACGGCAGCAGCAGGATCATGCCGGACAGGACGAAGAACGCCAGGAAGCCGGTGATCAGGTTCACCGTCAGGTCGCGACTCCGGAAGAGATTGAGGTTCAGCATCGGTTCAGCGACCCGCCGTTCGATGAGGACGAATCCGGCGAGCGAGATGACCGATATCGCGAACATCGTGAGGATGATCGGGTTCGTGAATCCGACACCTTGTCCGAGCGTCAGGCCGAGCAGGAACATCAGCAGGCCCACGAAGAACACGATCGCTCCGGGGAAGTCGAAGCGGTGTTTCCGCTCCGGCTTCGTGTTCGGGACGAACTTCAGCGCGGTGATCGTCCCGATGATGCCGATGGGGATGTTCACGAGGAAGATCCACCTCCAGTCGGTCGCTTCGAGGATGATCCCACCGATGATGGGGCCGGCCATGATGCCGAGCGACACCGTCGTTCCGTTGATCCCGAGCGCCTTCCCGCGTTCCGACGGCGGGAACGCTTCGGTGGTGATGGCGAAGCCGAGCGCGAAGATCATGGCTGCACCGAGTGCCTGGACGACGCGAGCGCCGATCAGGAAGCCGATCGTCGGGGAGAGCCCGGCGAAGACGGACCCGATGGTGAACACGACGAAACCGGCGGTGAAGATCGGCTTCTTGCCGAACATGTCGCCGAGACGGCCGAATCCGAGCGTGAGGGTCGTCTGGGTCAGCAGATATCCGAGAACCACCCACTGTGCGACGCCGAAGCTCGTGTCGAACTCCTCGACCAGCGTCGGGAGCGCCACGTTGACGATGCTGCCGTCGACCGTCCCGAGGAAGATGGCCATGCCGATCGCGACCAGCACGAACCACTTGCGCGAGTAGTCGACGCCTTCCGGCGGTGATGCGGGATTCGGGGACATGGACGCCGCAGGGTAGATCCCCCCGCAGCGAACCCAGGGTTCCTGACCCTGCATATGCCGTCTCCAGCCCGCGGTTCGCGTGGCCGTCTGAACCGCGGGCTGGAGACGTCAAATAGGGCGCAGAGAACCCTGGGTTCGCTACGTGAGGGAGGGGTTTCGATGTGCGCGGGTGGGGGCCGGTCGTGTACGCTCGGATGTAGCACGCCGTGGCATCGGAGAAAGGGGCATCCCGATGAGGTATCGACGAGGTCTTGTGGTCGCGATCGGCTTCGCTCTGATAGCCGCCGCCTGTTCCTCCGGCGGCGACGACACGACCACGACGACCCCCGCCACGATGCCGCCGGTCTCGTCGACGGTCACCACGTCCACCACGCCCGCGACGACGACCTCCTCGACGACGACCACCACGTCGCCGTACGGGGGCGCGACGCTGCTCACACAGGTGATCCAGCTGGAGCTCACGGCGCTCGGTTACTTCGAGGGAGCAGCCGACGGCATCCTCGGACCCGCAACCGAAGAAGCCATCACAGCGTTCCAGACCGATGCGGGGATCACCGCCGATGGGGCGTACGGACCGGAGACCTATGCCGCGCTTGCGGACGCGCTCGAAGCGGACGAGGCCTTCATCACGGACGTTCAAGAGGATCTGATGGAGCTCGATCTGTATCCGGGGCCCGCCGACGGCGACTACGGATCCGGAACCGTCAAGGCCGTCGAAGCACTTCAGGAGAAGTGTGAGATGAACGTGGACGGTCGTTTCGATCCCAAGACCCACGTGTGCCTCGAACAGGAGATGGGGCGGGCCTGATCGAAAGGCGAGCATCCTCTTCCGGCCCCATGCCGCTCTCCGACATCACCGTGATCGAGTTCGCGGGACTCGGACCGGTTCCGTTCGCCGGCATGATCCTGGCGGGGCTCGGAGCCGACGTGATCCGGATCGATCGACCCGGTGGATCACCGATTCCCGATCCCATGGCCGGCGCCGTCGGGCGAGGCAAGCGTTCGATCGCCATCGACCTCAAGTCCACCGAAGCGGCAGCCATCGTGTCCCGTCTCGTCGCCGGAGCCGACGCGATCCTGGAAGGGTTCCGGCCCGGAGTCATGGAGCGTCTGGGAGTAGGGCCCGATGTGTGCCTCGCCGCCAATCCCCGGCTCGTCTACGGGCGCATGACCGGATGGGGATCCGAGGGGCCGTACTCCGACATGGCGGGTCACGACATCAACTACGTCGGGCTCAGCGGTGCTCTTCACGCGATCGGGGACGCCGATCGGATCGCCCCGCCGCTGAACCTCGTAGGGGACAACGGCGGCGGTGCCATGTACCTCGTCGCCGGTGTTCTGGCGGCACTGCACGATAGAGAACGATCGGGAGGAGTCGTCGTCCACGCCGCGATGGTCGACGGAGCCGCCTCTCTGATGAGCCCGTTCTATGAGATGGCGGCCAACGGCCTGTGGAAGGATCGCCGTGACGCGAACCTCCTCGACGGGCATGCCCCGTTCTACACGACGTACGAGACCAGCGACGGTGGTCACATGGCCGCCGGTCCGCTCGAACCGGGGTTCTACCGGGCCATGCTCGAAGGCCTCGGACTCGACGAGGCCGATCTGCCATCGCAGTACGACCGGAGCCGATGGCCGGAACTGCGAGAAGCCATCGGAGAGGCCTTCGCACGAAAGACACGGACGGAGTGGGAACAGGTCTTCGCGGGAACGGACGCCTGCGTCACCCCGGTCCTCGCCATCTCCGAAGCCCCCCTGCATCCGCACAACGCGGCGCGGCACGTCTTCGAAGGGCCACCCGACCATCCGCTTCCGGCACCCGCCCCGAGGATCGGCGGCAGACCTTCGCCCACGCTTCGGCCCGATCCGGAGCCCGGTGCAGACACGGTCACGATCCTGAGCGACCTCGGATATGCGCCGGAGAGGATCGACGATCTCCGCCGCAGCGGAACGATCGGGTGATCGTGGAGAAGTGGTGGGTCGGTGAGGAGAGGGCCGGGAAGATCCGCGAGATCACCGAACGGATCGAGCGAGGCGAGTACCGCGTTCCGGCAGACCAGGTCGCCGACTCGCTGATCGACTGGTACCGGCGGATCGATCCGCCTACTCGGCGGTGAGCTCTTCGACCTCGTCCTCGAAGGTGTGGTGACCGAGCTTGCGGCCGACGGCTTCGATACCGAGGACGATGCCGAACGCGACGATCGCCAGGAGCACGGCCGCGAGGAGACTTTCGTCCGGCGACTCGAGTGCCGTACTGTCGACACCGCGGGGCCACGGCCACAGTACGCGCACCGATCCGACCATCAAACCGATGAGGACGGCCATCACCGTGTTGTAATGGTCGCGTAGCGCTCGATGGAGGACCTGGGAGAACAGGGCGAGCCCGATCACGGCGCCGACGATGAAGACGCCCAGCGATACCAGATCTCGCGAAGTGACGGCGGACAGCAGCGGCCCGTACATGCCGAGCATGACGAGGATGAACGAGCCGCTGATTCCCGGAAGGATCATGGCCACGATCGCGACCGCACCGGATCCGAAGAACGCCCAGAGCGCCGGATCCGTCAGCTGCGACGCCGTGTCGCTCGACGTGTCCTCGCGAAGCCCGAGGAGGACGAACACGACGAGCGCGACGACCCCGATGACGACGGCCCTTCGAACGTCGCGGACGGTCAGGAGCTTCCATGCGATGACCACGGAACCGGCGACGAGGCCGAGGAACAACGCCGACATGAGGACGGCCTGTTCGCGGAGAAGCCGTTCGAGAATGTGGGACAGCGTGATGATCGCGAGCCCGATGCCGGCGCCGAGCGGCAAGATGAAGCGCCAATCGACCTTCTTGAGCCAAACGACGCCGGCGGAGCCGTCGAATCGAGCGAACGCCCCGAGCGCCGAGCTCCCCGCCCGGACGGAGGCGATCAGGCGTTCGTAGATGCCGAGAACGAGCGCGATCGTCCCGCCGGACACACCGGGCACGATGTCGGCCGAACCCATGAGGAAGCCGCGAACGATGGACCAAGGGATCTCACGAAACACGGCGGCGAGTGTAGAGGAGGTCCCGCCGGATCGGTGTACCGTGCTGTGACAATCGCACGAGGAGGGCCGGTGCGCGTCGTTCTGCAACGGGTGAGTCGGGCTGCGGTGACGGTCGACGGCGAGGTGACCGGAGCGATCGAAACCGGCCTTCTCGCGCTCGTCGGCGTCGCTGAAGGAGACACCGTCGGAGATGCGCTGGCGGCCGCCGGCAAGGTCGCCGCGATGCGCATCTTCCCCGATGCGGACGGCAAGATGAACCGAAGCGTCGCCGACATCGGGGGAGCGGTACTCGCCGTGTCCCAGTTCACGCTGCTCGCGGACGTCAAGAAGGGCCGTCGCCCGTCGTTCGTGTCGGCCGCCAGACCGCCGGAAGCGATCCCCATCCTGGAGGCGTTCACCGCCGCGATCGAAGCCCGGGGTATCCGGGTCGAGCAGGGACGATTCGGCGCCCACATGCTGGTCGAATTGACGAACGACGGCCCGGTCACGATCGTGGTCGACATTCACGACGGGAGGATTCTATGAAGATCAGGGGACCGGTCCCCGATGGTGTCGCCCTGACCAGGGACGAGCACGGCATCCCGCACATCCGGACCGCCGACCTCGCCGGCGCGTACTGGGGTATGGGGTACGCGCATGCCCGGGACCGTGCGATGCAGATGGGCATGATGCGCCTGATCGGCCAGGGGAGGGTCGCCGAATGTCTCGACGGGAGCGAGGAGTCGGTGGAGATCGACCGGTTCTTCCGCCGGATGAACTGGCGGGGCAACACGGCCGGGCAGGCGGAACTCCTCACCGGGGAGACGCGCGCGCTCATCGATGCGTACTGCGAAGGAGTGAACACGCGTTTCGACGAGTCGAGACCGTGGGAGTTCCGGGCGCTCGGATACCGGCCCGAGCCCTGGACCGTCGAGGACGTGTTCCTCATGGCGCGGATGACCGGCTATCTGACGCTCGCCGTGTCCCAATCCGAGGTGGAGCGGCTCTTCGTCGAGATGGTGCAGGCGGGCGTCGACGACGACCGCCTCGATTCGCTCTTCCCCGGATGCCTCGTCGGACTCGATCGTGATCTGCTCTCCAAGGTGCGGCTCGGCGAACGTATCGTTCCGGAGTCGGTCAAGTGGCTCGACGGCGGTCCGAGGATGATGGCATCGAACAACTGGGCCGTCGCACCCGAGCGCTCCGTGACGGGAACCGCTCTTCTCTCCAACGACCCGCACCTCGAGGTCAATCGACTGCCGGCGGTGTGGGTCGAGCAGGTCATCGAGTTCCCCACCGACACGGTCTTCACCGCCAACATGCCCGGTCTTCCCGGTCCGCTCGTGGGGCGTAAGGACAACCTGTCGTGGGGAGCGACGTATGCCTTCATCGACGCCGTGGATTCATGGGTCGAGGATTGTGTCGACGGCGGGTTCCTGCGCGACGGTGCCTACGAGCCGTTCACGGAACGACACGAGCGTATTCTCGTGAAGAAGGGCGATCCGGTCGACATCGTGTTCTACGAGAACCAGCACGGCGTGCTCGACGGCGACCCCTTCGAAGCCGGCTTCTATCTCGCGACCCGCTGGGCCCCGTCCGACACCGGTGCGGCCACGCTCAACGCCGTGACCGACATCTGGTCGGCATCCGGGGTCGAGGAAGCGATGAGCGTCTTCGGTCGAATCGAGACGGCCTGGAACTGGGTGATGGCGGACGACTCAGGTCGGATCGGGTTCCAGATGTCCGGTCAGGCGCCGCTCCGGGACGACGAATGGGACGGGTTCGTGCCGAAACCGGGCTGGGATCCTCGGTGGGACTGGCGCGGTTTCGCGGAGCCGGAGGACATGCCGCGCGCGATCGATCCGGATGACGGGATCATCGTGACCGCCAACAACGACCTGAACCACCTCGGGGTGGCACACCCCATCAACATGCCGATGGGCGACTACCGGGCGCGGAGGATCGCCGACATCCTCTCCGAATCGCTGTGCGATCTGTCGACGTTCCGTCGCATCCACCAGGACACCTACTCGATTCAGGCCGAGGAGATGATGGCGGTGCTTCTCCCCGTGCTCCCCGACACCCCGATCGGGCAGCGTCTCGCGAGCTGGGACTTCTCCTACGATCCGGACTCCCACGGGGCGACGATCTTCGAGGCGTTCTACCGGAACCTCCTCATCGAGATGTTCGGCCCGCAGGGCGTCGGCGAACCGGTGGTCGAACATCTGCTCGACGTCACGGGGATCTTCATCGACTTCTACGCCAACTTCGACCGCATCCTGGTCTCCGAACGCTCACCCTGGCTCGGCGACCGCGATCTCGCCGCCGTCTATCGCAGCGCGCTCGAGCGGGTCGACGAGCGCGCCGACCGTCGATGGGGAGACGTGAACCGGGTGACGATGACGAACATCCTGCTCGGAGGGAAGATGCCGGGGCCGGCCGGGTTCGACGTCGGGCCGATCGAGATCCCCGGCGGTCGGGCCACGCCACACCAGGGCCAGATCTACGAGAGCGCCGGACGAACGACGAGCTTCGTCCCGTCGTTCCGGATGATGGTCGACATGGGGATCCCGGGCATGTTCACCGCCCTTGCCGGCGGCCCCTCGGATCGGCGATTCTCCCGGTGGTACACGTCGGATCTCGAGCGGTGGCGGACCGGTGGCTACAAAGAACTCCACCGGCTGGGTCCCGATCGCTGAGACGCCCCGTACCGTGGGCCGGGAACGCGCCTATGTGCGCCTGCGAGCCCTGGGTTCGCAGCGTGCCGGTCAGGGGGAGAGGTAGCGCTTCCCGGCGGGACAGAACGACGCGAAGTCGCACCGACGGCAGGCGTCCGACGGCGTGGGCTCGTACTCGTCGTTGCCGAACCGGGCGACGAGGACACCGATGCGACGCCGCGCGTCGGCCAGCCGGGCATCGTCGACCTCCACCGAGCGTTCGACGAGCTCGCCGCCGCCGAAGAAGGCGAACGTGACGATGAGCCGATCGGGCACCGGCGCCGCGATGGCCCCGTCGGAGATCGCGATCGCGTACGTTTGGAGCTGAACGTCGAGTGCCGGATCGTCGGAGGGTCGACCGGACTTGTAGTCGACGATCTCCCACACGGCGGGCTCCGGCTCGTAGACGGCATCGATCCGGCCGCGGACCCGGACGTCACCCAGCTGCAGATCGATGGGGACCTCGGCGAAGCGGGCGCGAGTCGCAGCGAACCGGGAGGTCGCGAAGACATCGAACGGTCTCGTGCCTTTCGATCGGGTGTCGGCATGCTTCGCGGGAGCGTCATCCGGCGGGGCGATGAGCTCGTCGAACGACACTTTCCCGAGGTTGTGGAGCTCGAGCCGGCGATGGAACTCGACCCCCCTGCGCAACGCGGAGTTCGGTCGCGTCGGAAGGCGATCGACGAACGCCCATCGGAACTGGAGAGGGCAGCGGGCCAGGGTGACGAGACCCGTGACCGATGTCGTCTTCGCCGTCGATCGATCCGTGTGCGTCGGCTCGGGGAGCGATTCGATGTCGAGCCGCATCTGAGCAGCCTGGCTCCGTGTCGACGCCGCGTGATCCGGATAGGCGGAGAGCCATCCATCGTCGTCGGCGGCTTGTCGTAGCGCACCCGTCCAGCCGGTCGATCCGAACAGGGGATCCGGCGCCGCGGGCTCCGGCCGCCAGGGTGGCACGTCGATCGGACCGGGATCGTCGGTCACGAGGTTCGATCCGGCGAGTCCGGCCGCCATCGTGAACAGCGGTGAGGGGACGCGAGGACTCTTGCGCTCCGGCACCCGGTGCGACCCCGTCACGATGAGGGCCCGGCGAGCGCGGGTGACGGCGACGTACGCGATCCGCCACTCCTCAGCTTCGTGATAGGCGCGGAGGACGGCGTTGCGCTGCTGCCGGTCGGCCGCATCGTCGAGGTCGGGGAGCGTCTCCGCATCGAGGCGGAGCGGGTAGGGGAGGAACTCGGCCTTGTCGACCGGGTTCACGTACGAACGCGGGCCGGACGGGAACCCGTTCTCGACGACGGACGGGATCACGACGACATCCCACTCGAGGCCCTTCGCACGATGGATCGTGAGGAGCGACACCGCCGGTCCGCGGGTCACCGTTGCCGTGTCGAGTTCCGGTGCGGCGCTCTCATCGGACAGCATGCGAAGGTATCGGAGGAACGATCCGAGGGTGGCTCTGCCGGTGACGGGCGTCCAGGACTCGGAGAGGTCGAGGAAGCGGTAGAGGTTGAGCCGCGCCGAAGTGGCTGCATGATCCTCCATCGAGTCGATCTCGGTCCACGCGTCGATCGAGGTGAGGATCGAGCGACACAGATCAGGGACCGGGGCATGTTGCGCCTCGACGAGGAGATCGCGGTAGCGATCGTGGAAGCTCTCCAGGCGCTCCTTCGCGCGGGAGGAACATCCTTCGATCTCTTCGATCTGTTCCACGGCGTTCAGCAAGGTTCGCGATGGAGCGCTCTCGCCGGGGGATCGTCGGGCCCATGCGGCGAGCGGAGCGAGGTCGCCGAAGCCGAGACGATAGGTGCTCCCGAGGAGGATCCGTCCCAGTGCGGTGGAGTCGTCGGAATCGTTCAACAGGCGAAGCCACGCGACGAGCTCGGCCACCTCAGGGACTTCGAGCAGACCCCCGATCGATACGACCTTCGTCGGGACGCCGACCGAGATCAGCGCGTCCCGGATCGGGCCGATGTCGCGGTTCTTGCGAACGAGGATCGCGATCTCCTCCCACGGCGTGCCGTCGTCGTGCTCCCCGGAGATCCGGTCGGCGAGCCAGGAAGCTTCGTCGTCACGGGTCCCGAGCCACGCCGTCTCGATCGTCCCGGCCCCGGCGTCCGGCCCGGCTCTGAGGGGATCGATCGGCCCCTCGTCGTGGATCCGGTGCCGGATCCGGTTGGCGAGGTCGAGGATGATGCGATCGGAGCGGCGATTGAGCGTGAGCGGAAGCGTCACGGCTTCCGAGCCGTCTGCGTTCGGGAAATGGCGGACGAAACCGTCGAAGTTCAGTCGCGAAGCACCTCGCCATTCGTAGATCGTCTGGTCCGAATCCCCGACGGCGGTGACGGGGAAACCGTCGCCGAAGATCGTCCTGAGGAGTTCGCGCTGAGCGGGGTCGGTGTCCTGGTACTCGTCGAGCAGCACGATTCGATACCGGTCGCGGATGCGCGACGCGATGGCCGGATGATCGGTGACGAGCCGATACGCCCTCCCGACGAGATCTGCGTAGTCGACAACGCCGAGACGTCGCTTGGCCGCGTCGTAGGCTTCGGCGATCGAGAGCAGTTCCAGACGCGTCGCCCACACGTCGTCGGTTTCGACGGGTGCGGCGGCCCGCACGTCGTCGAACGAGATGAGATTGTCGCCGACGGCGCCCGCGAGCGTGAACGCTTTGTCGACGACGCCTGCAGGGTTGGTCAGATCGACGTAGCGATACGGAACCACGCCCAGGCCGTCCTCGAGGAGTTGTCGCTGTTGTGCGGGACCGATGACCTGTGTGTCTCGTTCGACGCCGACGAGGGCGCCGAACTCCTGAAGCAAGAGATAGGCGAACCCGTGATAGGTCGAGACCTGCACCTCGCGACCGTCGGCGGCGAGGTCGGGGAGCTCGCCACGGAGCCGGTCGGCGAGTTCCCCGGCGGCCTTGTTCGTGAACGTGATGCCGAGAGCGCTCTCCGGTTCGATGCCCGAGGCGAGCAGCGCCTTGAGCCTCAGGACGATCGTCGTCGTCTTGCCGGTGCCCGCCCCGGCCGCCACTCGCAGCGGCGCGAGCGGGAAGTCGACGATGGCTTGTTGTTCGGGTGTGAGCTGGAAGTTCACGCGCTGAATGCCTCCTTGCCCTCGGGCATCGCGGGACAGAGGGCCCTCACAGCGCATCGCTCGCAGGCCGGGCCCGGCTTCGGGGTCCAATCTTCGGCCGCGATTCCCCGCGCCACGGCATCCATCCTCTTCTCCACGTCCGGCAGGTTCGCCAGATCGAACGATCGGATCGCGATCGAGTGTTTGAGCGGATGCAACGGGAACCACATCTCCGCTTCGGAGACGGCGCCGCGTGCAGCGATCTCCGGGGTTTCACGGGCGGCGATGAGGTAGAAGCCCAGCTGGATCGATGTCGCCGACTCGTCCCCGGTGACGGTCCGGCCCGTCTTGTAGTCGATGACGGCGATCGATCCGTCGCGCTGCTCGATACGGTCGGCTCTGCCGCGCCACCGGACGTCGCCGCGGTCGAGGCGAAGGTCGATCTCCGCGCCGACCGGCTCCCCGGTTCCCGGCCACAGCGTGTAGAGGTTCTCGACGGCGGCGCGGGCTCGTTCACGCCATGCGGCGTCGACGGCTTCCCGTCCGAACATCCCCGGGGCGAGGATCGAATCGAGGTAGGCCAGTGCCTCGTCGGCGGTTCCGTGCCTATCGCCGCGCGCCGCAGCCGCCGTCTCCACGTGTTCGAGCACAGCATGGATGAGGGTGCCGAACTCCATGTACCGGTTCGGCTCCGACCCGATCCCGATCTTGCGTTGCAGCGCATACGCCCGAGGGCACTTCTCGTACTCGTGGGCCTGGCTGGGGGAGAGGACGAGCGGCCGTTGAATGATTCCCGTGTCGGGACCCCGCTCGGCCACTCCGATGAGCGATCCGGCGGGCCGGAGACCGATCGTCGTGCCCCGTGCCAGCGTGTCGACCGCGGCGAGCCGGCGCGGCGGCGCCGCGGCGGGGTCGGCGGCGACGCGGCGCAGCGCCGCTTCGGTTTGCGCGACGGTGACCGGCCGGTGTCGACCATCCGGATCGGTCGCGGCTTCATCGATCGAACCGACACCGGCTGCGAGCGGGAGGAACCGGCTGGGCGTCCCTCCGTCGAGATCGAAACCCGAGTCGGTGGCCGTCCACACGACTCGTCTCGCCGCGCGGGTCATCGCTGTGTAGGCAAGACGGCGCTCTTCCTGGAGGCGGAACGAGAGGTAGCCGGCGGTGTCGACGGGGAGGTGAGGCTGGAGGTGCCGTGTGCCGAGGAGCGAGTCCCGCGAGCGGAGATCGGGGAAGACCCCTTCGACGGCGTCAGAGATGAACACCACGTCGAAATCGAGACCTTTCGCCTGATGGAGCGTCGTGACGGTGACCCGCTCGGCGTCCTCCGCCCGGTACGGGAGGAGCGGGCTCGCCTCGAAGTCCTCGGCGTCGATGTGGTTCCTGTAGTCGAGCAGCGTCCCTTCCGGATTCCGATCGTTCCAGCGGGCGAGTACCTGCGCGAACGAGGTCCACGCAGCACGATCCCGGGCTCTTCGTGGGCTCGTGGCGAGATCGACGATCTGGGGAAGGCCGGACCATATCCGCCACAGACCGTCCACGGCCGGCCCTGCGATCGCCCACGACGGGTCGGCGAGGAGATCGGCGAGGGGCGCACCGCGGTCGATGCCGGTTCGCACGAGATCCGGCCAAGGCGTCTCCCGACGGGAGCGTTTCGAGAGGAGCTCCGACATGAGGGCAGGCGGAATCGCGAACATGGGCCCGAGAAGGATGCGACGCATGGTGCGATCAGCCTCGTCGTCGTCCCGGGCTCCCGCAGCGGCGGACACGAGGTCGAAGATGAAGCGAACGGCCGGCTGGTCGATCAGGCGGCTGTCGGGGCGGTCGTGGGGAACACCCCGCAGGTCGAGGGAGCGCGACAGGGGAGCGAGGAATCGATCCTTCGAACGCGTGAACACGGCGATCCGATCGAACGGCACGCGCTGCTCGAGATTGAGGCGGTGGATCTCCGACGCGACCCACTCGGCTTCCTCGACTTGCCGGCTGAACCGGTAGATCTCCACGGATCCCCTCCCCGGTGCCGGGGCGACCTTCCCGGCGGCTCCGGGTAGTTCGTGGGCGGTGATCCGCACGGCCGCGTCGAGGATGGCGCCGGGAACGCGAAACGACGTCGTGAGCACGAGCCGCTCCGCGGGGGCGCCGTCGAACGCGAAGTCCTCGGGGAAGCGGACGACGTTCTGGACGTCCGCGCCGCGAAAGCTGTAGATCGACTGATAGGGGTCGGCCGCGGCGGTGAGGTGCCCGTGCTCTGCGACGAGGCGTTGGAGGAGGATGGACTGTCCCCGGGTCGTGTCCTGATACTCGTCGACGAGAACGTGGCGATATCGGTCGGCGAGCTCCTCGGCGATCTGCGGGTCGAGGAGCAGTTCGGCCGCTTCCGCGAGGAGGGTTCCGTAGTCGATCAGCGAGCGTGAGCGGAGGGTTCGGTCGTATCGATCGAGGAAGGACGACAATCCCCGCCAGTCCGCCCGTTCCTGCTCGCGGTGGGCGAGTTCGCTGGGGCCGATGAGCTGCTCGCGGCATCGGAGGATGAAGTCGGTGACCTCGTCGGCGAACGTTCTCGTGGTCAGGAGCGGACGGTACGCCGGGGACCAGTCTCGCGGGTCCTCCTTCTCGAGCAGTTCGGCGACGAGGCGTTTCTGATCCGGGCCGGGCAACACGTCGGGTGCCCGATCCCAGCCGTGATAGGTCGCGTGCGCTTCGACGAGGCGCGCAGCGAACGAGTGATAGGTGGCGACGTCGATCGCCGCGGCGTGATCCGGAGCCGCCGAGCGGATGCGGGTGTCGAGATCGGCAGCGCCGCGTCGCGAGAACGACAGGACGAGGAGATCTCCGGCGTGACCGCGCTCGATCAACCGTGTCGCTCTCCGGACCAGGAACTCGGTCTTGCCGGTGCCGGGGCCGCCGACGATGAGTTGCGGCCCGTCGACGGGTTGCACGCTGTCCGGCCAGTCGGCCGGATCGACGCGGATGTCGGGGATCATCGGTCGAAGGGGAGCGGCGGCTCGTGAGGACGGACCGACCCGTCGGGGAGAACGTGGAGGACGCGGATTCCGCCGGCCTCCAGTACCGGGGAGAGCACCCTCAACGGCTCGCACCGCTCCGGGCTCGTTTCCCGGCAGAGGATCGCGGTTTTCGTGACCGTTGCGACGGCGATCAACTGGTCGACGACGGTTCGAAGGCCGTCGTCTTCGATCCCGATCGGGGCACGTCCCATCCACCGGTATCCGAGACCGGCCTCCGCTGCGAGGGTCTCGATCGCGGAGGCGCTGAAATCGGGGGTATCGGCGTCGTTCCGGTCGGCGCGGATGTCGATGATCGTCGAGATCCCGTGACTGCTGAGGATCCGGTCGACTTCGTCGAAGGACCGGTCTCCGTGTCCGATGGTCCAGATCGTGGTGCTCAGGGGAGTCCTCCGTCGTCCTGGGCGAACGCGGGGCAGATGTCGCGGTACGAGCAGTAGTCGCACAGCACGCCCGTACGCGTGGGGAACCTCCCGGTCTCGATCGCACGCTCGATGGCGGTCCACAGCGCTTCGAGCTGGCGCTGCATCGCGTCGAGTTGGGCGTCGGTGACGGGGATCGTGTACACGGTGGGCCCGGTCAGATACATGAGCTTCAGCACGTCCGGTGTTCGCCCTTCCCGGATGCGGATCAGCAGGGCGTAGATCTTCAAGGCGAAGAAGGCGCTCATCGCGTACCGCTCCGGCGGGGCCTTCCCCGTCTTGTAGTCGGTGATCACGAGCCCTTCGTCCGTTTCTTCCATGCGGTCGAGGATGCCCCGGATCGTCATGTCTCCCACGGCCTGTGTCATGTCGAGCTCTCGGGCGAGCGGTTCGACCCGGGTCGGATCTTCGACGAGGAAGTAGTTGGAGAGGACGTCGAGGCTGTCGGTGAGCCACGCCCGCTCACTCCCGGCATCGGGGAAGAGGTCCGGGTAGTCGACGGGTGCCAGCTCGCTCCACGCGGCGGCGAACAACTCGGCGAGGTGCTCCGGCGTGCGCTCGTGGCCGGGCAGATCGAAGAGGCGTTCGAGGGCGAGGTGAGCGGTCGTGCCCCGTGCCTGATAGACGGTCGGCTCGGTGGGGATGCGGTCGATGGCGCTGAACTTGAACAGCTGGGGGCAGCGTTTGAAGTCGGAGGCGCGAGACGGTGACAGGCTCGTCAAACCCGCTGATTGCGGTGATGAGGTTTCGCTGTGGGTGGACATGAGCAGCACTATACGGGGCGGGTGTGACGGGAATCGTCCGAACCGCGGGCTCGAGACGGCATATGCGGGGTCACGAACCCAGGGTTCGGGACGGGGAGGGGAGGTGCGCGAAAATTCTCGTTCGAGCGCGAAAAATCAACAGCGTTTCGGGTGGACATGGCCGACGGAACGGTCTAATTTTCAACTTGTCGACGGGACGGGAAACCGGCCCAGAGACATCGGCCCGAAAGGGTCGGTCGGGAGCCCGGAAGAGCTCCCGGAACGCCCAACCGGGCACCCCCCGAAAGGGGCGGCGTCGGCTCCGCAAGGAGCCATCGGGAACGGCCTTCGGGTCGGAAACGAGCGGAACGGCGACCTCACGGACGGCTCCGGCCGGCCGGCGAGGAACGGACGATCGCAAGGTCGCCCGTGCCGACGGGGAAGGCCCTCCGGGGTCGGAACCGCCGGAACGAGGACACCCCGAGGGGGCGAAAGCTTCCTCGGGGTTTCTCGCGTCCGCCGTGCGTCACCGTCGTGGGGTACACTCACTTCCATGCCATGGCCTGAAGATGTACTCACCACCGACGAGAAGATCGTTACCTCGTTCCGACAGCACTGGAAACTCCTCATCATCCCCATCGGATGGTTCATCCTGGCGATGGCGATCGTCATCTTCGTGATCGCCGTCGACTGGTGGAACCCGCTCGAGTGGGTGCTCATCGCCGTCGTTGTAGGCGGTGCGATCTGGCTCATCGTCCGTCCGATCGTGAGCTGGGCGACGACTCGATACGTGCTGACGACCGAGCGTCTCATCACCCGACACGGACTCATCGCGAAGTCGGGTGTCGAGATCCCGCTGGAGCGGATCACGAACGTCAACTTCTCCCAGAGCGTCTTCGAACGGATGCTCGGCGCCGGCGATCTCCTCGTCGAGTCGGCCGGGTCCGGCGGTCAGAGCCGATTCTCGAACATCCCGCACCCGGACGACTTCGCCGCTCTGCTCTACAAAGTCCGTGAGGAGCGTTCGCTGCAACTCCAGGGACATTCGACCGTCACCAACACGACGGTGGAGGCGCCGTCCGACGCGACGGAACGGCTCCAGCGCCTCAAGCAGCTCCACAACGACGGCATCCTCACCGACGAGGAGTACGCCGAGAAGCGGGCCAAGCTGGTCGACGAGATCTGAGTCGCGTCACCGCACGAAACGGGCGACCGTTTCGATGTGGTACGTCTGCGGGAACAGATCGACCGGCTGCACCGTAGCGAGTGCATACCCGGCGTCGGCGAGGAGCGACGCGTCGCGCGCCAGCGAAGCGGGATCGCACGAGATCAGCACGATCGTACGCGGAGCGGTTCGCGTCACCGCCTCGACACCCGCCGCGCCGAGCCCCGAACGCGGTGGGTCGACCACCGCGACGTCCCACCGGTCCTTCACCTTCGGAGCCGTCTGTTCGAAGGATCCGAGCTTCGATACGAACCGGCCGGGGATGACGCGGCCCAGGTTGCGGCCGATGGCGCGATACGCCGCACGTCCCGAGTCGATCGTGACCACACGCCGGGCGGCCCGGCCGATCGTGGCGGCGAACAATCCGACGCCGGCGTATCCATCGAGGAAGACGTCGTCGCCGGTGACTCCGGCTGCTTCCTCCACCAGCCGGACGAGAGCTTCGGCGCCCGCGGTGTTGACCTGGAAGAACGCGGTGGCGGGAACTGTGAGGCGGACACCGGCGATCTCCTCATCGTACGAGTCACGGCCCCGGACGGTGTGCAGATCGCCCCGGCGACGGGCCACGACGGACGCGTCCCAGGACCCGGCGGCTTCGGGTACGCGGCCTTCGACCAGGATCAGGGCCTCCCCCGTGTTGACGCCGGACCGCAGGACGACCCGCCGGGTTCCCGTCAGGTCGCCGAGCTCCGTGAAGCGTTCGGCGAGCTCGGGGCGGAGGAGCGGGCATCCGTCGAGCGCCACGAGCCGGTCTGATCGCTGACGATGGAGCGCCGGCCGGCCGCGGAACACGGAGAAGTCCATGCGGTTCCGGTAGCCGTACGGCTCGCCGGGGGCGATCGTGGGTCGCACCTCGACCTCGCTGAATCCTCCGAGGTGCCGGAGCTGGCCTGCAACGACCTCCCGTTTCCATTCGAGTTGCCGCTCGTATGAAGCGTGCTGCCAGGCGCACCCTCCGCAGGTGCCGAACGCGGGGCAGATCGGATCGATGCGGTCGGGCGATGCTTCGAGTATCCGGATGAGGCGGCCCCTGGCCCACCGGGACTTCTCCTTGACGATCTCGATCTCGGCACGCTCGCCCGGCATCGCTCCCTGGACGAAGCATGCCTTGCCGTCGAGCCGACCGACGGCCTCGCCGCCGTGAGCGATCGCATCCAGTGTGATGTCCACCATGGGGAGAGCGTAGATCAGGCGGCGAGAGCGGGCACGCTCCGGCCGCACCGATCACACATCCAGATCGACGATGAGCGCGGCGTGGTCCGTTCCCTCGACCCGGGTGGTAGACGTGGAGACGGGAGTCACGCCCGACACGAAGGCGTGGTCGATGCGCAGGAGCCTCGGGCCGCGGAGGAACGCCGACCACGTGCGGGCGGCGGTGCCGGTCGTTCGGGCGGCGTCGCTCCCGAGCTCCGCGAGCAGCCGGTACTCGGGCCATGCCGGAGACGAGTTCATGTCGCCGACGATCGCGTACGCCGTTGTCGTGCCGCCCAGGAACGCTCCGATCTGCTCGATCTGCCGTCGCCGGGTTCTCCGGGTCTCGCCCCAGGGACGATCGACCGGGTTGACGAGATGGACGTTGAGTACGCGGAACGGCTTCGACAGTCCGGGCCACACGGCCGGAGCGAGGCGGGCCGCCCACCCCGAGCGGCCCTCGAGCTCGAGTCGTTCGACATCGGCCGGATGCTTCGCCGCCACGCCCATCCCGAAGAAGTCGCCCCTCGGATCTAGATGACCGTGGGGCAGGATCCCGGCGATGACCGATGCGGTCGCGGGGCCGAGTTCCTGAGCGACGAGGATGTCGGGATCCGCACCGGTGATCACCCGACGGAGGTCGTCGGGGTCGGCGCGGTCGACGAGGAGGTTGATCGAGAGAATGCGGAGGGAGGCCATCGGGCGGTGAGGGTACCGCCGTTCACAACGCACGCGGGACCGCCGCTCGCCAGCAAGGCGGGTGGGCCTATGCTCGCCCGATGCATGAATCTCCCGCTCTTGCCGCGGTCGCGGCCGCCGGCGTCGAATACCGGATGGTGCGATTCGAGCCTGCACGGGACCTCGCCGAGGCGGCGGAGCGACGGGGCACGACGGTCGACCGCATCCTCAAGACGATGGTCGTGCGCACGGGGGAAGGCGACTACACGGTCGTGCTCGTTCCCGGCGACCGGGTCATCGACTGGGCGGCGCTCCGCAACCACCTCGGCTTGCGGCGACTCGCGCTCGCCGACGGCGAGCAGGCCTTCGCCGCCACCGGATACCGCCGGGGGACGATCACGCCCTTCGGCATCTCTGCCGACATCCCCGTGATCGTCGACGAGTCCGTGCCGGGTGGAGGCGAGGTCTCCGTCGGCGCCGGTGTGCCCGGCGTCGCGATCCACCTGGATGCCGACGCGTTGATCGAAGCCGTCTCCGCGGTTCCGGCTGCGATCACGAAACCGGCCGACCAGCGATGACGGCGCAGGTCCTCTGGTTCCACCAGTACTGGGTCTACGTCGCTCTCGGCGCTACGGGCTTCGTCGGCCTGTGGGGTCTCGTGCCGGCCGCGATGCGAAAGAAGCCCGGCCGGGCGTTCGGAATCGCCGTTGCCGTCGCCATCGTCGCGATCCTCGTTCAGGTGGCGGCCGGCGTCACGCTCTACGTCTCCGGGTTGCGCCCCCTCAACGGGTTCCATGTGTTCTACGGAGTCGTGGTCGTGGTCACCCTGGGCCTCGCCTACGTGTATCGCTCGACGCTCGCGCGCAATCCGGCGCTCTGGTACGGGCTCCTGCTGCTGTTCGTGACGGGGCTTGGGTTTCGCGCATGGTCCAACGTGTCATGACTCTCCCATCTAGAGTTCCGTGTCCACCGAGGAGGATCCGATGTTGTTGAAGGGGAAGCGGTTGGTCATCACGGGAGTGTTGACCGACGGGTCGATCGCCTGGCACGTGGCGCGGCTGGCGCAGGAGCAGGGTGCCGAGATCGTCCTCACCGGATTCGGTCGGGCGATCAGGTTGACCGAGCGTTCGGCGAAGCGGTTACCCGATCCGCCGCCGGTCCTGGAGCTGGACATCAACGAGCCGGCCCACATGGACGCACTCGTTGCGGATCTGTCCGATCGCTGGGGAGGTGTCGACGGTGCCCTTCACGCCATCGCGTACGCGCCCGAAGACGCCCTCGGCGGGAACTTCCTCACCACACCGGCCGATTCGGCGGCCACGGCGTTCCTCACATCGGCGTTCTCGTACAAGACGCTGGCGGCCGGCCTCCTCCCGCTCATGCGTGAAGCGGGCGGCGGGTCCCTCGTGGCGCTGGACTTCGACAACACGTCCGCGTGGCCCGCATACGACTGGATGGGCGTCTCGAAGTCGGCGCTGCAATCCGTCACACGGTATCTCGCCCGCTACCTCGGCGACGACGGTATCAGGGCGAACGCCGTCTCGGCGGGCCCGCTGGCTACGGTGGCGGCGAAGTCGATCCCCGGGATCCAGGAATTCGTCGACGCGTGGCAGCGCCGAGCGCCGCTGCCGTGGGACCTGACCGATCCCGAGCCCGTCGCGCGGATGGTGTGTGTGCTGTTCTCCGACTGGGCGCCGTCGACGACGGGTGAGATCATCCACGTCGACGGGGGATTCCACGCCGTGGCGATGGATCGTTCCCGGTAGGCGGCGGCAATGCCGTGGCCGCCGATGGTTCGTCGGTAACCTGCCCGGATGTCCAGAATCCTTCTCCTCTTCGGCGGCCGGTCGGCGGAACACGAAGTGTCGTGCGTGTCGGCGGTCGCCATCCACGACGCGCTGATCGAGAGCGGTCACCGTGTCATCCCGGTGGGCATCGATCGCGACGGAGCGTGGTGGGTGGTCGATGCGTCGCATCGACCGTTCCGCGCCGAAGGCCGGTCGGCCGCGCTCCGACTTCCCGACGGGCGTCTCCTCGTCGGCGACGCCGCCGTCGGCTACGACGCGGTGTTCCCGGTTCTGCACGGACCGTACGGCGAAGACGGGACGATCCAGGGAGTGTTCGAGATCGCGAACAAGCCTTACGTCGGGTGCGGTGTGCTGCCGTCGGCGCTCGCGATGGACAAGGACATCGCGAAGCGGATCTTCGCCGAGGCCGGGATCCCGACGTCCCGGTGGCGGGTCGTGCGGAGCCGCCGGTTCCACGACGACCCGTCGGGAACGGCGCGCGGCGTTCTGCGCGCGCTCGGTTCGCCCGTGTTCGTGAAGCCCGCCGAACTCGGATCGTCGGTGGGGATCACCAAGGCCGTCGACGAAGACGGCGTCGAGCGGGCCATCGCGTTGGCGCTGCGATACGGAGACAAGGTGGTCGTGGAGGAGTTCATCGACGGGAGAGAGATCGAGGTCGCCGTCCTCGAAGGACCGCGAACCGCCCTGCCCGGCGAGGTGAAGTCGGCGGGGGACTGGTACGACTACGCGTCGAAGTACGAGGACGAGGCGAGCGAGTTCGAAGCCCCTGCGCATCTTCCGAAGGGTCGTGCCGATGAGGTGCGCGACCTCGCCGCCCGGGCCTTCGAGGCGATCGAGTGCCGCGGATTGGCCCGCGTCGACTTCTTCTTCGAGGAGCGCGGCAGGGGATTCCTCATCAACGAGGTGAACACGATGCCGGGATTCACGCCCATCTCGGGATTCCCGAAGATGTGGTCGGCCACCGGAATGACGTACGCCGAACTGTGCAACGAACTCGTCGAGGTAGCGACCGGAACCTGAACTTCAGCGGTCGCGTCATGACGACGACTCCCCAATTACGGTCGGGAGACGTCTGCTAGATGTTGATCACGGGGCAGGTCAGCGTGCGGACGATTCCCTCCACCGGCTGGACGGATGAGACCACCAGTTGGCCGAGAGCGTCCACATCGGTCGCTTCGACCAAGACGACGACGTCGTACGGGCCGGTCACCGCCTCGGTGGAGATGACACCCGCCAGTCCACGGATGGCGTGAGCGACGTCGGCTGCACGGCCGGTATCGGTTTGGATCAGGACGTAGGCTCGAACCACGATGTCCTCCTCTGCTCGTGGAGGCCAGTGTACCGGAGCGAACCGACGGTCAGTACCCGTCTGCTCCGAAGCGGAGATCGGAGGCGTAGAGGCGGCCCTCGTCCTCGTGCGTGGTGAAGATGACACGCTGGCCCGCCCTGAGCATGCGGAACATGGATCCTTCGAGAGAGCCGGGGCGGAGGTACACCTCGGACCGGTCGTCGTCGCGAACGATCACACCGACACCGGAGCGGGGATCGTAGACCTTGACGACACCCTGCATGGCGCTAGACCTTTTCGACTTTGCCGGCCTTGATGCACGACGTGCAAACGCGAATGCGCTTCGAGTTGCTGCCGTCGCGGACGCGGACGCGCTGGATGTTGGGAAGCCACCGGCGACTGGAGCGCTTGTGCGAGAAGCTGACCTGCT
Organism: Acidimicrobiia bacterium; assembly: GCA_029939995.1. GTDB lineage: Bacteria > Actinomycetota > Acidimicrobiia > Spongiisociales > UBA5794 > JAHEEL01. Next base: position 48,838 of record JAOZRW010000004.1, on the reverse strand, counting down.
TGCCGAACCACGGCTCTTTGCCGCAGACTTCACACCGATATGACATGTGGGGGAACCTCCTGAGGTGATCTGGGAGGCTAGCAGGGTCCACCGGACAACGATCTTCGATCCGCAACGGACCATCATGGGGGCATGACAGACGTCGGCGACCAGCGAGCGGGGCGAAGTCTCGTGTACCTCACCGAGGTGCCCGTCGACCGCGTCAAGGGCATCGGCACGGTCCGGGCGAGGAAGCTCAACGAAGACGGAATCGCATCCGTCGCCCATCTCCTCCTCCACGTCCCGAGGCGATACCTCGATCGTTCGCAACTCTTCGATCTGTCATCGGTCCCGCTCGGCGAGGAGGTGACGGTCGGCGGTGTCGTCCGGCACGTATCGCGGCGGCGGATCTCGAGGAACCGCACGATGATCGAGGCCGTGATCGGCGACGGGACGAGCACGCTCACGGCCGTCTGGTTCAACCCGTACCTGAAGATCGGCGAAGGCGAGGAAGTCGTTCTCTCGGGCAAGGCGGAACTGTTCCGCGGCCGGCTCCAGATGAAAGCGCCCGACGTCGGGCGGTTCGGTGGAGAGGGCTCCCTCGTGACGGGGAGGGTGATGCCGATCTATCCGAAGGTCGGGGGCATGGCGTCGCAGAAACTCCTCGCCTCGATGGACAACGCCCTGCGCCGATCGCGCCCGATCACCGATATCGTCCCGGTCGAGGTGCTCGACCGGCTGAACCTCATCGGGAGGGACGAGGCGTTCGCCGGCATCCACTTCCCCGACGACATCGGAGAGGTCGAACGCGCCAGGAGGCGACTCATCTTCGACGAGTTCCTCCGGATCCAGATGGCGTTCCGGACGCGGGCGTACGACGAGTTCGAGTCGCAGATCGGTGTCCAGAACTCCGTCGAAGGCGAGCTGTATCACCGGTTCCTCGAAGCGCTTCCGTACCGGCTCACGTCCGATCAGGAGACGGTGACGGCGAGGATCCTCGACGACATGGCGAAACCGCGACCGATGCACCGCCTCCTCCAGGGCGAGGTGGGATCGGGAAAGACGGTGGTCGTCGTCCTCGCGCTCCTCACCTCCGTCGAGAGCGGTCATCAGGGAGCGGTCATGGCGCCGACCGAGGTGCTCGCGACCCAGCACTACCTCGGGACCGAACTGGCATTGGAGGACGCCGGCCTGGCCCCCCCGCTCATCGAAACGGGAGCGGCGAACACGGCTTCGCTGTTCGGTGCAGAGCCGACGACGACCCGCGGCGTCCGGATCGGGCTCTTCACGAGCAGCAAAGTCACCACCAACTTCGTCTCCGGGGACGTTTCGCGTTCGCGGGGCATCGAATGGCTCCAGGACGGCACGATCGACATCGCGTTCGGCACCCAGGCGCTGATCCAGTCCGGCGTGAGTTTCCACTCGCTCGGCATCGCCGTGGTCGACGAGCAGCACCGCTTCGGCGTGGAGCAGCGTGTCGTGCTGCGCGACGAGAACACGACCGGAGGCGTTCCCGACCTCCTGCTCATGACCGCGACTCCGATCCCGCGAACGCTCGCGATGACCGTCTACGGCGATCTCGAAGTCTCGACCATCAAGGAGATGCCGCCGGGTCGTGCCGGTGTCACCACCGAGACGATCCCGGACGCGGCCGATCACGAGATCGACGAGCGGATCCGGCGGACCGTGGCCGAAGGCCGCCAGGTCTTCGTCGTCTGCCCGCTCGTCGAGGACTCCGACAAGATCGATGCCAGATCGGCGACGACGGAGTATGCACGGCTGCGAAACGCGCTGCCGGGAATCCGATGCGAGCTTCTCCACGGTCAGATGAGATCCGACGAGAAGTCCGCGGTGATGCACCGCGTGCGTGCCGGGGAGGTCGACGTCCTCGTCGCCACCACGGTGATCGAAGTAGGGATCGACGTCCCCAACGCGACGCTGATGATCATCCGAAGCGCCGACCGGTTCGGCCTGAGCCAGCTCCACCAGCTTCGCGGCCGTGTCGGGCGGGGTGAGCACGGCGGGGCCTGCATCCTCGCCGCGGACCCGACCACCGTCGAAGGGCAGCAGCGCATCGATGCGATGATGGCGACGGACGACGGGTTCAGACTCGCCGAGATCGACCTGGAGATCCGCGGCCAGGGAACCGTGTTCGGCGGAGCCCAGTCGGGGGTCGCCGATCTCCGGCTCGGGGACATCCTTCACGATCGGGAGATCCTGGAGGCCGCCAGCCTCGTCGCCGCGGAGGCGGTGGAGGCCGACCCGAACGGCCCGTTCGTCGAAGCGGTGATGCACGAAGTTGCGTGCTTGTTCGGCGAGTCGGCACAATGGCTGACGAGGAGCTGAAGATGAGGATCATCGCGGGGGAGGCGAAAGGCCGGAAGCTCGCGGCGCCGCGCAGCGGCACCCGCCCGTTCACCGGCAGGGCCCGGGAAGCGGTTTTCTCGGTGATGGGGGGTCGCGTCGTGGAGGCGGCGGTCCTCGACCTGTTCGCGGGGAGCGGATCGCTGGGCCTCGAAGCGATGAGCCGCGGGGCCGCAAGCGTCGTGTTCGTCGAGCAAGACCGGGCGGCGGTTCGCATCCTCGAACAGAACGTCGCGGCCGTCGGCCTCGGCGGCACCGTCGTCCGCTCGGGCGTCGTGCCGTTCCTCACGAGAGATCGGGGAACGTACGAGCTCGTGTTCATCGACCCCCCGTTCGCGATGGCGGATTCGGAGGTCGATCGGATCCTCGGTCTCGTCGACGAACGCGTCCCCGCACACGGAATCGTCCTCATCCATCGACGTGCCGGGGGATCGCCCCCGAAATCGGATAACCTGCATGGCGCCGAACCGAGACGGTACGGTGACAGTGAGATCTGGATTCTCGAAAAGGAGCAACGGTGACGGCTGCCCTCGTGCCGGGGAGTTTCGATCCCCCAACCAACGGACACCTCGACGTGATCGAACGGTGCACCGGGATCTTCGACGAGGTCATCGTGGCCGTCATCAAGAACCCGTCGAAGGACCCGCTCTTCGATGAAGCCGAACGGATCGCGATGCTCACCGAGCTCTGCTCGGAGTGGAAGACGGTCAGGATCGGCTCGTTCGGCGGACTCCTCGTCGACTATGCGAAACAGACCGGCGCCGACGTGATCGTCAAAGGCCTGCGCGCCATGACCGATTTCGACTACGAGTTCCAGATGTCGCAGATGAACCGCCACCTGTCGGGGATCGTCACGCTGTTCGTGGCGACCAAGCCGGAGTACGGGTATCTATCCTCCTCCCTCGTCAAGGAAGTGTCCCGTCTCGGCGGAGCCGTCGACGCACTGGTGCCTGCGAGTGTCGCTGCAGCGATGAAGGAGCGTTACGCATGACCATGGAGCACCCCGACCATCCGCAACCGCCGCCGCCCGTGCCTGGTGGGCTGCTCGACATGATCGATCGGCTGATGATCGAGATCGAGAACGCCAGACAGGTCCCGCTGTCGAGCAGCGTCATGATCAACCAGGACGAGATGCTCGACGAGCTCGCACGGATCCAGGCGGGGCTCCCCGAAGAACTGCGCGCCGCCCGGTGGATGGTTCGCGAACGCGAGGCGTACATCGCCCGGACCAACGAGAAGGCACGCGAGGTCGTTGCCGACGCGAAAGCGCGTTCCGAGCAGCTCGTCTCCGAGTCGTACATCGTCCAGGAGGCGGTCGAGGAGGCGAATACGCTCGTCCGGAACGCCGAAACGGAAGCGCGGCGAATCCGTCTGGAAGCCGAGGACTTCGCCGAACGGCATCTCGCCGAAGCGGAACAGGTTCTCGGAGAGCTCCTCCGGTACGTTCGCGAAGCCCGGGCGGAACTCCACCAGACGCTGCCCGCCCAACCGGAGCCGCCGATCAGCCAGTGAGCGAGCGCAGCGAGGCTTCGCCGCGCAGACAGGAACCCGGAATGAACCGCCCACCGTTTCTCGTCGATGTCTCCGATCTGCTCGGAAGAGACGTTCCGCCGCGCGAGATATCGATCGAGGTCTCCGTCGACTGGAAGCTGGAGATGAGCCGCATCCTCACCGAACCGCCGCTCGTCGCCGATCTCGCCCTCGGGCCCGTTCCCGGCGGGATCCTGGTCAGAGGGGAGGTGTGCTACAGCGTCGAGCACACCTGCCGGCGCTGTCTCACGGCGTTCGTCGACGACGGCTGCGACCCGGTCGCCGGACTGTTCGAAACGGACCCGGGGGAGGATGCGTACCCGATCGTCGGGACATCGATCGACCTCGAGCCGTTCCTGAGAGATGAGACGCTCCTCGGCCTCCCGCTCCTGCCGATTTGCAGCGAATCGTGCGAAGGACTTGTGAGTACACCAGAAACGGACTTGAATACCGATCCTTCGGGCGATGCGAACGACGCAGGTTCACCGTTTGCGGTGCTGCGCGATCTCCTCCCGCCGGAGGACTGACGAAACGAGGTTCCCCCAAATGGCCGTCCCCAAGAAGAAGATGTCGCGATCACGCACGCGACGTCGTAAAGCACAGTGGAAGGTATCCGCCCCGACGGTTGCCACCTGCAGCCAGTGCGGCGCCAAGCACGTACCGCACCGGGTGTGCCACGAATGTGGCAGCTACAACGGTCGCGAGATCATCGCAGAAGCCTGACCCGCCGATGGCCACGGTCGTCGTTGATGCCATGGGCGGCGATCATGCCCCCATCGAAGTCGTCCGCGGCGCGATCGACGCGGCGGCCGACGGTGTCGACGTCGTACTCGTCGGCGACCGGAACCAGATCACTCCGATCCTCGACCGGTTCGAAGCCGACCTCCCCATCGTTCATGCCTCCGAAGTCATCGAGATGCACGAGGACGCGGCGCGCGCCGTGCGTGAGAAGAAGGACGCGTCCATCATGGTGGCCGCCCGCCTCATCCGCGAAGGCGAGGCGGAAGCGCTGATCTCCGCCGGTTCGACCGGCGCTGCGCTTGCAGCCGCCGCCTTCGTGATCGGCCGTCTCCCCGGCGTGTCGCGCCCGGCGATCGCTTCGGTCTTCCCCACCCGAGAGGTGGTGCTCGACGTGGGAGCGAACCTCGAAGTGCGTCCCGAGCAGCTCGCCCAGTTCGGTGTCATGGGGAGCGCCGTCGCGGAGGTCTTCCTCGGCATCGACAGCCCACGCGTCGGGCTGCTCAACATCGGCGAAGAGGCCGGCAAGGGACGGGAAGTCGAACGAGCCGCCCACGCACTGCTCGATGCGATCGATGTCATCGACTTCGTCGGGAACGTCGAGGGACGGGATCTCGGCAGGAACCGGGCCGACGTCTTCGTCACGGACGGATTCACCGGCAACGTGCTGCTCAAGACGGGCGAGGGGACCAGTCGTGCGCTGTTCCGGTTCCTGCTCGAAACCCTCCAGGAAGACCAATACCAGACGGCGCTCGCCGAGCTCATGCCGGCGTTCATGAAGCTGCGCCAGCAGATCGACCCGGAAACGATCGGCGGAGCACATCTCGTAGGAACCAAGGGCGTCGTCGTGATCTCACACGGTGCGGCGTCGCATCGTGCCGTGGCGAACGCGGCGGCGATGGCCGCCGAAGGCGCGCGGCGTAACCTCGTCGGCATGATCGCCGAAGGTATCGGACGCAGCGCAACGTGACCGATCGGGGATTCGATCCGACGGAGGCCGCAGAGTCGCTCGGATCATCGATCGGCTATCGCGTCGTCGACGAGAACCTGCTGACGACGGCGCTGACGCATCCGTCGTACGCATCCGAGCATCCTGGAAGCTCCGACTACCAGCGGCTCGAGTTCCTCGGCGACGCCGTGCTGGAGCTCGCCGTCACCCGCTACCTCTTCGACGAGTTCCCGGATGCGTCCGAAGGGCGGATGACGTTGATGCGGGCCGGCGTCGTCTCCGAGCAGGCCCTCGCCTCGGTCGCCCGGACGTGGGGTGTCGCCGACCTGATCCTCCTCGGACGCGGAGAAGAGGCCACCGGTGGGCGTGAGAAGCGATCGATCCTGTCCGACGTCGTCGAGTCGATCCTCGCCGCCGTGTATCTCGAGGCCGGTTTCGGCCGCGTCGAACAGGTCGTGCGGGAGCATTGGCAGCCGATGATCGGTGACCGGTCGGCCGCGCCCGGGAGAACCGACTACAAGACACGCCTCCAGGAGGTCCTGGTCGCGGCGGGGAGGGACGTCGAGTATCTCGTCACCGAGACCGGCCCGCAGCATGCGAAGGTCTTCACGGCCACGGTGCGGTCGTCGGGGGAGGATCTTGCCACCGGAACCGGGACGTCGAAGAAGCGGGCGGAACAGGACGCCGCCAGGCAGGCCCTCGAGGACGGGACCGGCGTTCGGTAGCCCGGCTCTCGTCGCGTGATCTATCGAACGGGGAGGCCGAGACCCCGTGCGATCACGAGACGCTGGATCTCGCTGGTTCCCTCACCGATCTCGAGCACCTTGGCGTCGCGGTAGTGACGGGCGACCGGCGAGTCGTTGAGGAACCCGGACCCGCCGAAGATCTGTGTCGCCTCGCGGGTCGCGTCGACGGCCGCTTCGGTGGCGAACAGCTTGGCTCTGGCCGCGGCGTGCTTGTACGGCCGGCCCGTGTCTTTCAACCACGCGGCCTTGTACGTCAGGAGCCGTGCGGCCTCGACCGCGACCTCGAGGTCGGCGATCTTGAACGCGATCGCCTGATAGGCGCCGATCTCCTTCCCGAAGGAGATGCGCTCCTTCGCGTAGGCGATCGACTCTTCGAGACACGACTGGATGACTCCGACGGCGAGCGCAGCGATCGCGATCCGTCCGTCGTCGAGCGTTGACAGGAACTGGCGGAACCCCTGGCCCCGCTCGCCGAGCAGGTTCCCCTCGGGCACGCGACAGTCGTCGAAGCGGAGCGGATGGGTGTCCGACGCATGCCATCCCATCTTGTCGTACGGCGGCTCGACTTCGAATCCGGGTGTGTCGGTGGGTACGACGATGGTCGAGATCTCGCCCGGACCGGTACGAGCCGTGATCGTCACGAGGGACGTGATGTCGGTCCCGGAGTTGGTGATGAAGGCCTTCGACCCGTTGATCACCCACTCCCCGTCGACGAGGTCGGCTTTCGTGCGTGTCGCGCCGGCATCCGAACCCGCGTCGGGTTCGGTGAGGCCGAACGCAGCGAGGGCTCTCCCCTCGACGAGGTCGGGGAGCCACCGTTCCTTCTGCTCATCGGTGCCGAATTCGGCGATCGGGTTGATGCCGAGTCCCACGGCCGCTTCGAGGGTGATCGCCATCGACTGGTCGACCCGGCCGAGCTCTTCGATGGCGATGCAGAGGGTCGTGAAGTCGGAGTCCGAGCCCCCGTACCGCTCCTCGAACGGAAGGCCGAAGAGACCGAGATCGCCCATCTTGGCGACGGCGTCGAGGGGGAACGTCTTCGTCCGATCCCATTCCCGGGCGAAGGGTGCGATCTCCGCGTCTGCGAAGTCCCGCATGACCTTGCGGAAAGCGACGTGCTCTTCTTTGAACTCCACCGGGCCCTCCTCGTGTGGCTCCGATAGCCTATCGGATCATCGTCGGGCGGCCGCCGCTAGGATCTGTGCGATCGGCCATGGGAGGGTCCGTATGTGCTGTTTCTTCGCATCGTTGATGATCTTCGGGCCGCGGTTCGCGATCCTCGTGTGGTGGCTGATGGACTCGACGCGATGGCAGCTCGCGTTCTCGAACTTCTTCGTGCCGCTCCTCGGGTTCCTGTTCCTTCCGTGGACGACCCTCGCCTACGTGGCGGTCTTCCCGGGCGGTGTCGTGTTCTTCGACTGGATCATCCTCGGTCTCGCCCTGTTCGTCGACATCGCCAGCTACTCGTCGGGCGAGTACGGGCGCCGTCAGCGGTACGCCGGCGCAACGTACTGATCCCCGGCAGGCGGGTCACGCATGGACACAGCGGTCGGTCTCGTCCAGTCGTATCTCTACATGAACGGGTACTTCACCGTCACGGAGTATCCGATCCTCGAGCTGATGGATGACGGCGAGTACCGATCGGTCACGGACGTCGACATGCTCGCCCTGCGGATCCCGGGGGCCGGTCGGGGGAGGAGTGACACCGAGCTCTCCGTGCTCTCCGTCGATCCGGCGCTCGACATCGATCTGGACCGTGTCGATCTGATCATCGCCGAGGTGAAGGAGGGGCGGGCCGAGCTCAACGCCTCGGCGCGTGACCCGAAGGTTCTCCGGGCGGCGTTGAACCGGTTCGGCGCCGTTCCCGAGGAGCGGATCGTCGCGGTGATCGACCAGCTCCTCGAAGACGGCGAAGCCGAGCACCCCGCCGGTGCACGGGTGCGTCTGATGTCGTTCGGGTCGCGTCCGCCGATGAAGCGGTCGGCGAAGTACCGGTGGATGCTGCTCGGCGACCTGACCGGGTTCATGCACCGGACCATCACCGAGCACTGGGCGGCGGCGCAGACGATCCAGTCGAAGGATCCGGCGCTGTCGTTCCTCCTCCTGCTCGAGAAGTCGGTCCGCGGCGATCGATGACCATTGAGGATCCCCGTGTTTGACGTCGTGTTGCACCGGCCGGAGATCCCTCCGAACACCGGGAACCTGATGCGTCTGTGCGTCAACACGGGCAACCGGCTCCATCTGATCCGGCCTCTCGGGTTCGATCTCGACGACGCCCGTCTCCGTCGCGCCGGACTCGACTACCGCGAGTACGCGGACGTTGTCGCGTACGACGACTTCGCCGGGTTCCTCGATGTTGTCCGACCTGCCCGCGTGTTCGCCTTCACTCAGTACGCCGACCGGCTCTACACGGACGTCGAGTACCGGGCCGGCGACGCGCTGCTGTTCGGACGCGAATCCGACGGCCTCCCGGCTGCAGTGATCGAGCACCCGGCCGTGACGGACCGGCTCCGCATCCCGATCGCACGCGGTGGCAGGTCGCTCAACCTCGCGAACGCGGCGGCGATCGCCGTCTACGAAGCCTGGCGTCAAACCGGTTTCACCCCCCCGACCTGAACCCAGGGTTCTCTGCGTTGTATATGCCGTCTCCGGCCCGCGGTTCACAGGGGCTCTCCATTCCGCGGGCCCGGGACGTCAAATAGGGCGCAGAGAACCCTGGGTTCGTGGCGGGAGGGGGTACATTGGCGGCTGTGGCGCATCGATTCCCCATCCGTGTTCGCTTCTACGAGCTGGATCCCTACCAGCACGTCAACCACTCCGTCTACATCCAGTACTTCGAAGCGGCGAGGGTCGAGCTCCTCCACGAGGCCGGGCTGAGCCTCCAGGGCATGAAGGACGAGGGGGTGATGATCGTCGTGACCAGCATCGCCACCCGGTTCCTCAAGTCCGCCGGACCGGACGAGGAGCTCGTCGTGGAGACGGGAGTGGTCGAGTTCAAACGCGTGACGTCCCGCTGGCACCAGCGGATCCTGTGCTGCGACGAGGTGTACGTCGAGCAGGACCTGAACGCGGCGGCGACCAACCTGAACGGGCGGCCGATCCGCTTCCCCGCGCACATGGCCGAAGCCCTCCACCCCTACCTGTTGCCGTCATGACGATCGAAGCGATCGAACGCGTCGCCGCATCGAGCTGGCCCACCGCCGAACGGACGACGGTGGGGGAGTGGGTCCTCTCGGCCGGCGACGGCTTCTCGCGTCGCCGCAACTCGGCGGCCCCCTGCGGTCCGCTGCCCGGGGACGTGGAACGCCGGCTCGACGACGTCGCCGCGTGGTACACCGTGCGCGGGCTCTCACCGCTCTATCGGATCACGCCGACGTGCGACCCCGCGATCGATCGGATCCTCGACGAGCGTGGATACCGCCTCGAGGCACCCGTCTCCGTCATGACACGGGCGCTCGACGGCGTGGAACCCGTCCTGGGGGTCGCATCGTCTCCGGTCGCCACCGAGGCGTGGGTCGCGACCGAACTCGAGGCGCTCGATGTCGACCGGTCGCTCGCTGGACCCTGGTTGGCGACCATCGCCGCGGTCCCCTCACCGGCCTCTTTCGTCACGTCGCTCGGCGACGACGGGGCGGCGGGCGCCGGGTTCGGTGTCGTCGGGGAGGGCCTCCTGGGCGTGTTCGAGGTCGCGGTGCGCCCCGGCGAACGGCGGCGGGGCCACGCCAAGAGGATCATGGAAGCCCTCCATGCGTTCGGAGTTCGGGAGGGCGCAACACGCGCGTTCCTTCAGGTGGCCGAGGACAACGACCCGGCCCTGAACCTGTACCGGGCGCTCGGATACGAACCGCTCTATCGGTACTGGTATCGGCGCGGAGACGCTTGACGTCACGCTTATCGTCACCGGCGATCAGGGCGCGCCCACCGACTTCACGAAGGCGATCACACCCGATGTGTGCGGATCGCTGAGAATCATCGTTCTGTGGGCCGAAAGCGCGCCTATGTGCGCCTACGAGCCCTGGGTTCGCAGAGTGGGGGGCGGCCGGGCTCGATTATGCGCGGCTGGCGTTCTGGTTCGGGAGCTTCGGAACCAGCCAGCTCAGGAACGCATCCTCGGACCGGGTCTGGAGCGTTGCACGGCCGGGGCCCGTCAGATCCACGACGAGGCCCTCGCCGCTGAGGAGGGTGCTCTTCCAACCCCCGACCTTGCGGACGTTGAACCCCATCCCCTCGGTGAACGTCACGAGGTGTCCCGTGTCGACCGTGAACTTCTCGCCCGGCCCGAGCACGATCTCCTCGATCGCGCCGTACGCCGAGATGATCAGATTCCCGGTTCCATGCACCTTGAGCATGATGAGCCCCTCGCTGGCGAAGAACGTCTTGCCTCCGCTCCACTTCGTATCGACCTCGAGCGATGGGGACGAAGCGATGTAGCCGCCGCTCTGCACCATGAGCGTCTCACCCTGCATCTCCATCACCTTCATGTCACCCGGCAGGGCGGGAGCGAGGTAGATCCGGCCCCCGGAGGCCGGGGCCTTGTAGGTGTTGAGGAAGAAGCTCTCCCCGCCGAACGTGGCCCGTCCGAGCGACTTGAGGAACCCGCCGCGAGCCTTCGTCTGGAGTTCGAGATCGGAGGACATGGCAACCATGGCCCCACCCTCGACGACGATCTCCTCCGCCGGGTCCAACTCGACCTTCGCGGTGGCGTAGGACGGGCGGTAATCGATGTTGATCTGCACGGTCGTCTCCCTCTCTGAGCTGCGGTGCCTCGCTGCAAATCTAGTCGAGGGGAGATCCCCGGTACCATCGGACGGCGATGCGGATCAACATCATCACCATTTTCCCCGACTTCTTCACCTCGCCTCTCGAAGTGAGCCTCGTCGGAAAGGCCCGGCGCGACGGCACGCTCGACGTACGCCTCTTCGACCTGCGGGAGCACGGCAAGGGCGTGCACCGTCAGGTCGACGACGCACCGTTCGGCGGCGGCGCCGGGATGGTGATGATGGTCCAGCCCCTCGCCGAGGCGCTCGAACCGCTGTCGGACACCCATCGCGTGCTCTTCACCCCCGGGGGAACGCCCCTGGATCAGGAGACGCTGGACCGTTGGGCGACGATGGAGGACCTCACGTTCGTGTGCGGCCGATACGAGGGCATCGACGAGCGGGTCGCCGAGCACTTCATCGACGAGGAGATCTCGATCGGCGACTACGTGCTGCTCGGCGGCGAAGTGGCAGCGCTCGTCGCCATCGAGGGGGTGACGCGACTGCTCTCCGGCGTCGTCGGGAATCCAACGTCGGTCGAGACCGAGAGTTTCCGCGAGGGACTTCTCGAGGAACCGCACTACACGAGACCGGCCGAGTTCCGGGGATGGACCGTTCCTGAAGTGCTGCGGTCGGGCGACCATGCCAGGATCGAGGCGTGGCGGGCGGAGCAGCGGGAGCGGCGGACACGGGAGCGGCGACCCGACCTCTTCGACGAGTAGGGCAGCCGTCTCATCTGCCGATCGACTTGAAGCGAAACCGCAGTAACATACGCCACCGCTCTTCCCCCCTTTTGCGTTTCTGGAGGATCCCGTGAACTTGATCGAACAGATCGACGGCGCACAACTGCGCGACGACATCCCGGACTTCGGTCCCGGCGACACCGTTCGCGTGCACGTACGCGTCATCGAGGGTGGCAAGGAACGCACGCAGGCGTTCGAAGGCGTCGTGATCGCTCGCAAAGGCGGCGGTATCCGCGAGACCTTCACCGTGCGCAAGATCAGCTTCGGTGTGGGGGTCGAGCGCATCTTCCCCGTTCACGCACCGATCATCCAGCAGATCGAGGTCACGCGTCGCGGCGACGTGCGCCGGGCGAAGCTCTACTACCTGCGCGATCGCGTCGGCAAGGCCACGCGCATCAAGGAGAAGCGCGACTGACCGACCCGGACCGGACCAGCGCAATCGAACACGACCCGTCTTCCCGGCGGGTCGTTGTCGCGTCGCTGGACGACGAGACGCTCGGCAGCGCAGTGACCCGTCTTTCGGAGGTGGATCCTCTGATGGCGCGGCTCGCCGACCGCAACGGCGTCCCGCCGCTGTGGCCCCGAGACCCCGGGTTCGCGACGATGCTTCGCTTCATCCTCGAACAGCAGGTGTCGCTCGCATCGGCCGACGCGGCGTATCGACGACTCGTCGAAGCGATCGGAGCGGTCCGCCCCCAGCCTTTCCTCGGGCTGAGCGACGACGAGTTGAGAGCCATCGGATTCTCCCGCCAGAAGACCGGATACGTCAGAGGAGTCGCGTCCGGCGTGCTCGACGGGACGATCGACTTCGACGCGATCGCGAAGCTCGATGACGCCGACGCGGCTTCCCAACTGCTCCAGATCCGGGGAGTCGGGCCCTGGACGGCCGCGTGCTACCTCCTCTTCGTGCTCCGCCGACCCGACGCCTGGCCCCCGGGGGACCGGGCGCTCCAGGTAGCCGTCGGCCGTCTCCTCGACCTCCCGGACGTGCCGGACGTCGCGGAAACGAATCGATGGGCCGACGGGTGGCGCCCGTTGCGTGCCGTCGCCGCACGCATGCTCTGGTACGACTATCTCGGCGGCCCCCGTGGGGACCGGTTTGGTGAGGACGGGCGGTAGGGTGGCGGCCGTGACTGATTTCGACCTCGACCCGATACCGCCGGAGCCCTTGGGCGTCGAAGCCGCCGACGACGGTGAGAAGCACACACTCCCGTTCTGGCTCGAACTGCCGCTCCTGATCCTCGCCGCTCTCGTCATCGCCGTGATCATCAAGACGTTCTTCTTCCAGGCGTTCTGGATTCCCTCGTCGTCGATGGAGGACACACTCCAGATCAACGATCGCGTCATGGTCAACAAACTCGCATACCGGCTCGGGGACCTTCAGCGCGGGCAGGTCATCGTGTTCGACGATCCCCGCGGCGGCGAGGCACCCGAGGAGACGATGTTCGAAGCTGCACGACGCAACGTCACGGAGGCGATCGGCGTCTCCGTGCCCCGGACCGAGTTCATCAAGCGCGTGATCGGGTTGCCGGGGGAGCGGGTCGAGATCGTCCAGGGCCGGGTCCTCATCGACGGTATCCCGATCGACGAGCCGTATCTGAAGACCGGATCGGTCATGGCCGACTTCGGTCCGATCATCGTGCCGCCGGGGGAGATGTTCGTGATGGGCGACAACCGGAACGCAAGCCAGGACAGCCGTTACTTCGGAACCGTGCCCACCGACACGATCGTCGGGCGCGCGTTCGTGATCATGTGGCCGATCGACCGATGGGCGACGCTGTGACCGGCGGGTTACGCGCGACCGGCCGGTAGCATCGACGGCGCCACGGAGAACGGGAGCAGCACGGTGGGCGACGAGGATCTCGAGCGATTCGAAACCGATGTCGAACTGCAGATCTACCGCGAGTACCGCGACGTGCTCCCGATGTTCCGGTACGTCGTCGAGACCGAGCGCAGGTTCTACCTGGCCAACAAGGTCGAGATGAACACGCGATCCGTCGAAGGGTCCGTCTACTTCGAGATCGAGCTCGAGGATGCCTGGGTCTGGGACATGTTCCGGCCGGCTCGTTTCGTGAAACGGGTCAGGGTGATGACCTTCCGGGACGTCAACATCGAAGAGACCGACATCCCCTCCGAGTTCTGATTCGCGTCACACCCGGCTGAGAAGATGACGGCATGCCGACCCGCCGAATGTCCGTCGGAGCCGCCGGTGAAACCATCGCTCTTCGGTTCCTCGAACGTCGCGGCGCGACGGTCATCGGGAAGAACCTGCGGGTCGGGCGAGATGAGATCGACATCCTCATGAAGCTCGACGGTGAGCTGGTCGTCGTCGAAGTCAAGACGGGGGCGGGAACCGGATCCCGCCCGTGGGAGAACTACGACGAGGAGAAGGCCGCCAGGATCAGACGGGCCGCGCGTGCGCTTCCGGCCCACCGCATCGACCTGATCGCGGTCGAGTTGACCCCCGTCGGAGCAACGATCCGATGGTCACCCGGCGTCGGCTGACCCGCGCCGCCGCTGCTCCTTGAACCAACACCCCCGGTGCCAGTGTCGTCGCAGGTCCGGATCATGGATCGGAACCACGACGAGATGCCCGACACCCACGTCGATCGCGGCACCACAGCCGGGACACACATACGCCTTGCGTGCCTGGTAGGGCTGCACCGGGGTGACGGCCTCCTCCCCGAAGCGTCCGTACGATCGTGAAAGCCCGGACTCCATGGTGATCAGCGTATCGCCGTTCGGTGGATTCCAGACGGCCGGTGATCCCGCGTCGGTGAGAGCGACGGCCGCGCGGGGAGACGATCGCGTCCACGGTGCTGCTAGCTTCATCGCATGAATTTCGTATCGACCGAGGATCGCGGCCGGGTCCGTCGACTGACGATGTCGGCACCGGGAACGAAGAACGCCATTCCCCGCAACGGCTGGATCGAACTGGCCGAGGCGTTCGAGGCGTTCGAGACCTCCGATCAGCGGACCCTCGTGATCACCGGCGACGACGGGGACTTCTCAGCGGGAGCCGACCTCAGCGCCGACTTCTCCGGTTTCGGGACCGCCGCGGCGAACGCCGGCTACATGGAACTGCCCAACCGGGCGGCACTTGCGCTGCACCGCATCTCGAAACCGACGGTCGCCGCGGTCGACGGCGTCGCGGTGGGCGCCGGCATGAACCTGGCCCTCGGATGTGACGTCGTGATCGCCACGGAGCGGGCACGGTTCGCCGAGATCTTCGTCAATCGGGGACTGACCCTCGACTTCGGCGGGACATGGCTCCTTCCGCGCCTCGTCGGGCTCGCCCGTGCCAGAGAGATCGCCCTGACGGGACGCATGGTCGGCGCGGACGAGGCCCTCGAGATCGGTCTCGTCGTCGAGGTCGTCGATCACGGAGCCATCGACGACCGGGCGATGGAAGTGGCCGCGGGCCTCGCCGACGGCGCCCCGCTCGCCCAGCACCTCATCAAGGTGGCGCTCGATCGCTCTTCATCGATGACGTTCGAGCAGGCTCTCGCGTTCGAGGGACAGGCTCAGTCGACGTTGCTCGGGTCGGAGGACTTGTTCGAAGGAGCGGCGGCGTTCTTCCAGAAACGACCTCCGGACTTCAAGGGCCGCTGAGACCGCCGTCCGGTTTCCGTCACACCGGCGTCGTACGTTGCGTGCATGAACGCAACCATCACATCCAGCGCGATCGTCGGGGTCGAGCCACAGCCCGTTCGCGTCGAAGCCCACGTCGGAGGGGGAAAGCCCGGGTTCGTGATCGTCGGTCTTCCCGATGCGGCCGTGCGCGAGGCCAAGGAGCGGGTTCGCGCCGCGTTCGCATCCACGGCGAACGAGTTCCCGGCCAAGCGCGTCGTCGTGAACCTGTCACCCGCCGATCTCCCGAAGTTCGGAGCGTCCTACGACCTGCCCATCGCGCTCGCAGTTCTCGCCGCCGACGGGAAGCTGCCGCATGGAGCCACCGACGTCGTGGCGTTGGGGGAGCTCGCTCTCGACGGGGAGGTCCGTCCCGCACGAGGCGGACTGGGCGCGGCGCTGGTTGCTCGTGACATCGGGCGCCCGTGCCTTCTCCCCGTGGAATCGGCGGCCGAGACGGCGGGACGCGAGGACCTGGGGGTGCGTGCCGTCCGATCGCTGGCACATGCGGTGGGAGTATCGACCGGGGCCGAACCGGGGGAGGAAGTCCACGCGCTCGTCGCGCAGGCCGCGAACATCCCGGACCTCTCCGAGGTGCGGGGTCAGCGACACGCACGGGAAGCCCTGGAAATCGCGGCGGCCGGAGGCCACCACCTGCTGTTCCGCGGCCCTCCCGGCTCGGGAAAGACGATGCTCGCGCGCACGCTGCCGGGGATCCTGCCCCCGCTCGAAGACCGGGACGCCCAGGAAGTGGCGCTGGTCTGGGCCGCAGCGGGTCGTGCACGGCCCGACGCGCTCGTTCCTCCCTTCCGATCACCCCACTACTCGGCGTCGCTGGCGGCGTTCATCGGCGGCGGCTCCGGCGTCCCGACACCGGGCGAAGTCGTGCTCGCGCATCGCGGTGTGCTGTTCCTCGACGAGCTGGGAGAGTTCCCGCCGCACCTGCTCGACGCTCTCCGAACGCCGATCGAGGACGGTTCGGTCATCGTGGCTAGAAAGGGCGCGACCGTCGAGTTCCCGTGCCGCACCCAGGTGGTGGCCGCGACCAATCCGTGTCCGTGCGGCTACGAGGGAGATCGCATCGTCGGATGCACGTGCACGGCCTCGATGAAGGCCAAGTACAAGCGACGATTCTCCGGGCCGTTCCTCGACCGGTTCGACCTGCAAGTCGACGTGCCCCGACTCCGGATCTCCGAGCTATCCGGCCGTCGCGGCGAGGCCTCGGCGACGGTGCGCACACGGGTCGTCGCGGCGCGCAGACGGCAGTTCGACGAGCGCGGCCGTCTCAACCGGGAACTCGGCCGTAGCGATCTCGACGACCTCGAATGGACGACGGGTGCCGCCGCGGTCCTCGATGCCGCAGCCGCAGGCGACACGCTGACGGCGCGTGGATGGGATCGCATCCGCCGGGTGGCCCGTACCGTCGCCGATCTCGAAGGAGCGGGGCCCGTCGACGAAGCACACGTTCGGACCGCCTTGAGCATGCGGGTGACGATGTGAGCCGCGATGATCGCCTTCGACTGTCCTTCGCCGGTCTCCACCCGGACCGGTCCCGCGAGCTGATGCGCCGCCACGGCGGCCCCTCCGGCGCCGTTGAGGCGATCATTCACGGTCGGGCAAGGACGTCGGACGCGATCCGCGAACGGGTCACTGTGTCTACGGAACGGCGCCGGATCGAGCTCCACGACCTCGGCATCGAGTGGATCGCCCGCGGAGACGACGGCTATCCGGGGCACCTCGATCGGTTCGAAGACGCCCCCGACGCCCTCTTCGTTCGCGGAACGTTGCCGCCGGGATCCGGTGTCGCGATCGTCGGAACGCGGCGAGCCACCGCCTACGGGCTCGAGCTCGCCGACGCGTACGGGCGCGCCGTCGCGGCCGCCGGGTGGCCCGTCGTCTCCGGGCTTGCCCGGGGCATCGACGGCGCAGCGCACCGCGGCATGGTCGCCCTCGACGGGCGGGGAGTGGCCGTTCTCGGCTGCGGCATCGACGTGACGTATCCGAAGGAGCACCGTCTCCTCGGCAACCAGATCCTCGAAGGCGGAGGAGCGATCGTCTCCGAGTACCCGCCGGGGGCCCGGCCGGATGCGTGGCGGTTCCCTCCGAGGAACCGCATCATCGCCGGCCTGGCCTCCGCCGTGGTCGTCGTCGAGGCGGCCAGGACGGGCGGTGCGTTGATCACGGCGCTCAAGGCCGCCGAGTACGGGATCCCCGTCTTCGCGATGCCGGGGGACGTCGATCGGGAGACGTCCGAGGGCACGAACCGGTTGATCCGCGACGGGGCGTTCCCCGTGTTCGGCCCCGACGATCTCGTCGAGGAACTGGACCTCATCGTGGAGCTCGCGGGTCGGCGCAACAGGGACGACGCGCGACGGGCGACGCAGGGGTCGTTGACCTTCTCGGGTGAGGCCACGACCATGGCCTAATGAGAAACGGGGGCATCGACGCGGCGGTCGCCGACTACCTGACGCGTCTCGATGCCGAACGCGGGCTGTCGGTTAACACGATCGAAGCCTACGGACGGGACCTGAGCCAGTTCACGACGATGTGTCACCGGCTCGGCATCGACCGGCTCGGCGAGGTCGACCGGCGAACCGTCCGTCGCTTCCTCGCGCAGCTCACGAGTCTGAACTACGCGCAGCGATCGGTGGCCCGCAAGGCGTCGTCCGTTCGGGCGTTTCTCGAGGACTCGGCTCGCCGCGGGGCGATCCCGGCGAATCCCGCCGCCGGCGTGCCCCAGCCGAAGCGCCCGGGGACGCTTCCGAAGGCGATCCCCGCACCGACGCTCGAACAGTTCCTCGACGCCATGGACGGATCCGATCCCGTCGACCTTCGCGATCGGGCGCTTCTCGAGGTGCTGTACGGAACGGGTCTGCGCGTTTCCGAAGTCGCCGCGATGACCGTCTCGGACATCGCCGCCGGCGACTTCGTGACGGTCCGTGGGAAGGGGAACAAGGAGCGCGCCGTCCCGGTCGGCAGACAGGCGGTGCGTGCGACGGCCGCGTACGTGGAATCCGGGCGTCCCGCGTTGATCGGCCCCGACACCGGCGACGCCCTCTGGGTCGGGGTCCGGGGAGGTCGGCTCGACACACGGGGGATCCGGAGGGTCGTCCAGAGGCGGCTCGGAACCTTTCCCCACGCGCTCCGCCATTCGTACGCCACCCACCTTCTCGAGGGAGGTGCGGATCTGCGGGCCGTGCAAGATCTCCTCGGCCACTCGGAACTGGCAACCACGCAGATATACACTGCCGTCACGCGAGAGCATCTCAGAAAGACCTATGAGCGGAGTCACCCACGTGCATGAGCGAGCAGACGACGAACTGGCCGCGCTCTGGGACCGCTTCAAGAGCGACGGGGATCTGAGAGCCCGCGAAGGCCTGATCCTGCACTTCTCACCGCTCGTCAAGTTCGTCGCGGGTCGTCTCGGATCGGGGCTTCCGCGCAACGTCGATCCCTCCGACCTCGTCTCCTACGGCACGTTCGGCCTGATCGACGCGATCGACAAGTTCGAGCCCGAACGCGGATACAAGTTCGAGACGTACGCCGTGAACCGCATCAAGGGCGCCATCCTCGACGAGCTGCGCGCGCTCGACTGGGTGCCTCGGTCGGTCCGGGCGAGAGCCCGCGAGATCCAGCGGTCCATGGCGGAACTCGAGCACACCCTCCAGCGGTCAGCGACCGAACAGGAACTGGCCGATCACATGGGGATCCCCGTGGACTCGCTTCGCAGCCAGCTCGGCGAGCTCTCGACGCTCGGCTTCGTCGCTCTCGACGAGGTGCTGAACCCCGACGAACGGGACTCGGCGGCGATCGGGGACGTGGTGGCCGACGCGCGCGCTCTCGACCCGAGCGGGACGTTCGAGCAGGAAGAGACCCGGTATCTCCTCATCGACTCCATCAACCGGCTTCCGGAGCGAGACCGGCTCGTGGTGACCCTGTACTACTTCGAGGGGCTGACCCTCGCCGAGATCGGCTCCGTCCTGAACGTCACCGAATCGCGGGTCTGTCAGATCCACACGAAAGCGGTGTTGAGCCTGAAGAATCGGCTCATGGAGCCGTAACGGCTCCGTTCTTCTCCGGCCGGTGAGGCGACCGAGCCGGAAGTCCCGAAGGCCCATCGAGGCGCCTCTTGGGCTATGGCGTTGCGGGACCTACACTCGCGGGCAATTCGCACGTCCACTACAAGCCCCCGAGGTCGGGCCGCGCACGCGGCCTGTGGGGTGTTCCGGGTGGGCGGAGGCGTGAACCCGAACACAGGAGGAACCACATGTCCGCGGTGAGTATGCGCCAGCTGCTCGAGGCCGGAATGCATTTCGGCCATCAGACCCGTCGCTGGAACCCGAAGATGCGTCCGTACATCTTCACGGAGCGCAACGGGATCCACATCCTCGATCTCCGGCAGACGCTGTCCCAGATCGACGCCTCGTACGCCCTCGTTCGCGACACCGTCATCGACGGTGGAACCGTGCTGTTCGTCGGCACGAAGAAGCAGGCGCAGGGTGCGATCGAAGAGGCCGCCACGAAGGCCGGGATGCCGTACGTGAACCACCGCTGGCTCGGCGGCATGCTCACGAACTTCCAGACGATCCACAAGCGGATCCTCTACATGCTCGAGCTCGAGCAGATGGAGACGTCCGGAGAGATGGAGTCGCTTCCGAAGAAAGAGCGCCTTCGCTTGCGCCGGGAACTCGAGAAGCTCCACACGGTTCTCGGCGGTGTTCGCGACATGAAGCGCGCACCGGACGTCGTGTTCGTCATCGACGTCCTCACAGAGCACATCGCCGTGGCCGAAGCGAACCGGTTGAAGATCCCGCTGATCGCGATCGTCGACACGAACTGCGATCCGGATCCTGTGGATCTGGTGATCCCCGGGAACGACGACGCGATCCGAACCGCGTACCTGGTGAGCAACGCGCTCGCCGATGCGGCCATCGAAGGGCGTGAGATCCGCGAAGCGAAGCGGAAAGAAGCACCGGCCAAGGCCACCGGAGGCGCCCCGCGACCTGCGGGGGCCGAGCCGGCGGCGGCACCGGCAGAACCGGCACCGGCACCCCGTACCGACGTGGTCGTCCTCGAGGAGATTCAGGCCGAGGCGGCGGGCGCTTCTTCCGGCCCCGAGACCCCGAAGGAGGAGGCGTGAGCGACTTCACAGCGAAGGACGTACAGGAACTACGCAAGGCGACCGGCGCCGGGATGATGGACGCCAAGCGCGCGTTGACGGAGACCGGCGGCGACATGGACCGGGCGAAGGACCTCCTGCGCGAGCAGGGCCTCGCCGACGCCGCGAAGCGAGCCGGCAGAAGCCAGACGGAAGGTGCGGTGGGCTACTACCTCCATCGTCAGGCCGGCCGTCCGGTCCTCGGCGTGCTCATCGCCCTCGCATCCGAGACGGACTTCGTCGCGAAGAGCGACGAGTTCCAACAGATCGCCAACGACATCGCCATGCACGCGGCCGCATCGCGTCCGCAGTGGATCTCACGCGATGACGTCCCGCAGGACGTCATCGACGACGAGAAGCGACTGATCGCGGCCCAGGCTGCCAACGAGGGCAAGCCGGAGCACATCATCGAACGGATCGTGGAAGGTCGCTTGAACAGCTTCTTCAGCGACAACGTCCTCTACGACCAGGTCTACGTCAAGAGCGACGACTTCGACGGCACCGTCGGAGAGATGGTCAAGCAGCTCGCAGCGAAGATGGGTGAGAACATCAGCGTCGCGAAGATGGCCAGAGTCGCCGTCGGCGAGGACAGTTGATGCGCAGGGTCGTACTCAAACTCTCAGGTGAGGCGTTCGCCGATCGTGAGATGCAGTACGGCATCGACCCGGCCATCGTGTCCCGCGTTGCCGAAGAGATCGCCGGTGTGCACGCCGAAGGCTACGAGATCGGGATCGTCGTCGGGGGAGGGAACATCTTCCGGGGTGTCTCGTCCGCCGCCGGCGGGATGGATCGCGCCAACGCCGACTACATGGGCATGCTCGCAACCGTGATCAACGCGCTCGCTCTGCGCGACGCGCTCGAGCGAGCCGGCTCCCCGACACGGGTGCAGACGGCGATCACGATCCAGCAAGTCGCCGAGCCGTACATCCGGCTGCGTGCCGTGCGTCACCTCGAGAAAGGTCGAATCGTCATCTTCGCGGGTGGAACGGGCAACCCGTTCTTCACGACGGACACAACGGCCGCGTTGCGCGGCGCCGAGATCAGCGCGGATGCGGTGCTCAAAGCGACGAAGGTGGACGGGGTCTACGACGCGGATCCGGAGACGAACCCGGACGCGGTGCTCCTCCCGGATCTGGGGTACATGGAAGCGATCCAGCGGCAGCTCGGGGTGATGGACGCCACGGCCGTTACGATGTGCATGGACAATCACCTTCCGATCCGCGTGTTCAACATGAACCGGCCCGGCGAGATCGCCAGAGCCGTGCGTGGAGAGGACGTGGGGACCCTCGTTCACTAGGAGGCGACGTGATCAACGAACTGCTCGAAGACGCCGATCACAAGATGGATCAAGCCGTGGTTCACACGATTCAGGAGTTCGGACGGGTCCGGACCGGTCGGGCGAACCCTGGTCTCCTGAACCGCATCACGGTCGACTACTACGGCACCCAGACACCGCTGCAGCAGATCGCCGGATTCACCGTCCCCGAAGCACGCCTCCTCGTCATCCAGCCGTACGACAAGACGGCGATCCACGCGATCGAGCGGGCGATCCAGGAGGCCGACCTCGGCCTCAACCCGTCGAACGACGGAAACGTGATCCGGCTCGTGTTCCCGTCGCTCACCGAAGAACGTCGCAGAGAACTCATCCGCTACGTGCGACACCTCGCGGAGGACGGTCGGATCGCGATCAGGAACGTACGGCGACACTGCAAAGACCGGCTCGAGCAGGAAAACGTCTCTGAAGACGACATCCGGCGGTCCGAGAAGGTGCTGCAGGTCAAGACCGATGAGCACATCGCACGCCTCGACGAGAGCCTGGCGGCCAAGGAAGCGGAACTCCTCGAAGTCTGAGGGAGGCTTCTGATGCGCACCGACGACGATCGCCCTTCGAACGGCGGCGACGCGACCCGGAGCGTCGGGGACACGGCGGACGCCGGGGCGATCCCGGAACCGGAGCCCCGGACGTCAGATACGCCACTCTCGCCCCCACCCGAAGTACCCTCACGGCATATGGACGACCA
This sequence comes from Acidimicrobiia bacterium, assembly GCA_029939995.1. Classification (GTDB taxonomy): domain Bacteria; phylum Actinomycetota; class Acidimicrobiia; order Spongiisociales; family UBA5794; genus JAHEEL01. Next base: position 26,223 of record JAOZRW010000004.1, on the reverse strand, counting down.
CGACGTGACCGGCGAACTCGAACTGCCCGAAGACTCCGACGACCTCGAACCACACCCGGCGAAATCCGATCCCGGGTTCGACGGATGGCTCGACGGCGAGGAAGGCGAGACGACGACCGGCGACCCGTACACGTCCCTGAGCACTCCGGACGAGGACGACGACGCAGCCGAGATCGCAGAGTGGATGGCATTCACCAACGCCGCGAGCAGCAGTGGAGCGGATGAACACGAACCCGACGTCGTCGTCGACGTGACGGACGGCGGGTCGGATGTGGACGACGGGCCATCGGAAGGCGACGGCATCGACACGCCGATCATCGAGCCGGTCGACGACGCAGGCGACGAACCGCGGGACGACACGAACGAGTTCTTCCTCGACGAAGCAGTCGAAGAGCAGCCGGACGGCGACGAAAAGGAGATCGCCGTCGAGGACCGGGCGGCGATCGCGCCGGTCGTCGAAGAGCCGGAGGCTCCTGAACCGGAGGACGAACCGGAACCAGACGTCCCGACGGAAACGGCTGCGGCGGACGAGCTGCAGGCGGTGCCGGTGATCCCGATCGTCGCACCCATCGTGGACGAGACGGCCGACGGGGGGGACGGAACCGATATCGGCATCGACGACACCGGGGAGATCCCGATCGTTGCTGCAACCGGAGGGGAGGCTGCCCCGGGGACGGGATCGCCCGTTTTCGACTACCAGGACGACGACGAACTCACCTCGGAACACTATCTCCACGCCGCCACCCGTGAGCATCATGAGCTGGCGGCCGCCGTGACCGCGGCCCGGGGGACCGAAACCGAGCAGGTAGCGGTCTCCGCGGCGATTCCCGGGCTCGAGTCCGGCGTCGTCGGGTTCGACGACGTCGTGGCGGCGGCGGGCGACGACGCCGGTGCCCCCGCGACACCACCGAGGACGCCATCCGACCTCCTCGTGCGGGTCGGCACCGCGGTGGCGCTCATCGTGGCGTTCGCTGCTTCGCTTCTCTGGCGCCCTGCGATCATCGTGCTCGCCCTGGCCGTGTTCGTCATCGCCGCCGGCGAGTTCTACAGCGTCCTGATCCATCGCCGCTACAAGCCCGTGTCGATCTTCGGATTCCTCGGGATCGTCGGAGCCGGGCTCGGAACCGTCGTATGGGGCGTCATCGCGATCCCGATCACCTTCGCGCTGATGATCACCGTCCTCCTGCTCTTCGACGCGGTGAGCCAACGGCGCAGAGGAGCCGTCACGGGGTTCACACTCACGATCCTCGTAGCGTTCTGGACTGGCGGGCTCGGAGCGTTCGCGTTCCCGATCATCGCATCCGACGACTACCAGGCGCTCGTGCTGACGGTGATCGCGATGGTGGCACTCGTCGATATAGCGGCGTACGGCGTCGGTCGAGCCATCGGACGGCGACCGTTCGCCCCCATCATATCTCCGAAGAAGACGATCGAAGGATTCGTCGGCGGCACGCTGATGGCGTTCCTGGCGGGATCCGTGGCGAGCTTCTTCGTCTCATCCATCGATCTGCCGGCGGGGCTTCTGCTGGGCGCCGTGGTGGCCGTGTTCGCTCCGCTCGGCGATCTCGCCGTCTCGGTCGTGAAGCGATCGCTCGACATCAAGGACATGGGCTCGATCCTCCCCGGCCACGGAGGCCTCCTCGACCGCGTGGACGCGATCATCGCGGTCCTCCCCGCAGCGTGGGCGGCATTGCTGTGGCTGGGGCTGCTCTGACCCCGGTCGTCGTCCTCGGCGCCACGGGATCGATCGGTCGGCAGACGCTCGAAGTCGCGGATCACCTCGGCCTCCCCGTGCACGGGATGGCGGCGGGGACGCTGTCGGCGCACATCATCGAGCTGGCCCGACGCTACCCGGACGCGTCCATCGCGGTCGCACATCCCCCGGAGAAGCGCATCGATGCGGCACTCGAACGCAGGATCGATTTCGGGCCCGAAGCGGTCACGGCACTCGCACGGTCGCCGCAGACGACCGTCGTCAACGGCATCGTCGGATCGGCGGGTCTCGAACCGACCCTCGCCGCTCTGGAGACGGGTAACCGGCTCGCACTTGCGAACAAGGAGAGCCTGTTGACCGGCGGGCCCATCGTGCTGGAGACGCTCTGCTCCTCGGACGGTGACCTCATCCCCGTCGACAGCGAGCACTCGGCCGTCTGGCACTGTCTCAGGGGTGAAGAACCCGAAGAGGTGCGACGCGTGATCCTGACGGCGTCGGGCGGGCCGTTTCACGCCCGGCCCGATGTGAACCTCTGCGACGTTTCGGTGAGCGACGCCCTTGCGCATCCGACGTGGAGCATGGGGCGCAGAATCTCGATCGACTCCGCGACGCTCATGAACAAGGCGTTCGAGGTCATCGAAGCGCACTTCCTGTTCGGCCTCGGCTACGACCAGATCGACGTGATGATCCACCCGACGAGCTACGTGCACTCGTTCGTCGAGTTCGTCGACGGGGTCGTGAAGGCGGAGGTCGGTCCCCCCGACATGCGCAAGCCGATCCAGAACGCGCTGACGGCGCCGCATCGCGTCCGGGCGAGCGTCGAACCTGCGGACCTGGCCGGCGTGGAACTGGTGTTCGCCGTACCAGACCGGGAGCGATTCCCCGCCCTCGACCTCGGATACCGGGCGGGGAGGCGGGGAGGGAACGGGCCGGCGGTTCTCAACGCGGCCGACGAGGTGGCTGTGGCGGCGTTCCTCGATGGTCGTATCCGGTTCACCGACATCGCCGTCGTCGTCGAAGAGACACTCGAGGCGGTGCGCCCCGCGTCCGTGACCACGCTCTCCGAGGCGCTCGAAGCCGACGCGACGGGTCGGGAGGCCGCCCGCGAAGCGGTGGGGTCCCGGACTTTCCGGTAACGGGCATCGATGGGTACCGTTGAACCGATGACCACGACGACGAGGCTGCGCTGATGGGGACCGCCGTGATGATCATCGGCATCGTGCTGATGATCGTTATCCACGAGGGTGCGCACTTCGTAGCTGCGAAAGCGTTCGGCATGAAAGCCACCGAAGCGTTCTTCGGCTTCGGCCCGCGCATCTGGTCGACGACGCGCGGCGAGACCGAGTACGGGATCAAAGCCATCCCGCTCGGCGGCTACGTCCGGATCATCGGCATGAATCCGCTCGAAGAGATCGATCCGGGCGAAGAGGAACGCACCTACCGAACCGCCGTGTTCTGGAAGAAGTCCGTCGTCGTGCTCGCCGGGATCTTCAGCCACTTCGTCGTGGCGGCGATCCTCCTCGCGATCGTCTTCGCCACGTGGGGAACGGTCGCGACCGATGACGCCGGTCAACCGATTCCGACCCTGACCCTGTCGGTCGTCGCCGCCACCACGCCCGACGGCAACACCGCCTCGCCTGCATCCACAGCCGGGTTCCTGGCCGGGGACACGCTCGAAACGTACGACGGCGCCCCCATCGCCACCTGGGACGAGTTCGTGGACCTCGTTCGCGCCGACGGCGGGGAGACCGCCGTCATCGGCTTCGAACGGGACGGCGAACGAGCCGAGACCACGATCCAACTGGCGTACACCGACGTGCCTGTGGTCGTCGACGACGAGATCGTCCTGGATCAGGACGGGAACGTCGTCTACGAGAAGGCCGGGTACTTCGGCGCCGCCCCCGAAGTCGCCAGAGAGCACGTCGGTTTCACCGGAGTCGTCGCGAACGTGTTCGAAGGGATCGGGAGAGCGGTCACCCAGAGCGTCCAGGGTCTCTGGCAGATGATCGTCGGATTCCCGAAACTCATCGCATCCATCTTCGGGGGGAACCAGGAGGTGCTCGACGAAGTTCGACCGATCAGCCCGATCGGTCTCGTGCGACTGGCCGGCCCGCTGGAGAGCACGCTGATGATGCTCGCCCTCGTGAACGTGTTCGTCGGCGTCCTCAACTTCATCCCGCTCTACCCGCTCGACGGCGGCCACTTCGCCGTGGCCCTCTACGAGAAGATCCGTGGACGCGCCCCCGACGTCACGAAGCTCATGCCCGTCGCGGCCGTCGTGATCATCTTCCTCGTTACCGTCGGTCTGATGGGCGTCTATCTCGACATCTTCAAACCCATCCAGATGTAGCCGGCTCCCCGGCTACCCGGCGACAGTTCTCTACCATGGTCGCATGGCGATCACGCGTCGAGATTCGCGCAAACTCATGGTCGGTCCGGTTCCCGTCGGCGGACGCAGCCCGGTCTCGGCGCAGTCGATGACGACCACGAAGACCGCCGACGTGAACGCGACGCTCGCCCAGGTGTACGCCCTGGGAGGGGCCGGGGCGGACATCGTGCGCATCACGTGCAACGACGTCGATGCAGCACAGGGCCTGGCAGAGATCGTGCCCCGATCGCCGGTGCCGATCATCGCCGACATCCACTTCCACCACCGCCTCGCGCTCGCCGCGCTCGAAGCCGGTGTCGCAGGCCTCCGCCTCAACCCGGGGAACATCCGCAAGGAAGCCCACATCAAAGAGGTGGCCCGGGCCGCGTCCGACGCCGGGGTCTCCATCCGGGTGGGAGTCAACGCCGGCTCTCTCGACAAGGACCTCCTCGCAGAGTTCGGAGCCCCCGTTCCCGAGGCGCTCGTTCGATCGGCGCTGCACGAGATCAGCTACCTCGAGGACGTCGGCTTCACGGACATCAAGATCTCCGTCAAACACTCGAACGTGCCGCTGATGGTCGAGTCCTACCGGCTGCTCGCCGATCGCGTCGACTATCCGCTCCACCTGGGCGTCACCGAGGCCGGTCCGCCGCCCGGCGGCCTGATCAAGTCCGTCGCCGGGATCGCGACGCTGCTTCTCGAGGGCATCGGGGACACGATCCGGTTCTCGCTCACCGCGGATCCCGTCGAGGAGGCCAAAGCAGGCCGGCAGCTGCTCGAATACCTCGGCCTCCGCGAGCGAACCGGGCTCGACCTGATCGCATGCCCATCGTGCGGGCGGGCCGAGGTCGACGTCATCAAGGTGGCCGCCGACGCCACGGCTGCGCTCGAAGAGGCGAAACTCCCCATCCAGGTGGCCATCATGGGGTGCATCGTGAACGGGCCGGGTGAGGCGCGAGAGGCGGACATCGGGATCGCGGCCGGGCGCGGAAAGGGCCATCTGTTCATCAAGGGGCAGGTCGTTCGCGTCGTGCCCGAAGCCGAGATGGTCTCGGCGCTCCTCGACGAGGCGCGGCGGCTCGTCGACGAAGGGGTCGAAGCGCGGCTCGCCGCCGCCGACGTATCGGCTGCGGATCTCGCGGACGAGACGAGGATCGAGCTCCTCGAGGTCCAGGGCGACGCCAACCGCTCGGAGGAGCGGCGGGCGGCCGTCGCGGACATCGCCACCGGCGAAGAGGCATGAGCCGCATCCGGATCTTTGCGGCGATGCTCGCAACAGCCCTCATCGCCGCCGCCTGCACGAGCGGGGGCTCGCCGTCGACGAGCACTGAAGCTTCATCCGACGCGACATCGTCCACGGTCCCCGCGCAGCGGACGACGGCCGAGGAGATCTACGCGCGCGTCTCGCCGGCGATCGCATCGATCGATACGGACATATCCGGAGGAAGCGGCATCCTCATCGACGACGGGACGATCCTCACCGCGGCCCACGTCGTGTGGCCCTATCGCTCCGTTCGCGTCGTGTTCCCCAACGGATCCGAACTCGACGGGGCGCCGGTCGTCGGCCTCGACCCGTTCGGGGACCTGGCACTCGTGGACGTATCCGGCCTCTCCGATCTTCCACCGCCGGTCACGATCGGTGACGGCGAGGGAATCCCTCTCGGCAGGCCGGTGTACCTCATCGGCTACCCGGGGGAGACGGAATCGTTCCCGCAACCGACGATCACCGAAGGGATCCTCTCCCGGACGCGTGAATGGGAGGGTGAAGGGTGGACGTTCCTCCAGTCCGACACCACCGTGGTGGGCGGACAGAGCGGCGGGGCGCTGGTCGACGAGACCGGAACCGTCGTCGGGATCACGAACTTCAGCTTCCTCGAGGAGTTCGGCCTGTCCGGATCGCTCGACGACGCCGCGGACAAGATCGACCGCATGAGGGCAGGGGAAGACATCGCCGCCCTCGGGGACCGGCTGCCCCCGACCGGGCGCGGGAACGACCGGTTCTCGTCGACCTTCCAGAACGTCTGGCAGGACTTCGTCTTCGTGTTCGACGCGACGCTGTACTCGAACGTGACCTTCACCGCATCATCCGACGCCGATGTGTCGCTGACACTGAACACGATCGATGGACTCGAGATAGTCACCGCCGACGACACGACCGGAGGCGACGAGAAGATCGACGAGTTGGTGACCTTCCGCGGACAGTACGTGCTGCGTCTCGAGAGCCTCGGCGGCACCGGCGACGTACGGCTGCGATCCTCCGTCGATCTCGTCGAGTGGGACGACCCCGACGACGGGCGCGTGCTCGAACGCGAATCCACGATCTCCGGCAACATCGACTACCCGGGCGATTTCGACTGGTACCGCGTCGATCTCGGGAAGGGGCAATCGCTGACGGTCGACGTCGACGCCATCGCGTTCGATCCGGTGCTCATGATCGACGGGCCCGAAGGCGACGGATACGTTCAGGCGGTCGACGACGATTCCGGCGGCGGGCTGTTCGGAACGGACCCCAGGATCGTGTTCACGGCGCGTCGAACGGGATCGTTCTTCGTCATCGTCGCCGACAGCGGATCGACCGGCCCCGGGGCCTATCGCCTGACGATCGACTGAGAGCGGCGGCCGTCGCTATCCTCGGACGCCCCGATACCACTGGAGTCAGTTCGTGCGTTGGTCACACGCGTTCATCCCCACCCTCCGAGACGACCCGGCCGACGCCGAGGCGGCGAGCCATCGCCTGCTCGTCCGGGGCGGCTACGTCCGACAGCTCATGTCCGGCGTCTACTCGCTGCTCCCCATCGGGCATCGTGTGCGAAGCAAGGTGATGGCCATCATCCGCGAAGAGATCGACGCGATCGGTGGGCAGGAACTGCTCCTGCCGGCGCTGCATCCGAGAGAGATCTGGGAACGGACCGGCCGCACCGAGGCGATGGCCGACATCCTGTTCACGCTGAACGATCTCCGCGGCGGCGCAGCGGTGCTCGGGCCCACCCATGAGGAGATCTTCACGACCATCGCGACCGAACTCACGTCGTACAAGCAGGTTCCGCAACTCTGGTATCAGATCCAGACGAAGTTCCGCGACGAGCCCCGCCCGAAAGCCGGTCTCCTGCGCGTCCGCGAGTTCACGATGAAGGACTCGTACAGCTTCGACATCGACACCGCAGGCCTCGACCTGCAGTTCGACCGGCACTTCGCCGCGTACACGCGGATCTTCGCGCGTCTCGGCGTCACCGCCGTCCCCGTCGAAGCGTCGTCCGGGTCCATGGGCGGATCCGACTCGGTCGAGTTCATGGTTCCGTCCCCGGCCGGTGAGGACGACGTCGTGCACTGTCCCGCGTGCGACTACGCCGCGAACGTGGAACGCGCGACCTCGGCGATCCCCGCGGTCGAGGACGATCCGGGACCCGATCAACCGGAACGGTTCCCGACGCCGGGAGTGCGGACCATCGCAGACCTCGTCGAGTTCGAAGGGGGAGCGGCGGCCGATCGACAGATCAAGACCCTCGTCTACGTGCTCGACGGAGAGGCGACGATGGTGCTGCTCCGCGGCGACCACGAGCTTCAGGAGCAGAAGCTCCAGGACGCATCCGGAGCGGTCGAGGTCCGGCCCGCCCACCCTGAAGAGATCCGCGAACTGCTCGGAGCGGGTGCCGGCAGTCTCGGAGCGGTCGGCGTCTCCGGGCCGCGGATCTTCGCCGATCTCCAACTCGCGGAACGAACGAACATGGTCACCGGAGCGAACCTCGACGATCACCATCTCCGGGGGGTCGATGTCGCCAGGGACATCGCCGTCACCGAGTGGATGGATCTTCGCACCGTCGTCGCGGGAGAGGGTTGCCCCGAATGCGGCGAACCGCTCGAAGTCTTCCGCGGAATCGAAGCCGGGCACATCTTCAAGCTGGGGACGAAGTTCTCCGAAGCGCTCGGGGCAACGGTTCTCGACGCCGACGGTGAATCGGTTCCGCTCGTGATGGGATCGTACGGGATCGGCGTCGAACGGAACATGGCGGCGGTCGTCGAGATGAACCACGACGAACGAGGGATCGTCTGGCCGGTGTCGGTCGCACCGTACGAGGTCGTCGTGACCGTCGTGAAGATGAACGACGATGACACGGTTGCCGCGGCAGACCGGATCTACGAAAGGCTCGGGGAGGCCGGCGTGGATGTGCTGATCGACGACCGGACCGAGCGACCGGGGGTGAAGTTCAACGATGCGGAGCTGATCGGCATCCCGTACCGGCTCACCGTCGGGCCGCGCGGCCTGGCAACCGGCAACGTCGAGCTCTCCGTGCGGCGCACCGGCGAGCGGACGGAGCTTCCTATCGGCACCGTCGTCGAAGAGGTCGCCCGGCTGGTGGCCGAGAACCGGTAGTCGCGGCGGCGCCGTCGGCCGATCGCTGCGGGCATTCCTCCGCCGGTGACGGCGGCGGGTGTCTATACTCGTGCGCGAAACCGGTTGTACGCGTCGAGGTGGGCCTGGCCCGCCTCGCTGTGTGATGTGCGCATTGAGGAGCATCGAACGTGGCGGATGTCGCCGAGCATATCTGGGGCCTCGTAGGCCCGTACGTCGCCGCTGAGGGTGTCGAACTCGACGATGTCGAGATCCTCGGAGGTGGCAAGCTGCTGCGCGTCGTCGTCGAGGCGGATGGTCCCCTCGAACTCGACCGCATCGCAGATCTCTCGAGAGGGATCGCACGGCTCATCGACAACGATGACCCGTTCGCTGGGTCGTACACGCTCGAAGTGACCTCACCCGGGCTCGAACGGAAGCTCCGGAGAGCGGAACAGTTTCGGAAGGCGACCGGGAGCGAGGTCCACGTCAAGACGTTCGGGCCGATCTCCGGCGACAAGCATCACCGGGGAACGCTGACCGGCGTCGACGACGACGGGATCGTCGTGACGATCGACGGAGCAGATCGACGGATCGAGATGTCCGAGATCTCATCGGCACGCACCGTGTTCGTGTGGAAGAAGGGCGAGAAGCCTGGCAAGAAAGCCAAGAAGGCATAGGGAGAGGCAACGATGGACTACAACTTGTTGGACGCGTTGGAGCTCCTCGAGCGCGAGAAGGGCGTCCCGGCGGACACGATCCTCGACGCGCTCGCGAACGCGCTCGTTTCCGCCTACAAGCGGACGCCCGGGGCGGCCGAAGAGGCGCGTGTCACGATCGATCCGGACACCGGTGAGATCCTCGTCTACGGACAGGAACTCGACGAGGACGGCAACGTCGTCGAAGAGTGGGCGGACACGCCGGAGGACTTCGGTCGCATCGCGGCGCAGACCGCCAAACAGGTCATCATGCAGCGCCTGCGCGACGCGAAACGCGAACAGGTCTACGACATCTACGAAGGGCGCGAGGGTGATCTCATCACCGGCATCGTGCAGCAGTCCGACCACCGGTACGCCATTCTCGACCTCGGGGATGCCGAAGCGATCATGCCGTCGTCGGAGCGGATTCCCTACGAGCGTCTCGAGCGCGGGAACCGCGTCAAGGCCTACATCCTCGAGGTCCGGGGCGAGGGGAAGGGCCCGCAGATCGTCGTCTCGCGCAGCCATCCGGAGTTCATCCGGTCGCTCTTCGAGCTCGAGGTTCCCGAACTTATCGACGGCGACATCGAGATCCGGGCGATCGCCCGGGAGCCGGGGCACCGGACGAAGATCGCCGTCGCATCGAACGATCCGAACGTCGACCCCGTCGGCGCATGCGTCGGGGCGAGAGGCTCCCGCGTCCGGCAGGTCGTGAACGAACTGCGAGGAGAGAAGGTCGATATCGTCGAGTGGCGCGACGACACAGCGGGGTTCATCGCTGAGGCGCTGAGCCCGGCCCGTGTCAAGGAAGTACGCCTCGACGAGGATGAGCGGACGGCTGAAGTCGTCGTTCCCGATCACCAACTGTCGCTCGCGATCGGCAAAGAGGGCCAGAACGCCCGTCTCGCCGCCCGGCTCTCCGGGTACCGGATCGACATCCGTTCCGAGAGCCAGGATCTCGGTCTCGATCTCGAGGACGAAGCGGAAGAGGAGGCAGCGGTCGAGGTCGCCGAGGTGGAGGACGTCGTTGAAGCGACGGAGCCGGAACCGGCCGACGTGGCGGACGACGCCGAGGCCGCCGCCGGGACGGAGCAGCCGCCGGACGGGACCGAGGATGAAGGTGCCGCCGACGGGGAAGAGAACGAGGAGAACTGAGTGGCGAAACAACGCGTTTACGAACTCGCACGCGAACTGGGCTTCGAGTCCAAGGACGTGTTGGAGCGCGCCAGGGAACTCGGCATCGAGGTGAAGACGGCGTCGTCCGGTCTTGACGAGGATGCCGTCGCTCTGGTGAAGATGTCGTACGAAGAGGGGACCGGCGACGCGTCGCCCGGCCCCGGGGGAACGGACACGGCAGAGGCCCCGGCCGAAGCGGTGGCCGAGCCGGAACCCGATGCCGCTCCCGAGGTCGAGGCCGAGGGAGAACTCGAGGTCGAGCCGGAGTCGGAGCCGGCGCCGGAGTCCGACTCGGAAGCACAGGAGAGCAGCATGCTGCTCGTCGAGCCCGGTCTCACCACGCACGAGCTCGCGCGGATGATCAAGGTCCGGACGGTCCTCATCGTCCAGGCGTTGATGGAGATGGGGGAGATGGTCCCGGCGGGCGGGACGATTCCCGTCGACGCCATCGAGCCGCTCGGCCGCAAGTTCGGATACGAGCTGCTCGTATCCGAAAGCGACGAAGCCCCGGAGGAAGACAAAGGACCCGACCATTTCGTCGTCGAGTACGAAGACGATCCCGCGAGCCTCAAGCCCCGTCCCGCAGTCGTCACTGTGATGGGCCACGTCGACCACGGGAAGACACAGCTTCTCGACACGATTCGATCCACGAACGTCGTCGCAGGCGAGGCCGGTGGAATCACGCAGCACATCGGCGCCTATCAGGTCGAAGCGGGCGGCAACCTCATCACCTTCATCGACACACCGGGTCACGAAGCATTCACCGCGCTGCGCGCCAGAGGAGCCGAGGTCACCGACATCGTCATCCTCGTCGTGGCGGCCAACGACGGCGTGATGCCTCAAACCGTCGAAGCGATCAACCATGCGAAAGCAGCCGACGTGCCGATCGTGGTCGCCATCAACAAGATGGACCTCGAGACGGCGGATGCGTACGCGGTGCGAGGAGCTCTCACCCAGCACGGCATCGTCGTCGAGGACCTGGGCGGCGACGTGCCGGCCGTGGAGGTGTCAGCGCTCAAGGGGACGGGGATCGAAGATCTGCTCGAGATCGTGGCTCTCGTGGCGGAAGTCGAAGAGCTCGCCGCCAACCCGAACGCTCCCGCCGTCGGAACCATCGTCGAGGCGCAACTCGAGGTCGGGCGCGGCCCCCTCGCAACGGTGATCGTCCAGCGCGGGACACTGAAGAGAGGGGACGCCATGGTGTGCGGCACCGTCTCCGGCCGTGTCAGAGCGATGTTCGACGAGCACGGGAATCAGATCAAGAGCGCAGGCCCCAGCACGCCCGCACTCGTCTCCGGATGGAGCGAGGTGCCGCTCGCCGGCGACATGTTCCAGGTCGTCAAGAACGAGCGAACAGCCAGGAAGATGGCCGAGGAGCAGGTTGCGAAACGCCGCGCTGAGGAGCTGACCGTCCCCAACGCGACCGAGCGGCTCACCCAGCTGCTCGAATCGCTCCGGACCGCCGATCATGCCGAGTTGCGCGTCATCGTGAAAGCAGACGCTCACGGATCGCTCGAGGCGATCCGCGAAGCGATCGGGAAGATCTCCAGGGAAGACGCCTCCGTCGTGATCGTGCACGGCGCCGTCGGCGGCATCACCTCGAACGACGTGATGCTCGCCGAAGCTTCCGACGCTGTGATCTACGGGTTCAACGCCCGCCCCGACACATCGGCACGCGCCGCGGCCAAGGACGCGGGGATCGACATCCGCACGTTCTCGATCATCTACGAACTGCTCGACGACATCGAGTCGCTGCTGATCGGTGAGCTCGCTCCGGAAGAGGTCGAGGAGTTCCTCGGTGTTGCCGAGGTACGGGCGACGTTCCGTGCCCCCCGGTACGGCCTGGTCGCCGGCTGCTACGTCACGGAAGGAACGATCAACCGGAACGCCAGAGCCCGTCTGGTACGAGACGGCGTCGTCGTCTACGACGGCAGGATCGCCTCGCTGCGACGCTTCAAGGAAGACATGCAGCAGGTCCAGACCGGTTACGAATGCGGTATCGGATTGGCGAACTTCAAGGACATCAAGGAAGGCGACACGATCGAGTCCTACGAGGTCAAGGAGATCGCCAGAACCTGATCTGGCCGACACCGGCGGAGGAGAGACAGCGTGTACGTCGGAGCGCTCCTGATCGAGTTGCGGATTCGCGGCATGCGGTCGCTCAAGGAGAAACGACACGTGGTGAAATCCATCGTCACCGACATCGGCAGGGCCCACACCGTCGCCTGTGCCGAGGTCGACCACCAGGATCTCTGGCAGCGGTCGGACATCGGCGTCTCGGTCGTGTCCTCGTCGGCGGGACGGGTCGAGCGCATGCTCGCCGGCGTCCAGCGGGATGTGGAGCGCCGCACCGACGTCGAGGTCCTCGGAGCCACCCGCTCGATCTACACGGAGGAGGACCGGTGAGCCGTACCGAGAGCCCGCGCATGCGCAAGGTGAACGAGCTCCTCAAGGAGCTCGTCGCCGGAGCCGTCCTCGATCTCAAGGATCCCGGGCTCGGATTCGTCACGATCACCGACGTCGACACATCTCCCGATCTGCGACACGCGATCGTGTTCTACTCGGTGCTCGGAACCGATGAGGAGGTCGAGGAGAGCGGCGAGGCCCTGACGCGGGCCGCACCGCGCATCCAGGGCGTCGTCGGCCGGCAGATCCGGATGAAGTTCACGCCGAAGATGGAATTCCGGATCGACCCGTCGATCGGCGAAGGTCTCAAGATCGACCGCCTGCTCCACGAACTGGAAGAAGAGCGCGGGGGTGACGATGCCGCCGGGTGAGGAGACATGGAACGAAGCGATCGGCGAGATCTTGCGGGCGAAGCGCATCGGTCTGGTCGGACACGTGCGTCCAGATGGGGACGCCCTCGGCTCGATCATCGCTCTCGCCCTCGCGGCTCGAAACGCGGGGAAGGATGCGGTCGCCTCGTTCGGGGAGCCGTTCGTCGCCGGCGACGAGTTCCGGATCCTCGATCAGTCGGTGCTCGTCCCGCCGTCGGAGTTCCCCACGAACCTGGATCTTGCGATCGTGTGCGACACGGGGGTGTTGGATCGCGTCGGATCGGTCGCTCCCGCCATCGAGAGCGCGCGGCGGACCCTCGTGATCGACCACCATGTCACCCCCGGCACCATCGGCGACGTGCGCCTCGTCGACCCGGGCGCTGCGGCAACCGCCCAGCTCGTGTTCGAACTGTTGCATCGCATGGGGTGGGAGATCACCAAGCCGATCGCCGAAGCGCTGTACGTCGGGCTCGTGACCGACACCGGGCGCTTCCAATACTCGTCGACGACGCCCGCCGTGCACCGGATGGCGGCCGATCTGCTCGCAGCCGGTGTGGAACCGGCACCGATCGGCCGGGTCCTCTACGAGGAAGCGCCGTTCGGCTACTTCGCCGTCGTCGCTCGCGTGCTCGGACGCGCCAGGCTCGAAGCAGACGCCGGGCTCGTGTGGTCCGTGCTCCGACGGGATGATCTCGATGCCGGGAGCGTGCCGTGGGAGGCCGCCGATCCGCTCATCGACCTCCTCCGCCTGGCTCGAGAAGCCGGTGTCGCGTGCCTGTTGAAGGAGATGCGACCCGGCGTCGTCAAAGGCAGCCTCCGATCCCGCGGCGTCGTCGACGTAGCAGCGATCGCGGCGGCGTTCGGCGGGGGCGGCCATCGCAACGCCGCCGGATTCACGACCGACCTCTCGAGCGACGACACGATCGCGAAGATCCTGGGCATGCTCGCATGAAGCGTCAGGGCGTCGGAGACGGGTTCCTGCTCGTCGACAAGGAGAAGGGCTGGACGAGCCACGACGTCGTGGCGAAGGTGCGCGGCATCGTCGGCGGCAAGGTCGGTCACGCCGGAACGCTCGATCCGATGGCGACCGGCCTGTTGGTCCTCGGCCTCGGTCGGAGCACGCGATTGCTCCGGTTCGTCCAGAGCTTCGAGAAGGAGTACGCGGCAACGGCCCTGTTCGGCGTCGCCACCGACTCGCTGGATGCCGACGGGGCGATCCTGGACCGCTCGCCGATGCCCGTCACCCTCGACGAGGTCCGGCCAGTCGCCGAACGGTTCCGCGGGACGATCATGCAGGTCCCTCCGATGGTGTCGGCACGCAAGGTGGATGGAAAGCGGTTGTACGAACTCGCCCGGGCCGGCGAGATCGTCGAACGCGAGGCGCGTCCGGTCCACATCTCCTCGCTCCGGATCACAGATTTCGCTCCGTCCGAGTACCCGGAGGTGTCGTTCGACGTCGTGTGCAGCACCGGAACGTACGTCCGGACGCTCGCAGACGACCTGGCCGGGGCGCTCGGCGGGCGGGCGCATCTCACGCGTCTCCGACGGATACGGAACGGCACGCTCAACGTGGCCGAAGCGCGAACGATCGATCAGATCAGCGCGGCGGCGTCGGCGGGCACGATCGCGGAGGTCATCATCGACCCGTCGACGGCGCTCTCCGACATCCCGGGCCGTGAGATCGATCCCGCCTATCTGCCCGGCGTTCGCAACGGTGCGGCCGTTCCCTCGTCGGCGCTCATCGGCGACGACGATATCGACGATCGCGGGTTGGTTCGACTCGTCGTAGGCGGTGACCTGCTCGGTATCTATCGCGTCGACGGCGCGTCCGCCAAGGCGGAGGTCGTGACGGCATGATCATCTACCAGGGAGCCCCGGAGACGTGGGATCGGCCACCGGAGGGGTCGGCGGTCGCTCTCGGCGTGCTCGACGGCGTGCACCTCGGCCACCGTCGGGTCCTCGATGCCCTCGCCGGGGCCGATGCCGGTCTCGTCCGCATCGCCATGACCTTCAGCACCCATCCGGCGGCGCTGCTGTCGCCGAACGGAGCCCCGACGCGGCTGAGCACGCTCAAGCGGCGATTCGAGCTTCTCGAAGAGGCGGGCATCGAACGGATCGCCGTGTTGAAGTTCGACGAGTCGATGCGGACGATGCCGCCCGAGACGTTCGTGCGCCGCTACCTCGTCGATGGGGCGAACGCCAGATTCGTGGCGGTCGGGGCGGACTTTCGGTTCGGCGCGAAAGCTTCGGGAACGGTCGACACGCTCACCGACCTCGGGACCCGGTTCGGCTTCGAGGTGGTGGCGGTCGACATCGTCACCGATCACGGGGTCGAGATACGATCGACCGAGATCCGTGCCGCGATCGAAGCCGGAAGGGTGGACCGGGCGGCGGCGATGCTCGGGAGGCCATACGAGATGGAGGGGATCGTCGTGCCCGGCGACGGGCGGGGGCGCGAGCTCGGTGTGCCGACGGCGAACGTGTCGTATCCCGCCGTGCTCACGACGCCCAAGCACGGCGTGTACGCCGTCGTCGCGACGATCGACGGCGTCGATCATCCGGCCGTTGCGAACCTCGGGACGCGGCCGACGTTCGGTTCCGCCGATGTGGTTCTCGAAGTACACGTCCTCGACCTGACGCGAGATCTCTACGGCAAACAGGTGACGATCGGATTCGTGGAACGGATCCGGGACGAACGGCGGTTCGCGTCGGTCGACGACCTCGTCGCCCAGATCCGGGCGGACATCGCCGCAGCGCGCGAGATCCTCGACGATCGGGTCTCTTGACCCCGGTCCGTCGCCGGTGCATCCTGGTTCGGTTCCCCGCGTTCCCCGGGATCGGAGCGCGTCGTGCCGGCCTCACTTCTTCTCCTCGGAGCGCTGATCGCAGCCGCAGCGACCTCTCCGCCCGCCGTAGCGGCCGTATCGACGGCGGATCGGCCGCCGGTCCCCGGTGCGGTCGCGATCACCGATGATGACGGGACGGGGCTCGACTCGCCGGGGAACGGTCTGGGACTCGCCCCCGGCCCGGCCGGTGACCGATCCGGGAATCCGGCGCCGCATCCGTTCGTCCCGATCGGGGGAGCCGGGCTCGGAGGCGTAGCCCTCGCCGGTGCGGTGCTCTCCCGCAGGAGGACGCGGGGCGGCGCCCGGGGAGGAGGGACGCCGATCTTCGTGTACGTCCCGGGACACGGGGGTGCTACGGACGGGTTCGACGATCTCGCCGGGAGGATGGGCGTCGGAGCGGAGGACGTGCGCGTGTTCGACTACCGGTGGGCATGGCCGTCGTCCGATCCGGTCGAGGCGTCGCGCAGAGCGCCGACCGGTGACGCCGCCGACGCCCTCGGCGCGTACCTGGCGGCGCTGGCCGAGGACGGGCGTCCCATCTACCTCGTCGGGCACAGCAAGGGCGGGGCGGTCATCACCGAGGTCGTCGGTCGGTGGGACGAGCATCCCGAGATCGGTGTCGATGCGGTCGGTGGGGCTGCGATCCTCGATCCTCCGATCGCTGCGGGCCCGCTCGGGTTCCTCCAGAGCGTCGGTTGGCTTCACGGTCCGACAGCGGACGACGGCATGTTCGATCCGATCCGGTGCGGCTGGAACGGCTGTCGAGACGTCCGGGACGGGCTCGGCGAACGATCCGGCGTCGAGGTGATGATCATCCGGAACCCGGATGCTCGATTCACGAATTTCTGGGGACGGCCCGACGGGGTCCGGGTGTACGACCTCGACGACGGTTCCGGGGATATGCTCGGTCGATTCCCGGATGTGTTGGGCATGTGGCGGCGCATGGGAGACGCACACAATTCGGTGCTGCACAGCGACGTCGTGGCCGACTGCATCTCGGCCGAGGCTACCGATGCCGGCTCGTGCGAGTGGCCGGTTCCTGCGGCACGGACACCCGCCTGGGGCCGCGGCCGGTCCGGACCGGGTCCCGTGATGCGATGAGAAGAGACGGAATCGCCGGTTACTCCACATCGTTGCTATGCTCCCGTTCGGGCAATCGCCCGCGTACTCTGTCGCGAAGGAAAGAATCCTCGTGAACGACACTCAAACCGTCGTCGATGAATTTGGCACGCACGCTACGGACACCGGTTCGCCGGAGGTCCAGGTAGCGCTGCTCACCGAACGCATCAACCATCTAACCGAACATCTGAAGGTCCATAAGAAGGACCACCACAGCCGAAGAGGGCTGTTGATGATGGTCGGCAAACGCAGGCGACTCCTCCGGTACCTCCACGATCAAGACGTGGAGCGCTACCGGTCGCTCATCGCGAAACTGGGACTGCGCCGATAACACCGGCGGAGGCGGCTTTCGGGCCGCCTTCGGCGTATTCGGCGTCCCATCGCACGCAACCGCGGTGGTACCAGTTGTCAGTGGAAGGGTCCCGGCCCGATCGAGACCTTCCCACTGCCAATTGGTCGCCGCTTCACAGAAGGAGAGATCCAATTGGCTGAGACTGCCATTCGCGGACTCGTCGGAGATGTGGAAGTCGAATTCCGCGCCGGTGAACTCGCACAACTAGCCGACGGTTCCGTCACGGTCCGCGTCGGAGATACCGAAGTCCTCGTCACCGCAACCGCTTCGACGCGGCTGCGCGAAGGTGCCGACTTCTTCCCGCTCACCGTTGATGTTGAAGAACGCATGTACGCGATCGGGAAGATCCCCGGCTCGTTCTTCCGGCGGGAGGGACGCGCGACCGAAAAGGCGATCCTGACCTGCCGCCTCATCGATCGTCCGCTCCGTCCGAACTTCCCGAAGGGGTATCGCAACGACACGCACGTCGTCGCGACGGTTCTTTCGGCCGACCTCGTCAACGCCTACGACATTCCCGCCTTGAACGGCGCCTCGGCGGCGCTGACTCTCAGTTCACTTCCATTCGACGGTCCCATCGGCGCCGTCCGGCTCGGACTCATCGACGGAGCGTGGGTTCCGTTCCCGACGTACGAGCAACTCGAGGACGCCGTCTTCGATCTCGTCGTTGCGGGGAAGCGCAACGCCAACGGAGAGATCGACATCGCCATGGTCGAAGCCGGCGCCACCGAGAACGGGTATCGACTCGTTCAGGACGGCCAGCAGGCCAGCGACGAGGCAACCGTCGCCCGTGGCCTCGAAGAGGCGAAGGCCTACATCTCGACGCTGATCGATCTTCAGCTGCAGCTCCTCGAGGCCGTCGGTCCCGCCGACGAAGTCGAGTGGCCCATCAACGAGGACTATTCGCCGGAGATGTACGAGCGGGTCGAGGCGATCGCCAAGCCGAAGCTCGAAGCGCTCGGCACGATCTCCGACAAGAAGGAACGGCTCGCCGCCGAAGCAGCCACGAAGGAAGCCGTCCTGGCCGAACTCGGGCTCGAAGAGGGCGATGCCGAAGGCGAGAAGGCCGCCAAGGCCGCGTTCCGGAGCGTTCAGAAGCAGGTCATGCGATCCCGCGTCGTCGCCGAGGGAGTGAGGCTCGACGGCCGCAAGCTCGACGAGATCCGCGAGATCGACGTCAAGGTCGGGATGATCCCGGAGGCCCACGGATCGGCGTTGTTCCGTCGTGGTGAGACGCAGGTCCTGAACGTCACGACGCTCGGCATGTTGAAGATGGAGCAGATGCTCGACACGATCTCCATCGAGGATTCGAAGCGCTACATGCACCATTACAACATGCCGCCGTTCGCCACCGGCGAAGCCGGCTTCATGCGTGGACCGAAGCGTCGCGAGATCGGTCACGGAGCGCTCGGCGAGAAAGCCCTCCTCCCCGTCATCCCCGACGATGAGAGCTTCCCGTACGCGTTCCGTCTCGTTTCCGAGGTGCTCATGTCGAACGGGTCGTCTTCGATGGCGTCGGTCTGTGGATCGTCGCTCTCGTTGATGGACGCGGGCGTTCCCATCGCCGCGCCCGTCGCGGGGATCGCCATGGGTCTCATCAACCACGACGACAAGTTCGTCACGCTGACCGACATCCTCGGCGCAGAGGACGCGCTGGGAGACATGGACTTCAAGGTCGCCGGGACCGAGGACATGATCACGGCGTTGCAGCTCGACACGAAGATCGAGTCGCTCCCGGCCCAGGTGCTCATCGATGCGATGGACCAGGCGAAGAAAGCCCGGTTGTTCATCCTCGGCAAGATGGCCGATGTGCTCCCCGAGCCGCGGCCCGAACTCGCAGCGACTGCACCGAAGATCGAAGCGATCTCCGTCCCCAAGGACAAGATCGGTGAGGTCATCGGGCCGAAGGGCAAGACCATCCGTGAACTCGAGGAAGAGACCGGAGCGAAGATCGAGATCGAAGACGACGGAACCATCCGCGTCGGCGCTCCCGACACGACCTCTCTCGAACTCGCGAAAGAACGGATCCTCGCCATCGGCTACCCGCCGGAGGCGCACGTCGGTGAGACCTACGAGGGCGAAGTCGTGAACATCACGAAGTTCGGTGCCTTCGTCAACATCCTGCCGGGACGCGACGGTCTGCTGCACATCTCGAAGATCGGCGGCGGAAAGCGAATCGACAAGGTCGAGGACGTACTCGCCCTCGGCGACAAGGTCGACGTCGTAGTCCGCGAGATCGACGATCGGGGCAAGGTCAGTCTCGATCTGTCCGGCGCTCCGGAACCATCCGGTGACGTCGAGCAGGAGCGGAAGAGCGACGAGCGTCGCAACGATCGCAACGATCGCAACGAAGGCCGTCGGGATCGCGGAGGACGCGACCGCGATCGCGGCCGACGTGATCGCGGAAGCCGCGACCGTGGAAACGACCGTGGAAACGACCGCGGTGGAGAGCCCAAGCCGGGCCGCACGGTGGTCTCGTTCGAAGACGAGTTCGAGGACGGCGCTTCCTAGAAGCACCGGCCTCGAACAGACGGAAGCCCCGGGCTCCATGCCCGGGGCTTCCGTTCGTTCTGCACGGTTCGTCAGTCGTCGATGAGGAACGTGAGTTTCATATCGACGCGGAAGTGTCTGATCGTCCCGTCTTCGGCGAGCTCGACCTTCTGCTCGGAGATCCAGGCCCCCTGAATGTTGTCGATGGACTTCTGTGCTTTAGCGATGCCCTTGCGGATCGCGTCTTCGAAACTTCCGGGGGAGGTGGAAGTGATCTCAATCACCTTCGCAACCGACACGTACCTGCTCCTCTCGTTGACGATGCCGAGTCTAGATTACCGCACTTGTGGATCGAACATATGTTCGATAAGGTGATGGGCCCGGTGGAACAGGAGAAGCAGCGTGGCAATGGGCGAAACGCGATCCCCAAACATGTCCCCCCGGCCGCAGGACGGGAGGACGCGGAGGAGCGATAGCGACGACGCAGGGGGGCAAGAAGCGGATGCCACCGGCTTGCCGGTCGTGGGTCCCGGACGGGTTGCCGTCCTCTCCGGTGATCCCGGATCGGGTGTGACACGGCTGGGATTGGTCATGCTCGCCGAACATGCCGGAAGGGGGGTGGTGTCCTACCTCGACGTGCGGGGGTGGCTGAATCCTCTCGCAGCGTGGGAGGCCGGGATCGACCCCGATCGGCTGGTGATCGCCCGGTGTCGTGACGCCGTCCGATGGGGGAGGGCGACTGCGGCGCTGCTCGACGGCTCATCTGCCGTCTTCGCCGAGATACCGGACGGTGTGAAAGACGCACAGATCCGCAAACTCGCCGCGCTCGCCAGGAATCGGAGAACGGTATTGCTGCTCCGCCCGCTGAGCCGGACGGTGCCTGCCGGAATCGCCCACCTCACCCTGGATGCATATGAGACGACGTGGAGCGGTGCCGAAGGAGGGCACGGGAGGATCGGGCGGAGAACGACCCGATTCCGCGCATCGGGGAAGGCGATGAGGGGGATGACTCGAACGATCGAGATGGAGGATGATGGCTCGCACGCTCTGCGTCTGGTATCCGGAATGGCCGCTCCGGAGACCGGGAGGGCTCTCGGATGAACCCGCCCAGGCGATAGGCGACGACGGCCGGGTCGAGGCGGTGAACGCGGCGGCCGCGCGGGAGGGCATCAGGCGCGGGATGCGAAGGGGTGAGGCGGAAGGGATCTGCCCCCGCGTCGCCTCCATCGAGCGCGATCGGTCGGCGGAGATGATCGCGTTCGAGAGTGTCGTTGCTGCAGTCGAGGGCCTCATCCCCCGGGTCGAAATCGTCGAGCCCGGGTTGATCTTCGTCCCGGTGGCCGGCGCCGTCGCGTACTACGGAGGCGAGGCTGCGCTCGTCGAACGAGTCGTCAAAGAGATCGATCGCGTGGCGGGCGACGGGTTCCGTGTCGGATTGGCCGACGGCCCCTTCGCCGCGAAACATGCCGCCGAAGCGGCCTCCGGCGTTCCTCCGGTGCTCATCGTCGAGGACAACGCCGCGTTCCTCGCTGCACTCGACATCTCAGCGGTCGGCCGCGAGGAGGTCGTGGCGACGCTTCGCTGGCTCGGGATCTCGACGCTCGGCGAACTCGCCCGGCTCCCCGGAAGCGCCGTCGCTTCTCGCTTCGGGCCCGTAGGGGCGGATGCCCACCGGATCGCATCCGGGAGGGACCGGGCGCCGAATCCGCGTGAAGTTCCCATCGATTCGACCGTCGTCGAGAGATTCTCCCCGCCGCTCCGGGACCTCGATCACGCGGCGTTCGTCGCGCGGGCGATGGCGGGTCGTCTGATCTCCACGCTGGCATCGATCGGAGCCGCACCGTTCCGTATCGTGGTCGAAGCCGAGGCCGCCGACGGGACGGTTCGTTCGAGAACGTGGCGAAGCGCAGATCCTCTCGACGATCGGGCGATCGCCGAGAGGGTGAGATGGCAGCTACGTGCCTGGGTCGACGGGGTGGGGGCCGGGATACGGGGAGGTCTCGTCGCGTTGCGAATCGAACCGGCCGACCTGTCGGGTACGGGTCGGCAGCTCGCCCTGGGGGAGGATTCGCATGCTGCAGCGGAGACACATCGCGCGTTGACGGAGGCCCAGGCGATCGTCGGCGCAGATGGGCTCCTCCAGGCCCACCCGCAGGGCGGACGGGAGCCGGGGGAGCAGGTGGCGTGGCACCGGTGGGGGGAGGAGCCGATCGTGCGGCGGGATCCTGAAGCGCCGTGGCCCGGACGGGTTCCCGGTCCCTCTCCTGCTCTGGTTCCACCCGATCGGCGACCGTTCCACGTCGAATGGGACGGGGGCATGCCGGTGCGGGTACGTCTCGGAACCCGGTGGGTGGAGGTGCGGTCGTGGGCCGGTCCCTGGCGTCGGATCGGGCGCTGGTGGCGAGGCGAGAACCCGCGAGACCAGTACCAGATCGTCACATCGGCGGGGGCGTTCCTCTGCGAAGTGGATGACGGCGGGACGTGGCTGGTCGGCATCTACGACTGACCCGGCGTCCTTCCCGGAGCGCGTCTCGGCCCCTGGACCCCGGCGGCCACCCGGACTACTTTGAAGAGGGGCGCACGGGAGGGAGGTGTGTGATGCGTCGCGTGCTCATCGGAGGCGTCCTGGGTGGAGCCCCCGGAGTCGTGATCATGGCTCTCGGATTCGAACTGGTAGCGACCGGGGTCACGGATCTCACAGAAGCTCAGATCGGGGTCATCGGTCTCCCGATGCTCTTCCTGGGAATGATCGTGGGAATGATGATCGGCGGTTCCCTCACGATGGATCTCGGGATGCTCACCTGCGGCATGAGCCTCGGGTTTCTCGTCGGCGGGGTCCTGGCTCTCGTGATCGACATGGCCGTGCCGGGCGCATGGCGGGCGGTCATGCCGGCGTCGGTGCTCGCAGGCGGGACCGCAGGAGCCTGGTGGTGTGAGCGGCAGCAGGAGACGGGAGAGCGGGGCGCCCGACATCAGACGCCGGACGGGGCGACTCAGGATCGGCCGGTCCGCATCTCCTCGTAGACGGCGTACATCTGATCGTGGAGGGCGTTGGTCAGTGGTGTGATGTCCTGGGCGGTGCTACCGCTGGTCGGGATGGGATCGAGGATCCTGACGCGAACGGTCCCCGGGTAGATGAAGATCGATCCGGGCGGGTTGACGTCGTAGGTCCCGGAGATCACGACCGGAAGCAGATCGGCCCCGTTGTCGATGGCGAGGCGGGCCGCCCCCTTGCGGAAGTCGGCCATGTCCCCGGTCCGGGAGCGGGTGCCTTCGGCGAACACGAGGAGTGAGTATCCGCGCCGGTAGGTCTCTCGAGCTGCTGCGCTGATCGCCTCGCGAGCCGACCGGGTCCCGCTCCTGTCGACCTTCACGATCCCCGCGGCGTCCATCCCCGGTCCGAGGAACGGGATCTTGTAGAGCTCCTTCTTCGCGAGGAAACGGATCGGTGTCGGAATCGCACGGAACAACACGGGGATGTCGAAATTCGAGACGTGGTTCGAGACGACGATGTAGTGCCGGCCGGGATCGACCCGTTCGGCGCCCTCGACGGAGAACGAGATGGGCGGAATCCGGAGGAACAGCTCCGACCACCGCTGGATGATGCGCTCGATCTTCGGAGAATCGAGCTTGCGCCTCCCGATTGCCATGATTTCGACGGCCCGCACCAGCGTGTAGAGGAAGAACAGAGGCACGAGCGTGAAGGTTCGCGCCGCGGCGACGAGCATTTGAGTCATGGGCCGGTAGCGTAGCGACCGTGGAGAACGGACGGCGATGAATCGGCGACGGTTGACGGCGGATCAGGCGCGAAGGATCGCCCTGGGGGCTCAGGGGTTCACGGTGCCGCGGCCGGGCGGGCGGATCGACGTACGGCACTTCCGGCGGGTGCTCGACACGATCGGCCTCTTGCAACTGGACTCCGTCAACGTGCTGGAACGCTCGCACTACCTCCCGATGTTCTCCCGGCTCGGCCCGTACGACCGGGACGCCCTGGATC
The DNA here is from genome assembly GCA_029939995.1 of Acidimicrobiia bacterium. Taxonomy (GTDB): domain Bacteria; phylum Actinomycetota; class Acidimicrobiia; order Spongiisociales; family UBA5794; genus JAHEEL01. The sequence goes on along the minus strand of JAOZRW010000004.1, from coordinate 2,359 downwards.
GGTGGACGGCAGGATCGGGGGAGATCTTCGAGTACTGGGGCCATGAGGCGTCGCTGATACCCGTCGAACGTCATCCTGCCTTCCGGTTCAGGATGGAAGAGATGAAGCCGTGGGGGAGCGCCGGGCGGTTGCTCGACGAACGACCGGGGTACATCGAGCGCGTGTTCGACCAGGTCGCCGAACGCGGCCCCGTCACGGTCTCGGACCTCGACGACCCGGGCGAACGCGGCGGACCGTGGTGGGGGTACGCGCCGGGGAAGCACGCACTGGAGTGGCTGTTCGCTATGGGGCGCGTCACGGCTTATCGAACGCCTTCGTTCGGTCGCAAGTACGTGGTTCCCGACCGCGTGATCCCCGGCGAGATCCTCGCGCAAGATCCCCTCGAGCGGACCGAGGCGTACCGAACCCTCCTCGTGGACGCTGCGCGCCACCACGGCGTCGGCACGGTCGCCGACCTCTCCGACTATCACCGGCTTCATTCCCCGACGGCTCGCGCGGTTCTCGAAGCGCTGGCCGGTGAGGGACGCCTCGTTCCCGTGACGGTCGAGGGGTGGCGCCGCGACGCGTACCTCCATCCGGACGCCGTGGTACCACGCCGAGCATCCGGTACCGCCCTCCTGAGCCCGTTCGACTCGTTGATCTGGCATCGCGATCGGGTCGAGCGACTCTTCGGGTTCCGCTACCGGATCGAGATCTACGTTCCGAAGCATCAACGGATCTACGGCTACTACGTGCTGCCGTTCCTCCTCGACGGCGAACTGGTCGCGAGGGTCGATCTCAAGGCCGACAGGCAGAATCGTCGTCTCCTCGTCCGGGCCGCCCACCTCGAGCCGGGGCACGACGCGTCGCGGGTGGCCGGTTCGCTGGCTTCCGAGCTGCAGACGATGGCGACCTGGCTCGCGATGGACGAGGTGACGGTCGATGATCGCGGAGATCTCGCCGCACTGCTGATGCGAGCCGTCGGATAGCCCGTCGAACGGCCGGCGGGCGAGCGACGGACCGGTCGATCGTCGACATTCCGTCTCTGCCGTGCCGTGTCAGAGGTCCACGGCGAGGAACTCTCCGGTGAGCGCAGGCACCCGATGGTGCGCTCCGGTGCGCCAATCGGCCACGATGAGCTCGCTGTTCTCGACGTCCTGGAGGGCGAGGTGGGTCCCGTCGGCGACGAATCCGATCGGCTGAGCCACCAATTCGATGCGGATCGTACGCAGCGTGGATTCGGTTCGATCCCGGATCGTGATCGAAGTCCCTCCGGTGTTCGTAAACGTCGTCACTGCGATCCGGGAACCGTCGGGCGAGATCGTCACGTTCGAACTTGCGGCGTCGATGCCCGGGAACAGGAAGAGGGGCTCGAACTCCGTGTCGACGATCCCGACGATCGGCTGCGGATCTGCGACGATCGGGGCGAGGGAGGCCAGCGCCTCGCGATCGTTCGGAGCGACGCTCGTTGAATCGACGAGGATCGCGTCTCCGCCCGCCGCGTACGCAGATCCGGCCATCACCCGCTTCGGCCGACCATCGGGACCAAGAATCAGGATCGCCGCAGGCTCGTCGAGCGCGAGCGCGTATCCCCAGTCACCCCACGTGAGGAGACGGCCGGTCCCCGGCACCAGCGCGATGAGAGATGAATCGATGCCGCCGAGGAGGCCGGGGGTGGCGAGCGTTCGATAGAGGGCGATGGCGTCGGGACCGGTGATCGTCGCCGTGTACGCGAGTTCGCCGGCATCCGTCGGGTGGAAGCGGACCGCGGTCGCCATCGCTTCGATCTCGACCGCTGCATCGCCGGGAGCGGGACCGACGAAGAGGGCCGATCGGGTGTCGATGAAGGCGATGGACGTGCCGTCCGCGTCGAACCACACGCTCTGGGGATCGAACGGGAGACGGTACGACCGGGCGAACCGTTCCGACGGGCCCCAGAGGATCACCCGCGGGTCGTCGGAACCGACGACCGCCGAGAGCCGTTCCATCTCGACGGGAAGGGAATCGATGAGTCGCGGTGGGAGCGTGGTCGTGGCAGCTGAGAAATCTCCGGCGTCGGCCGCCACCAGCGACTCTCCGGGGTCGGGGAACTCCGGCTCGTCACTACCTCCGGCGCCGAACACGACGATGACCAGAGCGACGACGAGGGACCCCGCTGCGATAGCGATCGTCCTGCCTGAACTCCTCGCCGGCGAGGCAGTCTCGTGCTGCTCGCCGTCCGGTGGGAGCGGCCGAACGCGTGACGCGGGATCTCGGGGTTCCACGATGCGATGGTAGAGGAGGCAACGTCCGTCGGGAGGGGAAGTCGTTCGCCGTCGTTCGCCGGTGCTCTGTCCACGAACCTCTGCGCTGTTCTGTCGGCCGGGGACGCCGCTCGCGG